>NZ_CP051428.1:4875000-5168992 GCF_012676905.1 Paenibacillus albicereus | reverse complement strand
TGACGGTCACTCCTATCCCTGTTGGTACGATGGCAAAACTTGATGCCGCTATGCGAGTCGATTCTATTGGGGTAAGCCGCTCATCCATCCACAGATGCAGGGACTTGTTGATGAAGGTTATACAGAGGGGGATCACGTTGTTCACATTCTTATCCACAGGCTGTTGATAAATCCAGCCGGCATTGCTCTCCGTCCACAACAAAAACAAATCTATCATAGCAAAAGAAAGGCTCTATTTCAACGAGCAGCGGAATATTATCCACAATCCCTACCGCTTGTGTATAAGAGTTATCTACAGCACAAGATATTGTTAACAGCCTGTGCGCATTTCGACACCGATCGTCAAATCTTCTTTTTTTTGTGCACATGTTACTAAAAAGCGACGGTTCCTAAGCCGTTTTTTGTTATCCACACCCATATAGATGAAGGAAGGGCTGGACGCACGTTCGGGCCGCGATGATCGAGCGAGATGCCGGTTGACTTCAAGCGGCCGAAATGGTTAAATGGAAAAAGGCGTTTTTACTTGGGCACGGACGAACAGATCGCTCGTCCAGCGGTTCCGCGGCTTCGAGCCAAGGAGCAGCCGAGTTGGACGAACGAACTTAAAGCGGGGAGGTGCATGTAATGAGACCGACTTTCAAACCGAACGTGAGCAAGCGCAAGAAGGTTCACGGCTTCCGCAAGCGGATGAGCTCGAAAAACGGCCGCAAAGTACTGGCTGCACGCCGCCAGAAGGGCCGCGCCAAACTGAGCGCATAAGCTCTTTTCCTTCATAAAAGCGGCTTCGTCCGCTTCAAAGCGAGAATGGACAATAATTCTGGCTTGTGGAAAAAAGACCACCTGGCGTGGTCTTTTTTTTCGTAAGGGAGTCCTCATGGCGCCATGCGGCGCCGAAAACTCATGGAGACGGTGAACGATGCAAAGAAAATGGCGTCTTAGAAGGCGCGAGGATTTTGCCCGGACCTATCGCGGAGGGAAATCCTTCGCCAATGGCCAGTTCGTCGTCTACTGGTCGCGGCAGCCGATCGCCGAGCCGTTCCGGCTCGGCATCTCCGCCAGCAAAAAGATCGGCAATGCCGTCGTCCGCAACCGGATGCGGCGCGTCCTGAAGGAAATCGTGAGGAAGCATGCCGACCGGATCTACGAGCGGACCGACATGATCTTGATCGTGCGCGCCGGAGCGGTAGGAAAGCCGACCGAGGAGCTGGAGAAGAACGTGCTTCATGTCCTTCGCAAAGCCGGACTGCTGAAGCCGCGGTGAAAGCGCGCTCTCCGGGCTGCGGGGGGCCGGAAGGGCTTGTTTCATTGCCCCTTTTTGTATGGTATAGTTTAGGTTGAATCGCGACAGGCTGTCAGAGAGGAGATTCACATGTTTTTTTCGCGCTTGGCTTCAAAACGCAAATGGCTCGTCCTATTCTCCCTGGTCACGTTGGTAGCGCTCCTCTCTGGATGCATGCCGAACACCGATCATGCGACGACGACCGAGGATCTGAAAGCGAACGGAAACTGGTGGGAGCGGAATGTCGTCTACTACTTCTCCTATTCGCTGGACACGTTCGCGGACTGGTTCGGCGGACAGTACGGCTTTGCGATCCTGCTGATGGTCATCATCGTCCGCACGCTGATCCTGCCGCTCACGCTCAAGCAGTACCGCAGCTCAAAGGCGATGCAGGCGATTCAGCCGGAGCTCCAGGAGATCCGCAAGAAATTCGCCGACAACCCTCAAAAGCAACAGGAAGAGACGATGAAGCTGTTCCAGCAGAACAAGGTCAATCCGATGGCGGGCTGCCTGCCTCTGCTCATCCAGATGCCGATCTTCATCGCGCTCTACAATTCCATCTACTATAACAGCGACATCAAGACGCATGAATTCCTCTGGCTGCAGCTCGGCGAGCCGGACCAGTGGCATATCCTGCCGATCATCGCGGCCATCACGACGTACGTGCAGACGAAGATGATGCAGAAGGCCCAGCCGGACAACCCGCAGATGCAGATGATGAATACGATCATGCTCATCTTCCCGATCCTGATCCTGGTCATGGCGTGGAACTTCCCGTCCGCGCTGCCGCTCTACTGGGTTTACACGAACATCTACACGATCGTGCAGAACTACTTCCTCTACGTCCGCAACGCGGACAAAAAGGAGCCGAAGAAAGAAGAAGGCGGCCAGAACCAAGGCAAGGGCGGCCAGAAGAAAAACAAAGGCAAGGGCAAGGCGGCCGTATCCTCCAAGAACAAGTAAGGAGGAGAGGCCAGCCGGCTCTCCATGCATAAAAGTTCGATTTGGCGGCAATGGCTCTTACAGTCATTGCTTTTTTGCCATCATCCGGTTTGAGGCTGAAGCCTGTCTCGGAGGTTATGGGCCCGACCGACTAAAACGAGGTGAACATCCGCATCATGATGACTCAAGATACGATCGCGGCGATCGCGACGGCGCTCGGAGAAGGCGGCATATCCGTCATCCGCGTCAGCGGTCCGCAGGCGATCGAGAGCGTAGGCGGCGTGCTGAAATCCAAGCAGCCGCTGCCAGAAGCGGCCACGCATACGGTGACGTACGGGCATATCGTCGATCCTGCCAGCGGCGAGACGATCGAGGAGGTGCTCGTCACGGTCATGAAGGGACCGCGCTCCTTTACCGCGGAGGACGTCGTCGAGATCGGCGCGCATGGCGGCCTCATCGCCGTACGCAAAGTGCTCGAGCTCGTCCTTCGGCAGCCGGGCGTGCGCGTCGCCGAACCGGGCGAGTTCACGAAACGGGCGTTCTTGAACGGACGCATCGATCTCGCCCAGGCGGAGGCTGTCATCGACCTGATCCGCTCCAAGTCGGACCGCTCCTATACCGTCGCGCTCAAGCAGGCCGAGGGCACGCTGTCCAAACGGATCCATGCGCTTCGTCACAGCCTGATCGAGCTGCTCGCCCATATCGAGGTCAACATCGACTATCCGGAGCATGACGTCGAGGAAATGACCAGCCGCTACATTCAAGAGAGCTGCGGCGCCGCGCTGGACTCGATCCGCAAGCTGCTGCAGACGGCGGCTGAAGGCAAGATTCTGCGCGAAGGCATCACGACGGCGATCGTCGGGCGTCCGAACGTCGGCAAGTCGTCGTTGCTGAACGCGCTCGTGCAGGAAAGCAAGGCGATCGTGACGGACATACCGGGTACGACCCGCGACGTCATCGAAGAATACGTGACGCTCTCCGGAATTCCGCTGCGCTTGCTCGATACGGCGGGCATCCGGGAGACGACCGATGTCGTGGAAAGGATCGGGGTCGAACGTTCCCGCTCGGCGGTCGCGGAGGCGGAGCTGCTGCTGCTCGTGCTCAGCCATAGCGAGCCGCTCCACGAGGACGAGCGCGAGCTGCTCGGCAAGCTGCGCGGCCGCCAGGTGATCGTCGTCGTGAACAAGACGGACTTGCCGGAGCGGCTTGACTTGTCCGAGGTGCGGGACGCGCTGCCGGAGAGCCGGATCGTGCCGATGTCCGTGCTCCAGGAGCAAGGGCTCGACGACCTCGAGCGGGCCATCCGGGAGCTGTTTTTCGAGGGGCAGCTGGAAAGCGCCGATCTGACCTACGTAAGCAATGCTCGTCATATCTCGCTGCTGCACCGGGCGGCGGACGCGCTGCGCGATGCGGTGGACGCGACGGATGCGGGCATCCCGATCGACATGGTTCAGCTGGATGTACGGGCAGCCTGGGAGCTGCTCGGAGAGATCGTCGGAGATACGGCGGCTGATTCGCTGATCGATCAGATCTTTTCGCAATTCTGCTTGGGGAAATAGCTCATCCACATGTGGATAACGGCATAGATGGGCCGACGAATCGAGAAGGTTCGCCGGCAACGGACAGCGGGGCGACGGCGGAGGACAAAAGAAGGCATCGAATGCCGTCGAATGCTGGATTTGAAAACCTATTTTCATAAAAGAGGAAGAGGCGGGCTGAGAACCGTCCGATTCCGACCAGGAGGCAATGAACATGAGTTACGAGGCAGGACACTACGACGTCCTCGTCATCGGCGCCGGGCACGCGGGCTGCGAGGCGGCGCTGGCGGCAGCCCGGATGGGCTGCGAGACGCTGCTGCTGACGATCAATCTCGACATGGTGGCGTTCATGCCGTGCAACCCGTCCATCGGGGGACCGGCGAAGGGCCATGTCGTGCGCGAGATCGACGCGCTCGGCGGCGAGATGGGGCGGAACATCGACAAGACGTACATTCAGATGAGGATGCTCAACACGGGCAAAGGCCCCGCCGTCCATGCGCTGCGTGCTCAGGCGGACAAATTCCTCTATCAGCATACGATGAAGAAAACGATCGAGGAGACGCCGCATCTGACGCTGCGCCAAGGCATGGCCGAGGAGCTGATCGTCGAGGACGGCGCCTGCGTCGGCGTCGTCACCAAGACCGGAGCCGTGTACCGGGCCAAATCCGTCGTCGTGACGACCGGCACCTACTTGCGCGGCAAGGTCATCATGGGCGAGCTCATCTACGAGAGCGGTCCGAACAATCAGCAGCCGTCCGTGCGGCTGTCCCAATCGCTCAAGGAAAACGGCTTCGAGCTCGTACGATTCAAGACCGGCACGCCGCCGCGCGTCCATAAGGACAGCATCGACTTCGGCAAGATGGAAATTCAGCCCGGCGATGAAAAGCCGAAGTTCTTCTCGTTCGAAACGGAGTATGCCGACAACGAGCAGCTGCCTTGCTGGCTGACGTATACGTCGGAGGACACGCATCGCATCATCAACGAGAATCTCCACCGCGCGCCGATGTTCTCGGGCGTCATCGAAGGCACGGGACCGCGCTACTGCCCGTCCATCGAGGACAAAATCGTGCGTTTTGCCGACAAGCCCAAGCATCAGATCTTCCTGGAGCCGGAGGGCATGAACACGTCGGAGTATTACGTGCAGGGCCTGTCCACGAGCATGCCGGAGGATGTGCAGCTCGGCATCCTGCGCTCGATTCCCGGTCTGGAAAAGGTCGAGATGATGCGCACGGGCTATGCGATCGAGTATGATGCAGTCGTGCCGACGCAGCTGTGGCCTTCGCTCGAGACAAAGGTGCTGCCGGGCCTGTTCACCGCCGGCCAGATCAACGGCACGTCCGGCTACGAGGAAGCGGCTGGGCAAGGCGTCATCGCCGGCATCAATGCCGCTCGCAAGGTGCAGGGCAAGGAGCCGGTCATCGTCGAGCGCTCGCAAGGCTATATCGGCGTACTGATCGACGATCTGGTGACCAAAGGCACGAACGAGCCGTACCGCCTGCTCACCTCCCGCGCCGAGTACCGGCTGCTGCTCCGTCATGACAATGCCGATCTCCGCCTGACGCCGACCGGCTACGATATCGGCTTGATCAGCGAGGAGCGCTATGCCCGGTTCCTGGAGAAAAAAGCCCGCGTCGAAGACGAGCTGGCCCGTCTGCGGACGGTGAAGATCCGGCCGGAGGAGGCGGAGGCGATGCTGCAGGAAGCCGGCTCGGCCCCGCTGCAGTCCACGACCGACGCGCTCACGCTGCTGCGCCGCCCCGAGATTTCCTACGCCCGGCTGGAGCCGTTCGCTCCGGCGCCGTATGCGCTGAGCGAGGACATGAAGGAGCAGGTCGAGATTCAGGTGAAGTATGCCGGGTACATCGAGAAGCAGCTCGCTCAGGTGGAGCGTCTCGGCAAGATGGAGAAGAAGAAGATTCCGGAAGGCGTCGACTACAGCGCCGTGCACGGCCTCGCTTCGGAGGCGAAGCAGAAGCTTGCCGCCATCCGCCCGCTCAACATCGGGCAGGCTTCCCGCATCGCTGGCGTGACGCCGGCCGATATTTCCATCCTGCTGGTGCATCTCGAGCAGTTCAGCCGCGCCGGTGCGGCGAGGGCATAGCGGCATGGACAAGGTGATCGATACGTTCGCCGGCCGGCTGCTGGAGCGGGGCATCCCGCTCTCTCCTCGCCAGTTGGAGCAGTTCCAACGGTACTACGAGCTGCTCGTCGACTGGAACGAACGGATGAACCTGACGGGAATCACGGAGCGCGGAGCCGTATTCGAAAAGCATTTCTACGATTCCGTCACGCTCGCTTTCTACGCCGACTTGTCGTCGGCGGACAATCTCGCCGATATCGGTTCCGGGGCAGGCTTTCCGAGCCTGCCGCTGAAGATTTGCTTCCCGCAGCTGCATGTGACGATCGTCGACTCGCTGGCCAAGCGGATCACGTTCCTTCAGCATGTATGCGAGGATCTCGGACTGGAGGGCGTGCAATGCGTCCACGGCCGGGCCGAAGACATCGGGCGTCGTCCGGAGCATCGGGACCGCTATGGCATCGTGACGGCGCGCGCGGTCGCGCGCTTGGCGGGACTTAGCGAGCTGTGCCTGCCGTTCGCGCGCAAAGGCGGCCTGTTCGCGGCGATGAAGGGTGCGGACCCGCAGGAGGAGCTCGAAGAGGCGAAGCATGCCATCCGCGAGCTGCGCGGCCGGATCGACCGCGTGGAGACGCTGCGCCTGCCGGAGGAGCAGTCGGAGCGGGCCATCATCTTGATCCGCAAGACGGACGCTACGCCGAAGGCTTATCCCCGCAAAGCGGGCGTGCCGCTGAAGCAGCCTCTGCTCCATTCGCGCGGATGACGATGTTCCACGTGGAACATTTTGCCTCCCGTCGGTGAAAACTTCGTGCAAGCGGGAAATCCAGCAGGAAATTTCCGAGCCTCCAACGAATTGAAAGTAGGGAAAGGGATTGTCGTCCTCCGTCAGGAGCGTCGGCGCTTTCGCCGTTTTGGCGTCAGCGATGCGGCGCGACCTTATTCGGCCGATCATTGCGGGAACCGCATACCGACCTGCCCGTGCTGCATGAACCAGAGCCGCGACCGGCTCGCTTCCATCCAAGAAGGCTGCGTGCGACGCCAGCAGCGGAAGCAGGGTGCCGACGGGTCGGGGCAGACGCACACGGATCCTACAGCAAGGACATGGCACATTGAATTCGGGTGGTTGTAGAATGATGAAGGAACAATTTTCCCGGCTGTTCGGGCTGTCCGACCCGAAAGCTGTTCAAGATGAAGTGAAGCAGATTCCCATCGCCAGCATCGATACGAGTCCGTATCAGCCGCGTACGATATTCGATGACGACCGGATCGAGGAGCTCAGCCAGACGATCCGCACGCATGGCGTCATTCAGCCGATCGTCGTCCGCATTCGGGAGGACCGCTACGAGATCATTGCGGGCGAGCGTCGCTGGCGGGCCGTCAGCAAGCTCGGGCTAGAAACGATTCCGGCCATCGTGCGAGACTTCAACGACTCGCAAGCCGCGTCGATCGCATTGATCGAGAATCTGCAGCGCGAAGGACTGAGCGCGATCGAGGAAGCGGTCGCTTATCAGAAGCTGATTGACTTGCACAGCCTGACGCAGGAAAGTCTGGCGCAGAGGCTCGGCAAGAGCCAGTCCACCATCGCCAACAAGATCCGCCTGCTCGGTCTCAGCGAGCCGGTCAAGGCGGCGCTTACGGAACGCAAGATTACGGAGCGGCATGCCCGCTCGCTGCTCGCGCTGGACTCGGAGGAGCTGCAGCAAAAGGTGCTTGAGGACGTGCTCGGCAAGGAGCTGAACGTCAAGCAGACGGAAGCAAGAGTCGCCTTTTACAAGGAAGCGACGAAGGCGAAAAAAGCGAAGCGCATTTCCTTCACGAAGGATGTGCGGCTTGCGCTGAATACGATTCGTCAATCCATTGACATGGTGTCCGGCTCCGGCCTGCAGATCAAGACCGACGAGAAGGACTTCGAGGACCACTACGAAATCGTCATTCAAATTCCCAAACGCTGATATCCCGCCCGGGAGCGGTTTTCAATCCGGGCGGATTCCTTTATACTGGCTTCAATCCCTGCACCGGATGCGCGGCGTCCTGCGGCTACCGACACCATGATTCCGCTCCCTGATGCCCGAATGATGCCGCCGGATTTCCGGGCAGCGCATAAGCGGCAGCAGCCGCTTTTTTTTATCATCTGATCCTGTTCCTCGATGCAAACGCTATCCGCCGGATCGATCCGACGGCTCTCTGAAGGACCGAAGATATGGAAATTTGAGGTGACAAGGTTGTCCAAAATAATCGCCATAACGAACCAGAAGGGCGGCGTCGGGAAGACGACGACATCCGTCAATCTGGGGGCATGCCTCGCTTCCCTCGGAAAGCGGGTGCTGCTGGTCGATATCGACCCGCAAGGCAATACGACCAGCGGCGTCGGCATCAGCAAGGCCGACGTGGAGAACAGCATTTATGACGTCTTGATTAACGAAGTCGATCCGCATGAAGCGGTAGCGCAGACGGCGGTGCCGAATTTGAGCATCATTCCGGCCACGATTCAGCTGGCGGGAGCCGAGATCGAGCTCGTCCCGACGATATCGAGGGAGGTTCGGCTTAAAAAATCGCTTGCTCAGCTGCGCGGCGAATACGACTACATCCTGATCGATTGCCCGCCGTCGCTCGGCATCTTGACGATCAATTCGCTGACGGCTGCGGATTCGGTCATCATCCCAATTCAATGCGAGTATTACGCCCTCGAGGGGCTGAGCCAGCTGCTCAATACGGTGCGGCTCGTGCAAAAGCATCTCAATACGTCGCTGCAAATCGAAGGCGTGCTGCTCACGATGTTCGATGCCCGCACGAATCTAGGCATCCAGGTCATCGAGGAAGTGAAGAAGTATTTTCAGCAGAAGGTCTATCAGACCATTATCCCGCGAAACGTGCGCTTGAGCGAGGCGCCGTCGCATGGCCAAGCCATCATTACGTACGATCCTCGTTCCAAAGGCGCCGAAGTTTATCTCGAACTGGCGAAGGAAGTGATTCAATATGAGCAAGCGGCTAGGTAGAGGTCTGGATGCGCTCATTCCCTCCCTTTCGATTCAAGAGGATGACAAGGTCGTCGAGATCGATCTCAAGCAGCTGAGGCCGAATCCGTATCAGCCTCGCTTGACGTTCCATGACGAATCCATTCATGAACTGGCCGAATCGATCCGTCAGCACGGGGTCATCCAGCCGATTCTCGTCCGTTCCGTGCTCAAGGGATACGAAATTATCGCGGGCGAACGGCGATACCGGGCTTCGCAGCTATGCGGGCTCAAAACGATTCCGGCCGTCATCCGCAGCTTCACGGATCAGCAGACGATGGAGATCGCGCTGATCGAGAACCTGCAGCGGGAGGATCTTAACGCGATCGATCTCGCAGCGGCTTATCAAGCGATCATGGACAAGTTCGACCTCACGCAGGAGGAGCTGTCGCTCAAGGTCGGCAAATCCCGCTCCCATATCGCCAACTTCCTGCGCCTGCTTACCCTGCCTCCGGAAATCAAGGGAAATGTTTCACGTGGAACACTGTCCATGGGCCATGCCCGAGCCCTTGTCGGCATCAAGGAGGACAAGCTTCGCAAGGAGCTGGCCAAGCAGGCGATCGAAAGCGAGTGGAGCGTGCGCGAGCTGGAGCAGGCGATTCAGGAGCTGGAACGCAAGCAGCCGGAGCCGGCGCCAAAAATCAAGGCCGTCAAGCGAGATGCCTATCTGGAGGCGCTGGAGGAAAGCCTGCGGGAGCGGTTCCAGACTTCGGTCAAGATCAAAGCCTCGCGAGAACGGGGCAAGATCGAGCTCGCGTATTACAACAAGCAGGATCTGGAACGGATTCTGGATCTTTTGAAGCTCTAAAAGCCCGGCTGTTTTTGCATGCGCATGGGCCAAAGCCGAAGCTCCCCTTCAATCGTCGAACGAGCATACCTTGGTTGTAATCTGCTTTCCCAGAGATTAAACTTAGGTATGCTATTGTTGTTTTTGGAAGGTTAGTCGCAGCGGGCCGGCCGGGAGCCGGTCCTCGTGGAAAGGATGAGAGCGATCATGACGGCAGAGCAGCCCTTGATCTATCTGGATCATGCCGCGACCTCCTGGCCCAAGCCGGAAGAGGTGGTGTCGGCCGTGCTGGAGGCGATGCGCCAAGGCGCGGCCAATCCGGGCCGAGGCAGCCATCGCATGGCGGTGCAGTCGGGCAGAGTGCTGTTCGAGGCGCGAAAAAGCCTGGCCAAGCTGTTCCGGATCGCGAACCCGAACGATATCGCTCTGACAGCGAATACGACACAGGGGCTCAATCTCGCGATCAAAGGGCTGCTGAAGCCTGGCGATCATGTCGTGGCGACGGCGGTGGAGCATAACTCCGTCCGCAGGCCGCTGGAGTTTTTGAAGGGCGCGCTAGGCATCGCCGTCACGTATGTCGAGACGGCGGCGGACGGCAGCCTGGATGCGTCCCGGGTAAGGGAAGCGCTGCGGCCGGAGACGGCGCTGATCGTCGCCACGCACAGCTCCAACCTGCTCGGCTCTATTTTGCCGGTTGGCGACATCGGCGGCATCGCGCGCGCCAGCGGCGTGCCTTTCCTGGTCGACGCGGCTCAATCCGCCGGCGTGCTTGAGCTCGACGTCGAGGCGATGGGCATCGATCTGCTCGCCTTTCCCGGGCACAAGGCTCTGCTGGGACCTCAAGGAACCGGCGGCCTGTATATCCACCCGAGACTCGACCCGATGCCGCTTCTTCACGGCGGCACCGGCAGCCAATCGGAAGCGGCCGACCAGCCTACGGTGCGGCCGGACCGCTATGAGGCGGGAACGCCGAACACTCCCGGCAACGCGGGTCTGGCTGCGGGCGTCCGTCTCGTGCTGGAGCGCACGCCGCAGGCGATTCATGCCCGCGAGACGGAGCTGATCGGCCGTATCATGGACGGGCTGGCAGCCGTCGGCGGCGTTCGGCTGCTCGGACCGGGGCCCGGCCGGCCGCGGACGGGCATCTGCGCGTTCACGATGGAAGGCGTCGAGGCATCGGAGCTGAGCTTCATTCTGGATCAGCATTACGGCATCGCGGTCCGGGCAGGCTATCATTGCACCCCGCTGGCTCATCGCAGCGCCGGGACGGCGGAGAGCGGCGCCGTCCGGGCGAGCGTCGGCTTCTCCACGACGGACGATGAGGCAGATGCGCTCGTGCAGGCGATGCGCGAGATTCGGACCCATTATCCCCTGTAGGGCAAGAGGAGCGTACTTGGAATCATGAATGATTGGATCGAGTCGTGGACAGAAGAGCCTTTTTACGGCATCGCGATCGGCCTGCTGGCGCTGGTCCTGCTGCTGCTGATCGTCTGGATCGCGGCGATCGGCCGCAGACTGAAGAAGCTGCGGCGGCAATATGTGCAGGTGATGGGGCAGACGGGCGTAACCAATTTGGAGGAAGTCATCGTCGGCCTGCGGCTATCGCTGGACGAGCAGGAGGAGCGGCTGGGCCGGTTCGATCGGCAGCTGGCCGAGTTCGGACAGCTGCTTCGGGAGATGAAGGGCAAGGTGGGAGTCGTACGCTACAATGCGTTCTCCAATCAGGGGAGCGACATGAGCTTTTCGGTGGCGATCATCGACGAGGCCGGCTCCGGCGTCGTGCTGACCGGGCTGCATGGACGGGACGAGACCTACATGTACGCCAAGCCGCTGGAGCAAGGAGGCTCGTCCTATCCGTTGACGCCGGAGGAGCAGCAAGCGATCACTCTTGCGTTGCCGCATGCATCGGATAAGGCCGGCAGTCGCGGATAGCGAGAGCGAGCGTATCGGCCATCAGCTCGGCCATGCGCATGACGAGGTTGAGCCTCGTATTTTGCAGGACGAAGTATTCCATGAAGCCGCCGACATTCACGATGCCGGTCATATGGATATCCCCAACGGGAGGAAGCTCTTTGTTGACGCCAGCGCCAGGGCGTACCGGACCGTTGCCGAGCTGGATGCAGCCGACGCTGCTCAGCTGGCCGAGACAAGCATCGATGCCGATGACGAACGGCTTGGAATCCGCTCGCTGGATGTCCTGCAAGGTGTGTTCCAGGTTCATCGCATGGACGGGCTCGTCCAGCGTACCGTACAGCTCGAACCGGGAGCCGCGCAGCTTGTCCAGCCTGGAGCCGATGATCGGTCCGAGCGCGTCGCCGGTCGAGCGGTCGGTGCCGATGCAGACGACGGCGATGCGGCGATCCGCCGGCACGTGCAGCAGATGCAGCAGCAGCCGGCTTGCCAGCTGCTGGGAGGCGCCGGGGTCGGTATGCGGCACCTTGAGCGGGACTTCATGCATGGCAGCAGGACGTTTCATAGATTCCCCTCCGCTAAAATGAACTACTACTAGTATATGGTAGAGACAGCGGAATTATACTCGCCTGTCCCTTTGAAAAGGAGTCCCGACGATGCTCATTGCCTTTGATTCGACGCAGCAGGCGCTGCGGACGGAAATGCTGCTCGAATACGCCGAAATCGAAATCGACATCCGGCCGACGCCGAAGACGATAACCGCCGGCTGCGCGCTGTCGATCGAATTTCCGGAAGAAGAGCTGGAGCGCGTCCGGATGATCCTGAAGGAACAGTCCGTCGATATCCGCGGCATTTTCCGCGAGACGCCGGGCGGCTACGAACCGGTCTGACCCCTCTGCGGAGGCAGCCTTTGCAGCTGCTGGAGCGGTCGAGCAGGATGAGCCGGCGGTGAGGGTAAACGATCGGTCGCAAGGTCCAACGAATCCAGCCTTCCCGCAGCCGATGCGGAGAGGCTTCTTTTTATATAGAGAGGAGAACGAATTCAATGAATTTCATGCTTCAGCTGCTGACAGCGGCGAATCCTGCGGCATCGCTTCCGCCATCCGGGAGCGCCGAGCCTTCTGCGAGCCCGCAACCGTCCGCTGCTCCGCTGCCGACGGACCTGGGGGGCGTGACAGAGGACGTGGCCCAAAAGACGAGCGCGTTTTGGAAGGCGATGACGAATTACTTTGACAGCCAGTTCTGGATCAACGCGACGATTATCGGCATCAAGGTCGCTTTCATCCTGCTGATCGGCCAGCTCATCATCTTCATCGTCGGCAAGGCGATCGACAAGGTGATGGAGCGGGAGACACGGGTGCAGCAGCGGACGCGGCGCGTCGTGACCTTGGGGAGGCTGCTGAAAAACGTAACCAATTATGTCGTCTACTTCATCACGGGAATGCTCGTGCTGTCGATGCTGAACGTCAATGTCGCGCCGCTGCTGGCGGGCGCCGGCGTACTGGGATTGGCGATCGGCTTCGGGGCGCAGAGCCTCGTGAAGGATGTCATCACCGGCTTCTTCATCGTGCTGGAGGATCAATTCGCCGTCGGCGACGTCATCCAGACGGGGACGTACAAAGGCACGGTCGAGCTGATCGGACTGCGGACGACGAGGCTGAAGACATGGACGGGAGAAGTGCACATCATCCCGAACGGAACCATCTCCCAGGTGACGAACTTCTCGCTCAACAATTCGCTCGCCGTGGTGGACGTCGACGTGCCCAACGGCATCCAGGTCGAGAAGGCGGCGGAAAGCATTCGAAGCATGCTGGAGAAGCTCGACAACCCGAACCTCGTCAAGGTGCCGGACCTGCTCGGCGTCACGTCGATGACGACGGCCGAGTATAAGCTGCGCATCGTGGCGGAGTGCCTGCCGAACACGGAGGCGACCGTATCCCGCCAGATCAACCGGGAGCTGCAGCTGCTGCTGCGCAGCGGAGAAGGGCCGCAAGAAGCGCTGGCCTAGAACCGGCGGGGAGTGTAAGATGGATAGGAGCGGACGCTGCGGCCGGAGGATCGGAGCAGCGGTCAGAGGAAGAGGTGACGGGTATGGAGCGCAAGCAATTCGAGCTGGGCGATGTCGTTCAGATGAAGAAGCCCCATCCGTGCGGAAAGAACGAGATGGAAGTCATCCGCATGGGCATGGACATCCGGATCAAGTGCGTCGGCTGCAAGCATAGCGTTCTGATTCCACGGGCAAAGTTCGAGAAGAATCTGAAGAAGGTGCTGCGGGCAGCGGCCGATCGGAAGGAAGCGGGCGGAGAGGCGGCTTCTTCCTAGTCGATTCAAAACATTTGCTTGCATCATTGCTTGGCGTATGATATGATCTATCATGCTGCGGAAAGGTACCCAAGTGGCCCAAGGGGGCTGACTCGAAATCAGCTAGGCGTCTCACGGCGTGCGTGGGTTCGAATCCCACCCTTTCCGCCATCCACAGCTACTATCATCAGCGGCTCTCGACAGAGAGCCGCTTTTTTCATGCCCGAATTCCGTTTGCCGAGGTCCGGCAAGACGGAAAGCAAAAGCCCAGCCGATTGGCTGGGCTTTTGCTGACGGCGCTTAATGGGCTGCAAGATCAATCAAGCTGCACTTTCTTCATCGAATCGCACGGAATGCCGCCCGGCTTCAACTGTCCGAAGACTTTTGCGCCCGCTGCGGCGATGGCCTTAAAGACAACTGTCTTTGGCGCAACCCCTCGCTTCTCTGTGATCGTGAACATGAGTTCTTTGCTGTGTCTGTGCCCTTGCGCTTTTTACGGCCAACGGAACCACACCCTCATCTTTGTCGCGCCGTCAAGGATAGTATGGCCGGCCTCGGCGCTTTTATGCGCAGCAGGTTTGTCCGGTTTCAGCTCAGCCTTTCGGCATTTTGACCCAGACGCGGTTGTGGTTCGTGGTTTTTGGAAAATGCTGGCCTTTTTTCAACGAAATCTTCTTGGGATGGGAAATTCCCATATGGAAGGAATCTTCGCCCGCCTCCATGTACCAGCCGTCGTTCGGCGCTTTGAAGCCCGCTTCGAATTTAGTCCGCTCGCCCATTCGCGCTTCTCCTCCTTCCGCTTGGAATCCGGCCGCCGGAGCGCGGTTGCCTGGGTTCAGGCTCGATGCGGGCCTGAACCCGGGCCTGTCTCAGGACCGGACGCTTAGTGTCTGCCGGGCGGAAACGAATCATCAGCGGGAATTATTCGCACGCATAGCGGTCTCTTCAAGCTCCAGTCCCGTCTGCGGCGGGTTGCGTCGGACAGGCTGTTCTGGTATAGTAGGTTGGTATGCGAGTTAATCCCTCGCTCCTTGCTCTTTCATCCGCAAGGGTGGGAAGGGCCGCTTAGTCCAAGAGGAGGTGAATCAAAGTGCGCAAATACGAATTGATGTACATCATTCGTCCGGAGACGGAGCAAGAAGCAGTTCAAGCTCTCGTCGAAAAGTTCAATGGCATCATCGCGAATGGCGGAGAGGTTTCCAAGTCCGACGTTCTCGGCAAGCGCCGTCTTGCGTATGAGATCAACAAGATCCGTGACGGGATCTATGTTCTTGTCCACTTTACGGGTCCGTCCGAAGTGGTCAACGAGCTGGACCGCGTCATCAAGATTACGGATGATGTCATCCGTTTCCTGATCGTCAAAGACGTAGCGTAAGCCAAGATTCAGCTGACTTGGGAGGTGCGTACGATGTTGAACCGTGTCATTCTGATCGGCAGGCTCACCCGAGATCCGGAGCTTCGCTATACCCCTTCGGGAGTTGCGGTCACGCAGTTCACGCTGGCGGTGGATCGGCCCTTCAACAGCCAATCCGGCGAGCGCGAAGCCGATTTCATACCGATCGTCACCTGGAGGCAGCTCGCCGAAACCTGCGCCAATTACTTGCGCAAAGGTCGTCTGGCGGCAGTCGAAGGACGGATGCAAGTCCGGAACTACGAGAACAACGAAGGCAAGCGCGTCTACGTGACGGAAATCATTGCCGACAACGTTCGGTTCCTGGAATCCGGCAACCGCGACAACAACGCTCCGCGTGAGGAAGGCTCTTACAGCGGCGGCGGAAGCAGCGGCAACGGAGGCGGCGGTGGAAATTACGGCGGCGGCAACGGAGGCTATGGTGGTGGCGGCGGCCAATCGGGCGGCGGAAGCCAAGGCGGAGGTTCCTACGGGGGCAATCGCGGCGGCGGTGGTTCTTCGAACAGCCGGGATCCTTTCTCGGATGACGGACGTCCGATCGACATCTCCGAAGATGATTTGCCATTTTAAAGGAAAGGACGGATAGACCATGGGATTCAAGCAAAGAGAAGACGGCGGCGAGCGTCCAGAGCGCAAGTTCCGCAAAGGCGGCCGCAACAAGCGCCGTAAAGTCTGCTACTTCACCGTGAACAAAATCAAGCACATTGATTACAAGGACACGGACCTGCTTCGCAAGTTCATCAGCGAGCGCGGCAAGATTCTGCCACGCCGTGTGACGGGCACAAGCGCGAAATACCAGCGTGCTCTGACGGTTGCGATCAAACGCTCCCGCCAAGTAGCCCTGCTGCCATATACGACGGACAACTAAGCCGTCCCGAGCAAGCAGCTCTTCCACTTCCGGAAGGGCTGCTTTTTCGTGCTGGGATAGGATCGGCCTCGTCTGCCGGAAGCTGCTGCTCGTAGACGGAACCGTCGGCGGACTGCCGATGGCGCAAAAAAACCACCTGCCTACAGGCAGGTGGGGGAGGCTGGAAGCCAAGCTTCCGATCAGGAAGAGGAAGGCTCCTCGCTCAGCTCGGCTTGAGCCTGCGCGGCCTGGGCTTCGGCCGACGAAATCTCGTCCTCGGTATGGATGATGAGCTCGATCTTGCGGATGCGGTTTTTGGTCGCCTCGCGAATGATGAACGTCAGATTCTCGTAATCATGCTGGACGCCGACCTTGGGCGATTGCAGGCGCGTATACAGCCAGCCGCCGACGGTATCGGTATCCTCGTTGTCGAAGTTGTGGCTCGTCAGCTGACCCAGCTCGTCAAGGGAAAGCTTGCCGTCGAGCAGGTAGCAGTTTTCCTCGAGCTTCTCGATCTCGCGGCGCTCGTCCTCGTCGAACTCGTCGCGGATCTCGCCGACGATCTCTTCGAGAATGTCCTCGATCGTAATCAGGCCGGACGTGCCGCCGTACTCGTCCACCAGAATGGCGATGTGGACGCGCTCGAGCTGCATGCGCTTGAGCAGCTGCTTGACCGGAATGCTCTCCGGCACGGATACGACCGGATGGATCAGATCCTTGAAGTTGAATTCCTTATCCTCTTGATAGGTCAGAAAGAGCTGCTTCGTGTTGATCATGCCGACGATATTGTCCTTGCTTTCGGTCGCGACCGGGAAGCGGGTGTACTGCTCCTTTTGGATGACGGCCAGGTTCTCCTCGCGGCTATGGTTCGTGTACAGGCATACCATGTCGGTGCGGGGAACCATGATTTCGCGGGCGACCATCTCGTCAAAAGCGAAGATGCGGCTCACGTAGCCATACTCGGTATTGTTGATCTTGCCGCTCTGCAGGCTTTCGCTGAGGATGATTTGAATCTCTTCCTCGGAGTGCGCGTTCTCATGCTCGCTGACGGCGCGCAGGCCGAACAGCCGAATGAGGGCATTGGCGGAGCCGTTAAGCAGCCAGATGAACGGATAGAGGATGCGGTGGAACCAGATGATCGGCTTGGCGACGAGGAAGCTGATGAATTCGGCTTTCTGGATGGCCCATGACTTCGGCGCGAGCTCGCCCACGACGACATGCAGGTAGGTTACGACTAAGAACGCGATCAAAAAGGACAGAAGACTCGCCAGGCTGTCGTTCAGATGGAATTGGTGAAAGAGAGGTTCCAGGATCCGCTCCATCGTTGGCTCGCCGAGCCAGCCGAGTCCGAGAGCGGTGATGGTGATCCCGAGCTGGCAGGCGGAGAGATATCCGTCCAGGTTGCTCGTTACTTTCTGCACGGCCAACGAGCCTTTGCGTCCTTCGACGACGAGCTGGTTCACGCGGCTCGGCCGAATCCGGATGATGGCGAACTCCGTCGCCACGAAAAAGGCAGTTAGAAAAATCAGCAGTGCGACCAAAGCCAAATTCAAGCCTATACTGTCCATTCTAAATCATCGACATCCTTTACTTATGAAATGAGTTCTTTTGAACCAGTATATCGAACCTATCGCCTGTCCATCAACTGTTTGAAAGTCTTTGGCTGACGGTATAAGGCTGTGGGAGGCGAACAACGCCGCTCAATCGGCTTTTTTCTCCTCCATGCCAGCCTTTACAGGGGCATGTGGGGGACTTATGATAGGTTCATATGAACTTGATAGCCTGAAGCGGAAGGAGGAAAACGGCATGGAAGCCTTTATGCTGACTCGGCGCCAGATGGCGGAGCTGCTGCTCTCGCTCTGCGGACGCCGGGCCGAGAGCCCGATTCAGATCGTGCAGGATGCATGGCGCAAGGAGCACCGCGATCAAGTGGATTCGGGCAAGGCGCTGCCGGCTTTCCTCACGACGGATTGGCCAGCCGTGCTGGAGAAGCTCATCAAGGGGCAGGGCATCAAGGGCGTCTCGCTGCAGGAGGCCGCGACGCTCGGCGCGAGGGTCGAATATTCGTCCTTGTCGATTACGGCGATGCAGAACTGGGTCAAGCGGGATTTCAAGCCGTTTTTCGAATCGCCCAAGGCCGGCAAGAAATACTCCTTGGAACAGGCGGCGCTCCTGTACATCATCGACGATCTCAAGGCGAGCCTCGACTTCGAGTCGATCCGCCAGCTGTTCGAGCGTCTTTTCGGCTGCGGCGAGGACGGCCGCTGCCGGCCGCTGCTGGGCGCGCTGGAATTCTACTTGGCCTATGCCTCGATCTTCGAGGACATGGATGCCGACGGGGACCAGATTCTCGACAGCGGACCCGCGCACTCCGGCGACGGAGCGGCGCTGGAGACTCGCGTCCGAGAAGCCGCCAAGGCCTATATCGTCGGGCTCGAGCGCCTGAGCGAGCTGGAGCGCGTCGCGCTGGAAAACATGCTGCTGATCGCCGTCTTTTCGGTCCAGGCCGCGTACTTCCATGCGCTGACCCGACGGTACTGCAACGCGACGCTTTTCCTTCATTAATCTTCTTGTAACTATTTTTTAAGGATACTCGTCTACACTTAGGCTACACTAAATGAATCCTACTTGACCGATAGAAAGGACTATGTTCCGATGAAGCCAAAAAAATCGCGCGCCCGGAAGGCATGGACGTGGACCGCATCCATCCTGGCGCTGCTGCTCGTGCTCGGAGCGGCGGGATATTATAATCGCACAACATTGGCTCTGTGGGGCTTCGACCTGTTCCTGGCGAAGGACGTCGAGAAGCAGCTGGAAAACTCCTACAAGCCGACGACCGACAGCAAGCCGGCTCCGCCGCCGGCCGAGCAGATCAAGTATACACAGGCCGATCCGTACTCGGTGCTGCTGCTTGGCGTGGACGCCCGCGACGCGGAGCAGGGCCGCTCGGACACGATGATGTACACGGTCGTCCGGCCCAAGGAAGGCGCTATCCTCATGGTGTCGATCCCGAGGGACACCTATACGGAGATCGTCGGCAAAGACCGGGAAGATAAAATCACCCATGCCTATGCGTTCGGCGGTGCCAAGATGGCCGTCGATACGGTCGAGAACCTGCTCGGCAACGACGTCGATTATTACGCCGCCGTCAACTTCAACGGCTTCAAGAACCTGATCGACGCCATGGGCGGCATCTCGCTGCCGATCGAAGAGGATCTGGTGAATGACGATCCCGGCCATGAGAAGTTCATCGTGAAGGCGGGTCTGGACAAATACATGGGCCAGGACGCGCTCAACTACGTGCGCTACCGCGAAGACGCGGGCGGCGACGTCAGCCGCACGGAGCGGCAGCAGACGTTCGTCGAGGCGATCATGGACGAAGCGTCGAGCATGTCCTCATGGGCCAAAATTCCGGATTATGTCGGCATCATGGGCGAGAACTTCGCCACCGACATCCCGCCGAGCGAAATGATCGAGATGGCCAAAGCGATGCTGCAGGGCAAAAACCGCTCCATTTACACGCATACGCTCAAGGGCGAGGGCGGCAAGCATAGCCGGACCGGCGCCTGGTATTACTTCGCCGACGAAGAGGATGTCGCCAAAAGCAAGACGCTTATCGTAGACTGGATGAATCCCGGCAAGTCGCTGACAGAGCTGACCGGGACGGGGGCGTCCGCTGCGGATAAGCAGGATGTCGCCGGCAATGGCAAAGAACGGGAAGTGTCTACGGCTTCGGCCGGCGCGGACGAGTAATCCTTCCCGCTAGAGAATGGAGTGCAGGCTAAGATGAATATCGCGTTTTTCCTTCTTCCCAAGGCGGAAGTCATCACGCTCACGCAGGAAGCGACGCTGCGGCAGACGCTGGAGAAGATGGAGCATCATCGCTATACGGCGGTGCCGATCCTGGACGAGAAGGGCGGCTATGCGGCTACCGTGACCGAGGGCGATCTGCTCTGGTTCATGAAGAACGAGAACCTCAGCTTCGAGCAGACGCACCGCGTCAGCCTCTCCGAGGTGCCGATGCGGGTGCGGCTCAAGCCGGTGCGCATCGACGCCAACATGGAAGATCTGATCTCGCTGGCCAAGGTGCAGAACTTCGTGCCGGTCGTGGACGACATGAACCGCTTCATCGGCATCGTCCGCCGCAGCGACATCATCGACTATTGCGCCAAAGGCCTTTTCCGCGGCAAGGAAGAGACGGCTGCCGCAAAGGAATAGAGCAGGACCGGTTTTCCGTATCGGCGGAAGACCGGTTTTTTCGTTTTCGTGCCGTCGTCAGAGCGCCTTCCGCTCGCTTGCCGGCCTCGGTTTTGTGGTATAATGGGTGGTAAAGCTTCCGGCCGGCCATGCCTAAGGCTGACCAAGAAGAATCGCAGATTTGAGGTGAACGGGCTTTTGAAAACCGATGGGAAATCCATCCTATGGAGCATCGCCGCTCTCTTGCTGCTGCTCTCGATCGGAGTGCCGCTGCTCAACGTTTTGACCGTCGCCTTGCTGATGGTTCCATATGTCGTGCTCTATACGACGCTTTCCAAGCGCATGTTCGCCGCCCATGTAATCCCGGTGTGGCTGATCGTCTATCTGGCGGCCGGACCCGCCCCGCTCATCGTCGGTCTGTTCTTTCTCGTGCCCTCCATCGTCATGGGCCACTATTACCGGACGGGCAAGCCCGTTCGCTCGCGCATGACGGCGGTGCTGATCAGCCTCGTGGCGATCGTGCTGCTCGAGCTGGTGCTGTTCGATCTCGTGCTGGACCTGTCGGTCATCGGGGCGCTGCAGGACCAGCTCCGTACGGCATCGAACCGCGTCGTGAGCGAAGGGGTCATGCAGGACCTGTGGACGGCCGACATGGTCGATCAGCTCGTCGACTCCATCGTGCAGGTCATTCCGCAAGCGCTGCTGCTGACGGCTTTCCTGCTGACGGCGATCGCCCAGTACGGTTCGAGGATCGCGCTGCGGGCCTACGGCCTCCATCCGGCAGGCATGCCCCCGGCCCACGAGTGGCGGGTGCCACGCATCCTCGTCACGTATTACCTGATCGTGCTGCTGCTCCAGCTGCTCATTCCGGCCGGGGACGGCTCGTTTCTGGCGACGGCGGTGGCCAATCTCGTGCCGCTGCTTCGGTTCGTCTTCACCGTCCAGGCGATCGGATTCTTCTTCTTCCTGGCGCATGAGAAGCGCTGGCCCAAGGGCGTGCCGATCTTCATCGGATTTCTTCTGCTGTTGTTCCCGCCCCTCAGCCTGATCGGCGTGCTGGACGCGGCGTTTCCGATCCGCAAGTCGTTCCAGAAACCTTGAACAGGGGCGTGAACTATGCCTAGGAATCTTCTCAAGCGCTGGCATGGAATGCACGGGATCGCATGGGCGGCCGCCCTTGTCCTGGCCGCTGCGGCGCTCATGGCCTACAATCTGCCTCTGGGCATCGCAGGATTGGTGCTGGCGGCGGGATGCGGCTTTTATACGTACCTCGCGGAGAGGGCCTTCCGCCGCGAGTTCAACCATTATCTCGGGACGATGTCCTATCGCATCAAGAAGGTCGGGAGCGAGGTCATCCACGAGCTGCCTCTGGGCATTATCCTTTTCAATGATGAGCGCGTCGTGGAATGGCACAACCCGTTCGTAGCGGACATGATGGAGCAGGAATCGGTCATCGGCGTGCCGCTGATGGAGCTGTTTCCGACGCTGGCCCAGGCCAAGGACCGGCCGGGCAAGATGGAGATCGCCATCGGAGCCGACATCTACGAGCTGCTCTACCGTCCGGCGGAGAAGCTGCTGTACGTTCGCGACATCACGGAGATGTGGCAGCTTTCCAAGCAGTACGAGGAAGAAAAGCCGGCGCTCGGCATCGTGTTCATCGACAACCTCGACGAGGTGACCCAGTCGATGGACGACCAGCAGCGCACGACGCTGCTCTCCCGCGTCACGTCCGAGATTACGGAATGGTCGCAGCGCGAGAATCTGTACCTCAAGCGGCTCAACTCCGACCGGTTCCTGCTCATCACCGACCAGCAGGCGCTTCGCCAGCTTGAGCTGTCCAAGTTCATCATCCTCGACGAGGTGCGGGAGATGACCGGCGACCTCAAAATTCCGATGACGCTGAGCATCGGCTTCGCGGCCGGCGCATCGAGCATCCAGGAGCTCGGCCAGTGGGCGCAGGTCAGCCTCGACATGGCGCTTGGCCGCGGCGGCGACCAGGCGGCCGTCAAGGTCGGCGAGCGGACCAGCTTCTACGGCGGCAAGTCCAATGCGGTCGAGAAGCGGACGCGGGTGCGGGCGCGCGTCGTCGCGCATGCGCTGCGGGACATGATCCGCGAGAGCGAGAAGGTCGTCATCGTCGGGCATAAGATGCCGGACATGGATGCGATCGGAGCCGCGGTCGGCGTCGCGAAGATGGCGTCCCATCTCGGCAAGGAAGCGTACATCGTGCTGGAGGGAATCAATCCCGCGATTCAAAAGATGATGGAGATGATCAAGGAAGACGAGCGGCTGTACCGGCGCTTCATCTCGCCGGAGCAGAGCCTCGCGCTCGTCGACGGGCGCACGCTCGTCGTCGTCGTCGATACGCACAAGGCGTCCATGCTCAAGGAGCCGCGCGTCCTCAGCCAGACCGGACGGATCGTCGTCGTCGACCATCATCGGCGGGGCGAGGAGTTCATCAGCCAAGCCGTGCTCGTCTATATGGAGCCGTATGCCTCGTCCGCATGCGAGCTCGTGACGGAGCTGCTCCAATATATTCACGATCGTCTCGTCCTCGACATCCGCGAGGCGACCGTGCTGCTCGCGGGCATCACCGTCGATACGAAGAGCTTCGCGCTGCGCACCGGCGCCCGCACGTTCGAGGCGGCCTCGTTCCTCAGGCGCAACGGCGCCGATACAGCGATGGTGCAGCGGATGCTCAAGGAGGACCTGGAGGAATATCTCAAGAAGGCCGACATCATCAAGCATGCCGAAGTGCTGTACGGACATGTCGCCCTGGCGGTGACGGAGCCGGGGAAGCGCTATTCGCAGCTGCTGATCGCGCAGTCGGCCGACACGCTGCTCAACATGACGGGCATCCATGCTTCTTTCGTCATCGGCGAGCGGCAGGACGGACTCGTCGGCATCAGCGCCCGCTCGCTCGGGCAGATGAACGTACAGGTCGTCATGGAGCGCATGGGAGGCGGAGGCCATCTCACCAACGCCGCCTGCCAGCAGGAAGGCAGCGTGAGCGAGGTGGAGGAGAAGCTCAAGCGAGTGCTCAAGCAAATTCATGAGGAAGAGGGGTTGTTCGAATGAAGGTCATCTTTTTGCAGGATGTGAAGGGACAGGGCAAGCGCGGCGAGGTCAAGGAAGTATCGGAAGGCTACGTCCGCAACTTCTTGCTGCCGAAGGGGCTCGTCAAGGCCGCGGAGGCCGGCACCATCAAGACGCTGGAGATGCAGAAGGCCTCGGAGGAGAAGCGCAAGGCGCAGGAGAAGGCCGACGCCGAGGCGCTGGCCGCCAAGCTGGAGCAAGTGACCGTCGTCGTCCGGACCAAGGCGGGCGAAGGGGGCCGGCTGTTCGGCGCGATCACGACCAAGCAGATTGCCGAGGCGCTGGAGAAGCAGGAGGGCATCAAGCTCGACAAGCGCAAGATCGAGCTGCCGGAGCCGATCCGCTCGCTCGGCTTCACGAATCTGGAGGTCAAGCTGCACCCGCAGGTGAAGGGCAAGCTGAAGGTGCAGGCGGCCGAAGAATGAGAACGGAGGCGCAGGAGGGATGAGTCAAGACGGCTTGATGTTCGACCGCGTCCCTCCTCAGAATCTCGAAGCCGAGCAGGCGGTGCTTGGAGCCGTCCTGCTGCAGGCCGAAGCGCTCATTACGGCGATGGAGAAGATCCGCCCCGAGGACTTCTACCTGAGCTCGCATCAGCTTGTCTTCGAGGCGATGATCGAGCTCGGCGAGAACAACCAGCCGATCGATCTCGTCACGCTGACCGCATATCTAAGCGACCGCTCCCAGCTCGAGGAGGTCGGCGGCGTCAGCTACCTGGCGAAGCTGGCGAGCGTCGTGCCGACGGCGGCCAATGTGGAGCACTACGCGCAGATCGTCGAAGAAAAATCGATGCTGCGGCGCCTGATCCGCACGGCGACGACGATCGTCTCCGACGGCTACGGCGCGGCGGACGACATCGGCCTCATGCTCAGCGAGGCGGAGCAGCGCATCATGGAGATCGCCAACCGGCGCTCCAGCAGCGGCTTTGTCTCCATCCGCGACGTGCTGATGGAAGTGTTCGAGCGGGTCGAGTTCCTCTATACGAACAAAGGCGGATCGACGGGAATTCCGTCGGGCTTCGTCGATCTCGACAAGATGACGAGCGGCTTTCAGCGCAGCGACCTCATCATCGTGGCGGCGCGTCCTTCCGTCGGCAAGACGGCGTTCGCGCTGAACATCGCCCAGAACGTCGGCGTCCGCGCCCGCGAGACGGTCGCGATCTTCTCGCTCGAGATGAGCGCCGCCCAGCTCGTGCAGCGTATGGTATGCGCGGAGTCCAACGTCGATGCCGGCCGCATGCGGACCGGCTTCCTGGAGGGCGACGACTGGGAAAAGCTGACGATGGCGATCGGCGCCTTGTCCGAGGCGGAGATCTACATCGACGATACGCCCGGCATCACGGTCAGCGATATCCGCGCCAAATGCCGGCGGCTCAAGAAGGAGCGCAACCTCGGCATGATCCTGATCGATTACTTGCAGCTCATCCAGGGTCGCGGCAAGGCCGGGGAGAACCGCCAGCAGGAGGTCTCCGAAATCTCGCGTACGCTCAAGCAGATCGCGCGCGAGCTCGAGGTGCCGGTCATCGCGCTGTCGCAGCTGAGCCGGGGCGTCGAGCAGCGGCAGGACAAGCGGCCGATGATGAGCGACCTTCGCGAATCCGGCTCGATCGAGCAGGACGCCGACATCGTCGCGTTTCTGTACCGGGACGATTACTACGACAAGGAAACCGAGAAGAAGAACATCATCGAGATCATCATCGCCAAGCAGCGTAACGGTCCTGTCGGCACGGTGGAGCTCGCTTTCCTCAAGAATTTCAATAAATTTGTTAGCTTGGATCGAACGCATGAGCCGGCGTCATAGGTTCCTAGCACTTAACCTCTATCGACCGGCCGGGTCCTGCGGACCTGGCCGGTTTTTGCGCTTCTCATGCCGCTACGGCCGCCGGAGCAGCGACTATCGTCTATTTTCCGAACAATAATTATTTTCTAAATCGAATCGTTCGCTTTTTTAATTGACATGCCATGGCAGGACTGATACACTGGGATTGCTGCTTTCTGCCCGCCCGCTGACTTGCACCGGGTAACGTGTCACAGCAACGTATGGCTTTTCAGGCGGATGAGAACGCTAAAGCAGCAAATTCCAAGCAAGCAAAGCGGAGGTATGATCATGTCTACGGTTGTCGTTGTCGGCACGCAGTGGGGAGACGAAGGAAAAGGCAAGATTACCGACTATCTGGCCGACGGCGCGGAAGTGGTCGCCCGTTATCAAGGCGGTAACAACGCCGGTCACACCATTCTCATCGACAACAAGAAATACAAGCTGACGATGATTCCATCCGGCATTTTCAATCATAATAAAACATGCGTCATCGGCAACGGGATGGTCATCAATCCGGCTGCCCTGCTCGACGAGATCGATTATATCCACGAAAACGGCTTCTCGACCGAAAACCTGAAAATCAGCGACCGGGCGCATGTCATTATGCCGTACCATCTCGTGCTGGACGGGCTGGAGGAAGACAGCAAGGGCGACAACAAGATCGGCACGACGCGCAAGGGCATCGGTCCTTGCTACATGGATAAGGCGGCGCGCAACGGCATCCGCATCGCCGACCTGATGGACGCCGAGGAGTTCGAGACCAAGCTGCGCCGCCTGGTCGCCGAGAAGAACCATGTCATCCAGCAGGTGTACAGCGGCGAGACGCTCAGCGCGGACGACATCCTCGCCGACTACCTCAAGCATGCGGAGCGCCTGCGTCCATACGTGACGGACACTTCGGTCGTGCTCAACGATGCGATCGACTCGGGCAAGCGCGTCTTGTTCGAGGGCGCGCAGGGCGTCATGCTCGACATCGACCAAGGCACCTATCCGTACGTCACGTCGTCCAACCCGACGGCCGGCGGCGTGTGCATCGGATCGGGCGTCGGCCCGTCCAAAATCCAGCAGGTCATCGGCGTCGCCAAAGCCTACACGACCCGCGTCGGCGACGGCCCGTTCCCGACCGAGCTGCATGACGCGATCGGCGACCAAATCCGCGAGACCGGTCATGAATACGGCACGGTGACGGGGCGTCCGCGCCGCGTCGGCTGGTTCGACACGGTCGTCGTCCGCCACGCCCGCCGCGTCAGCGGCATCACCGGACTGTCGCTCAACTCGCTCGACGTCATGACCGGCCTCGAGACGGTCAAGATCTGCACCGGCTACAAGCTGCGCGGCGAAATCATCGAGCACTATCCGGCCAGCCTCAAGCTGCTCTCCGAATGCGAGGCCGTCTACGAGGAGCTGCCGGGCTGGAGCGAGGACATCTCCGGCGCCAAGACGCTGGACGACCTGCCGGCCAATACGCGCCGCTACGTCGAGCGCGTCTCCGAGCTGACGGGCATCCCGATCGCCATCTTCTCGGTCGGCCGCAACCGCGAGCAGACGAACCCTGTCCGTCCGATCTACGAATAAGCCGCTACGGCCGAGCCGCCGCTTCCCTTCCGGAAGCGGCGGCTCTTTCTTTTCCCCGGATCGCTAGATCGAGAGAATGCGCCGCCGGACCCTTGCCCATACTGGTAGAGAGAGCAGGCAAGGAAGGAGGACTCGTCGCATGAACATGAAAAAAACAGCCGCTTGGCTCGGGAAGCTGGCGGCAGGCGCGCTGCTCGTGAGCGTGCTGTCGATCTGGACGACCGGCTATATCGTGACCAGCTACGTGGAGGTGCTGCTGAAGCAGTTCCATATTCCGCTGCAGATGCAGCCGATGTCGATGGGCGGGGTGTGGGGCAAGCTGTGGGGAGCCGAGCCGCCCGAAACGGGCGTGCCGGCGCTGGCACCGACCGATGCTTCTTCGCCGGCCCCGGAGCCAACGCCGACGCCGGAGCCCGCGTTCCAGCCGTCTCCTTCTGCAGAGGCGCCCCCTAAGGAGGAAGACGACGAAGGAGAGGCTTGGCTGCCGTCAGCCAGCAGCGAGCCGGAGGGCTTGGCGCCCGACGCCAGTGACCCAGACCCGGTCTGGCCGCCGTCAGCCTCGGAAGCTCCGGGATCGAGCTGGCCGTCCCCGTCCAGCGGGGAGAGCGGCCCAGCCGGGCCACGAGTAAGCGCAGAAGAGGGAGGGGCCGGAGGTTCGGATGGGACCGCAACCATCGGCGGGGAAGGCGATGGAGCGGGAGGAGCCGAGTCCGATGAAGCCGGCGGAAGCCCGGCCCCTTCTTCGCCAGCAGCGCCTTCGCCGGAAGCTCCTCCCTCTTGGAAGGCGCAGCCGCAAAACATGTAGAGCGTTCGGTAATACTTTGTCATCCATTGTAATACCGATCCCGACGTCTCCGAATAGGGGACGTTTTTTTTCGGGCTCGCCTCCGAGTTCGGCAAACGCCGGATTCCCGCGTAAGTCCCAAGCCGGCGACGAGTTCCTGCGTGCAGGTGGCTCCGCCGAGCGCGAGAGGCGATTGAACGTTTGTCGCATCTTGTCGTTTAATTCTGATAAAAGTTTAATCCGCCGGGGCCGAGAAGCGGTTGAACGGGCAAAACGGGCTATGGTAAAGTTAGAAACGAATTCTTCCTCAGGGGAGGATTCGTCGATTTTTGCCGAAGGCGGACGCCGGAGGCGAAAGCATGGGGAACAAAGCCGAAGCAAGCGAGCATACGACAGAAGGAGCACACCTTGAAGATGATTGCTTTTAAGCGTAACGAGCACCCCTCGAATCCATCCTTCCCGGAACCGCCTTCGCGGCGGCGCTGGATCCGAATCCTCCTGATCGCCGCGGTCGCGATCGCAGCCCTGGCTGTCGCAGCGACGATCGGAACGAAGCAATATATCAATACCCATACGTATAGCTATTATAAGGTGCTGCTGGACGGACAGGCCGTCGGCACCGTCGAGGATCCGGCCCAGGTGGACGAGCTCGTCACGAGCGAGACGGCCAAGCTGGAAAAAGCCTACCCGAACCTGGAGATGAAGCTGCATGTCGGCGCCATTTCCTTCGAGGAGGTACGGGAGTACAAGGGCGAGCCTCAGACGCAGGCGGCGCTGGACAAGCTGGCCTCCACCTTCACGTCGACCGCGGTCGGCACGGAGGTGATCGTCGGAGGCAAGGTCATCGGCGTCGTGAAGAACGAGGCGACCGCCCAGGCCGTGCTGAAGCAGCTGCAGGACAAGTACGCTCCGCCATCGCGCATGAAGAGCGCCCAGCCGCAGGTGACGACGCTCTCCACCGCGCCCAAGGCGGCGTCCGCTCCGGTGAACCGCATCAGCGGCGTCAAGTTCGCGGAAAAGGTTGAAATCAGCCCGGCCGAGACCGATCCGGCCGAGGTGCTTGGCCAGGACCAGCTGCTGCGGCTGCTGAGCGGAGGCATGGAGACGGATACGAAATATACCGTCCAGGCCGGCGACTGCGTCGGCTGCATCGCGTCGAAGTTCGACATTTCGCCCGAGGTCATCTACAAGAACAACCCGGCGGTCCAGGACGATCTCATCAAGGCGGGCGACGTCCTCGATCTGACCGTGAAGAAGCCGGCGATCAGCGTCGTGACGACGGAGAGCCAGTCGGAGGTCATCACGACCGAGCCGCAGGTCATCATCCAGAACAAGGCGACGCTCAAGAAGGGCGAGTCCAAGGTCATCCAAGAAGGCCAAGCGGGCTCCAAGCGGCTCACGTACGCCGTCGTCAAGCAGAACGGCTACAAGATGAGCGAGGAGCTCGTCAGCATCGACGTCCTCGCGAAGTCTGTGCCCAAGATCATCGTGCGCGGCACGAAGGTCGTCGGCGAAGGCAGCGGCACGTTCAGCTACCCGGTCTCCGGCGCGCGCATCACGAGCACGTACGGCACCCGCTGGGGCCGGCTGCACAAGGGCATCGACCTGGTCGGCTCGAGCACAATTAAAGCGGCCGACGAAGGCGTCGTCGAATTCGCCGGCACGAAGAGCGGCTACGGCAACGTCGTCATCGTCAACCACCGCAACGGCTACAAGACGCTGTACGGCCACCTCCGCAGCATCTCGGTCAGCGCCGGCGAGACGCTCGAGCGCGGCGAGAAGCTCGGCATCATGGGCAACACGGGCCGCTCGACCGGCACGCATCTGCACTTCGAAATCTCCAAGAACGGCGCTCTGCAAAACCCGTTGAAATACCTGTAAACAGCACTCATCGCTTCCTTATCGCAAGCGCGGCCTTCCGAGGCCGCGCTTTTTCGCGCGCGGCGCCGGCTGTGGTAAACTAGGGAGAAAGAAGCGGCGCTCCGGCAGGCAGGGAGCTGA
Organism: Paenibacillus albicereus; assembly: GCF_012676905.1. Classification (NCBI taxonomy): domain Bacteria; kingdom Bacillati; phylum Bacillota; class Bacilli; order Caryophanales; family Paenibacillaceae; genus Paenibacillus; species Paenibacillus albicereus. The sequence goes on along the minus strand of NZ_CP051428.1, from coordinate 5,139,414 downwards.
GGCTGCGGCGAAGAAGGGAGCGGACGCGGATGCAGGGCAAGATTCTCGTGGTCGACGACGAGCGGCCGATCGCGGATATATTGAAGTTCAACCTGGAGAAGGAAGGCTATGAGGTCATCTGCGCCTTCGACGGCGCAGAAGCGGTGAGGGCGGCCTTCGAGGAGGAGCCGGATCTGATCCTGCTCGACCTCATGCTGCCGGTCAAGGACGGCATGGACGTCTGCCGCGAGGTGCGGACGCGGCTGCAGACGCCGATCATCATGCTGACGGCCAAGGATACGGAGATCGACAAGGTGCTGGGCCTGGAGCTCGGCGCCGACGACTACGTGACGAAGCCGTTCGGCACGAGGGAGCTGCTGGCGCGCGTGAAGGCGCATCTGCGCCGCACGCAGAAGACGCGCGAGGCGCTGGCCGCCGGCGCCGCGCAAGGCGCGGCCGAGGCGGAGCCGGAGAAGCAAGGGCTGAAGCTGTTCAACCTGTTCATCGACACGGACATGTACATCGTCTACAAGGACGAGCAGCCGCTCGACCTGACGCATCGCGAGTACGAGCTCGTCTACTACCTGGCCCGCCACAGCGGCAAGGTGATGACCCGCGAGCATCTGCTGCAGGCGGTATGGGGGTTCGAGTACTTCGGCGACGTGCGCACGGTCGACGTGACGATCCGCCGGCTGCGCGAGAAGATCGAGGATGATCCGAGCCGGCCGGAGTACATCCTGACGCGGCGCGGCCTCGGCTATCTGATGCGCAATCCGAAACAGGGAGGGCTGGGCGGAGGATGAAGGGCAGGCGCTGGTTCAGCACGATCCAGGTCAAGCTGATCGCGATCTACATGCTGCTCATCCTGATCTCGATCCAGCTGATCGCGGTTTATTTCGTCAGCACGGTCAAAAGCTCGCTCACCGATACGTTCGCGAACAGCCTCAACGATCAGGCGCGCGCGCTCGCGGTGCTCGCCGCGGACAAGCTGTCCGAGGGCTCGCTCGCCGGCGGCGACGCCGAGGAAGGCGCGAACTCGCTGTCCGACTACGTCAACAGCCTGTTCAGCCGCACCGGCGCGGAGCTTCAGGTGCTCGACGCGAGCGGCCGCGTGCTGGCGACATCGGATGCCTACAGCGCCTACATCGGCAAGAAGAACACGTCGCTCATGGTCAGCCAGGCGCTGCAGGGCATCCCGGACAACGAGCAGGACATCCTCGACGAAGACAACGTGCGCAAGAAGATCATCACCCAGCCGATCAAGTCGCCGGACAACCGCGTCATCGGAGCCGTCTACATCGTCGCCGGCATGACCGAGGTCAACGCGACCGTCGACCGGGTCAACCAGATTTTCGTCTCCGGCACGCTGATCGCGCTCGGCCTCACCGGCGTGCTCGGCATCGTGCTGGCGCATACGATCACGAGCCCGATCAAGGGGCTCACCCGCCAGGCGGAGGCGGTCGCCGAAGGACGCTTCGACCAGCAGGTGCCGGTGCTCGCCGACGACGAGATCGGCCGGCTGAGCGAGGCGTTCAACGAAATGACGCAGCGGCTGCGGGAGGCGCTGTCGGTCAACGAGGAAGAGAACGAGAAGCTGCAGTCGGTCCTCTCCAACATGAGCGACGGCGTCATCGCGGCCGATGAGCGCGGCACGGTGATGGTGTCCAACCGGCGCGCGCTGGAGCTGCTCGGCGTCGACGTATGCGAGGGCAGCCCGCTGACCGATGTGCTGGAGCTGCCGCAGGAGCGGCTCGAGGCGCTGCGCGCCTCGCGCGGCCTCGCCGCCGTGCTCGTCAAGGAATCGCCGGACGGCGAGGAGCGCTGGGTGCTGCGCGTCACGCTCAGCCCGATCCACCGCCGCGACCGGGGCATCACCGGCACGATCGCGCTGCTGCAGGACATCACGGAGCAGGAGAAGCTCGACCAGTCGCGGCGCGAGTTCGTCGCCAACGTCTCGCATGAGCTGCGCACGCCGCTGACGACGATCCGCAGCTATGCCGAGGCGCTCGGCGACGGAGCGCTTGCGGAGCCGCAGCTTGCGGAGCGCTTCGTCGGGGTTATCCGCAACGAGACGGAGCGGATGATCCGCCTCGTCACCGACCTGCTGCATCTGTCGCGGCTCGACTCCCAGCAGTCGACGCTGCGCCGCCGCGACACCGACATCGCCGAGATGCTCGACGAGGTAGCGGACCGGTTCTCGGTGCAGATGCGTAAAAAAGGCATCCGTGCCGTCGTCCAGGTCGACCCCCGTGTCGGCAAAGCCGTGCTCGACCGCGACCAGATCGATCAGGTGCTGGACAATCTGATGTCCAACGCGATCAAATATACGCTCGAGGGCGGCCGCATCGAGCTGTCGGCCCGACTGGAGGAGAGCGGGGCGCTGGCCGTCAGCGTCAAGGATTCCGGCATCGGCATTCCGAAGCGCGATCTCGCCCGCATCTTCGACCGCTTTTATCGAGTGGACAAGGCCCGCTCGCGGGAGATGGGCGGCACCGGACTCGGCCTTTCGATTGCCCGGGAAATGATCAAGGCGCACGGCGGCACGATTACGCTGGAATCCGAGCTGGATGCCGGCACGACGGTCACGTTCATCCTGCCGCAGCCGCAGACGAAAGGGGAGCAGGCGATATGAAGGAAAGGATAAAGACGATCGCGCTCGCCTCCCTCGTCGCCCTCAGCCTCGTTCAAAGCTACATGGTCGCCTACAGCACGCCGGGCGCGGCCGTGCGCACCGCGCAAAATTACGTCAGCACCGATCCGATGGGGCCGGAGATCAAAACCGAGGAGACGCTGTTCCCCGAGCAGCTCATCCTGCATTTCGGCAACGGCAGCCATACGGTGCTCAATCCCGGCGACCTTCCGTTCTACAACCTTATCCTGAGCAAGCTCAAGGGACGGGAGTTCCGCGGCTTCCAGCGGATGGCCGATACGGTCGTGCGCTGGAGCGAGATTCGCGACAACAACCTCGGCCTGGAGCTGCGGCTCGGCAGCGGCCTGCCGGTGACGCTGCTGTCGCGGATGCTGCAGCTCGACAGCGGCGACGAGGAATTCCTCGCCGATACGGTGGACCGCATCTGGATTTTCCGCAGCAGCAGCACGGAGGAGGTGCGCACCTTCTTCTTCAGCGCGGGCGGCGGCGTCGTCTACGAGGCGACGCAGGCCGACCTGACCGTGCGCGACGTCGAGGACGATGTCGGCCTCGGCGAATATTGGACGCCGTACGAGCCGGACGCCTACGGGCTGTATGTGCCCCGGCAGCCGGTCGAGGCGGCGCAGGCCCGCATCGGCTACCAGTCGTACTCGGCCGATCTGCTGCAGCGCAGCCTGTTCTTCGACCCCGGCACGACGCGCATGATCAAGGATCGGGACGGCTCGCAGGTATATACGGACGGCAAACGGGCGCTCCAGATCGAGCAGAACGGCCAATGGATCAGCTACACCGACCCGGCCGCTCCGCTGAGCGGCAGCGAGCAGGCGCGCAGCAATCCGGCCGGCAGCATGAGCAGCGCGATGCAGTTCGTCAACCAGCATGGCTGGGACGGCCTCCATCGTCTCGTCTCGCTCGGCGGCTCGGACGCGGCGGGCGGATCGTCCGGGCCGACGCCGCGTCCCGGGCGGGGGACTTCGGAGGAGCAGCATGAGCTGCTGTTCCGCCAATATTTCCGCTTCGGCGAAAATCGCGTGCTGCCCGTCGTCCCTTCCTCGGACTTCCGCTTCGGCTTCATTCGGCTGACGGTGCTGCAGGGCTCCGTGACGACCTACGAGCGCTCGCTCATCACGCTCGGTCCGTCGCCGGCCCAAAAGTCGGCTCGCTGGCTGCCGGGCGGGCAGCGCCTCGACCAGGCTCTGGCCGCCTACTCCAGGCGCTCGGAGATCGAGGCGCTCTATCCGGCGGTCAAGGCGGAGCCGGCCGAGGACGGCCAGCTGCGCTTCCTGCCGGTCTGGGCGGTGCGCCTCGCGGACGGCACGGAGGAAGCTCTGGCGGGGCCGCTGGACGAAGGCTTCGACGGCTCCGTCGTGCCTCGAGACAATTTATCCGCGCTCGGCGCGGGCGTCGGCGAAGCCGGTGCGACGCCTTCCCCGACGCCGCCGCCAGGCGACGGAGCTTCGCGCGAAGAGGAAGGAGGAACGGCCCGTGGATTGGGGTAGGGCGAAGAGCGTACTGATCCTGGCGTTCCTGCTCCTCAACCTGCTGCTCGGCTATCAGCTGTGGGGCGACGTGCGGGAGCGCGTGCAGCCGAGCAGCAACTCGGCCGAGCTGTCGCCGGAGACGCTGGCGGCGCTGAAGGCGAAGCGCGTCGCGTTCTCGGGCGTGATCCCGAAGGAGACGCCGGTGCTGCATGACCTGACGTATCGCTATGTCGGGCGGGCGGGAGTGCCGGCGGAGAACTCGGAGGCGGCTGGGGGAGAGGCAGAGAAGGATGGCGGCAGCGGCGCAGGCCTGGACGGCGGCGGAACTCGGCCGGACGGCGGCGCGGCGGGGTCGGACGATGGCGAAGGAATCACGCCGCTGAAGGCGCCGGTGGACAGCCGGGTCGTCTTCCAGCGGGAAGAGCTGCTCAAGGCGCTCGGCGGCATCATTCCCGAGCTCGATCGGTACGAGCTGGACACGCTCGGGCTGGACGACCGCAAGTTCGTCCTGTACCGGATGGAGGGGGGCCGGCCGATGTTCAACGTGCGTCTGGAGCTGTACTACAGCGACCAGCGCATCACCGGCTACCGCCAGGACCGGATCGAGCTGGTGCCGGCGGACGAGGGCCAGCGGCCGCAGCCGGTGCTGCCGGCGTCGCGGGCGATCCGGCCGGAGGTCGTCGAGAAGTACATGGCCGATGGCGGCGCGATCAGGGAGATCCGCCTCGGCTACAAGGAAGGGCAGCGGTTCGATTCGGAGACCCAGGTGTCGACGCCGTCCTGGCGCATCCTGATGGAGGACGGCAGCTCGATCTATCTGCAGGCGTCCAGCGGGGAAGTGCTGATCGACAAGCCGGAGCCTTCGCCGGCGGGGGAGTAGCACCCTCGCGAGCTGCGGCGACGGAACTTCGAACGTGTTGCGCGGTGACGGAACCTCTAGGCGCGTAACGGGGGGCGAGCTGAGGTGACGGAATCTAGGACGCGTAGCGCGAAGCCCGCTGCGGTGACGGAACCTCGGACGCGTAGCGAGAGACGAGCTGCGGTGACGGAACCTCGGACGCGTAGCGCGAAGCCCGCTGCGGTGACGGAACCTCTTTTCGATTCCGCTGAAGCCCAGATTCCCTGATCTCCTTTTCTGAAACGGAAGGAATCCGGCCTTCAAGGGAACCGCTGGCGCTTCTCCAAGAGGTTTCCGTCCCCTCCGCTCTCCTGCGTCACCCGAGACGAAGGAGTGCTGTGCTTGCAAATTCCCCGCTATACGGCGCGATGGAGAACCTGAGTCGCCTTCTCTTGCCAAGCTAACGGTGCGCATTCGCTTCAATCCGTGCGTAGCTGCTACGATCGTCGTGACGGGCCCATCATACGCGGAAAAACCAACGGGTCCGGACTACCTTCGTGCCGGGAGCGGGACGTTCGGAGAAGCGCTGAAGGGGTCCGAACTACCGTCGTGCGACGAACGAAGCACCCGGGTGAACGTTGAAGGGGTTCGGACTACCTTCGTGCCGGGAGCGGGACGTTCGGAGAAGCGCTGAAGGGGTTCAAACTACCGTCGTGCAGCGAACGAAGCACCTGGATGAACGTTGGAGGGGTCCGGACTACCTTCGTGCCGGGAGCAGGACGTTCGGAGAAGCGCTGAAGGGGTCCGAACTACCGTCGTGCGACGAACGAAGCACCCGGGTGAACGTTGAAGGGGTCCGGACTACTGCCATTAGGCGGAGTGGAGATGGCTCCGCTCCGCTGCCTCTTCTCCCGCCGAAAGGCGGGTTCCGCAGCCGCCCGAACAAGAAAAGGAACCGTCCTGAGGCCCGCGAATCGGACCTCAGGACGGTTCCTTTTTTCTAGCTAAATTTCCAGCGGCATGTAGAGACGCCGGACGGACAATGGTACAATGGGTCTTTAAGGGCTTGGATTGGCCTTGCGGGCCATGGAAGGGAAGGCAAGGATAATGGAATTCAGATTTACCGTGCTGGCCAGCGGCTCGACCGGCAACGCGACGGTCGTGCAGAGCGGGGACAAGACGGTGCTCGTCGATGCGGGGCACAGCCTCAAGAAGCTCGAGGAGCTGATGGGGAGCCAAGGCATCGCCGGCCATGACATCGACGCCGTGCTCATTACGCATGAGCATTCCGATCATATCAAGGGGCTCAACGCGCTCGCGCGCAAATACGAGCTGCCGGTGTACGCCAACGAGGCGACATGGGCCGCTCTCGAACGCCATGCCACACACGTACCGCCGGAGCGGCGGGTCGTCATGGGCACGGGCGAGGAGGTGCGCTTCGGAAGCATGGCGGTCCGCTCGTATCCGATCTCGCACGACGCGGCGGAGCCGGTCGGCTATACGTTCACGGAGGACGGCTACAAGCTGAGCCTGGCGACGGACCTCGGCTATGTCAGCGATCTGGTGCGGCGCAGCATCATCGACTCCGACGTGCTCGTGCTGGAGTCCAACCACGACCCCGAGATGCTGCGCATGGGCCGCTACCCGTGGAACATCAAGCGCCGCATCCTCAGCGACGTCGGCCACCTGTCCAACGAGGCGGCCGGGGAGGCGCTGTGCGAGCTGATGACCGACCGCACGCGGCGGGTGTATCTCGCGCATCTGAGCCTCAACCACAATATGATGGATCTGGCGAGGCTGACGGTCAACGGCGTGCTGGAGGACCGCGGGCACTTCTTCCGCAAGGACGAGCATCCGCTGAGGGACACGCATCCGTACGAGCCTACTCCATGGGATCAAATAAAGCGGAAAGCGCTCTGAGCGGCTCGCTGTCGCCGGCCTCGAGCTGGGCGGACTTGCGCTCGAGCTCCTCGCGGGTGAGGATGCCCTTGTCGACAAGCAGCTCGAGCATGGCGCTGAGCGCCAGCAGCGTCCGGTACTGCGTATCGCTCAAATCTCCGAGCTTGCCCATGACTGCGACCTGGTCCCAGGCGCTTGGGGCGGCGTCCGGAGTGGTAATGAGCTTTATATCCATCGGCTTTCTTCCTTTCCCGATATCGGATGATGAGCGGGCAGGCAGCGCTGCATAAAGGATTTATCGGCTCCGTGCTGCAACATTTGAGCTCCCCCTCCCGTCTAGAAGGGGAGGATAGGGCTTGCCCTATTATTATTCTAGACGCATCTTCCGAAATCATTCCAAGAAGAGAAAAAACATCCTGTAGTCGAACCACAAGCAGCCACGTATGCTTAGAAAATAGAGCAATCGAACGCGTGCGCAAACCACGGGAGGAGCGGGTAACATGGGTTTGTTCGAGGATGAGTTCTATTCGACGCGGATCTCCCGGCGCGCCAGCAAGACCAGCCGCAAGCAGATGTCGGGCTTCCCGCTGCGAAGCCGCAAGGATTGGGGAGTCGGCAGGCTGGCCCTCCTGTCCGGAGCATCGGGAGCCGCGATCGTGCTCGTGCTGACGCTCACCCTCGGAGGCGGCAGTCCGGAGGCCGCGGTCGAGACGGCGGGAACGCAGGCGGCGAGCGGCCTCGTCGCTCCCGGCGACGCGATTCAGCAGACCGTCGCCGCCTCGTCCAAGGTGCGGCCGGCCGTCGTGAGCGTCGTCAACGAGCAGGCGGCCTTCCTGCCGCAAGCGGAGGAAGGAGCCGAGGACGGCTCCGACGCGCCGCAGGATTCCGCCGGGCTGCAGCCGGCAAGCGTCGGCAGCGGCGTCATTTTCGCCAAGAAGGACGGCAAGGCCTACCTGATTACGAACAACCACGTCATCGAGGGAGCGGCCGGGCTCAAGGTCGTCCTGATCGACGGCCAGACACGTCCGGCCCAGCTGGTCGGAGGCGACTACATCACCGATCTGGCCGTGCTGGAGATCGACGGCGAGGGCATCGACTCGATCGCGGAGATGGGCGATTCCGCCAAGCTGCAATCCGGCGAGATGGTCATGGCGATCGGCAATCCGCTCGGCCTCGGGGACTCCCTGTCGATGGGCATCGTCAGCAAGACCAAGCAGATCATCCCGGTCTCGCTCAGCCAGGACGGCAACTACGACTGGGAGCAGGAGGTCATCCAGACCGACGCCTCGATCAATCAGGGCAACAGCGGCGGGCCGCTGATCGACATGCAGGGCCGGGTCATCGGCATCAACAGCATGAAGATTTCCGACATCGGCGTCGAGGGCGTCGGCTTCGCGATTCCGGTCAACAACGTCATGCCGATCGTCGATCAGCTGATGAAGACCGGCGCCGTGCCTCGTCCGTACCTCGGCGTGTACACGCTCGATCTGGCATCCTACTACGCCCAGCAAGGACTGGGAGGCGGGGTGCCGGACGCGGAGGACGGCGATGCTGCGGCGGAGGCGCCTTCTTCCGGGGGACCGAAGCTGCCGGTCGAGGTGACCGGGGGCGTCATCGTGCTGGAGGCGGTCGGACCGGCCAGCGAGGCCGGCCTGGAGTTCAACGACGTCATCACCAAGCTCGACGATCAGCCGATCGGAAGCACGATGGAGCTGCGCAAGTACCTGTACGGCAAAAAGCGCATCGGCGACAAGATCAAAGTGACGTTCTATCGCGACGGCAAGCCGGACGCGGTGACCTTCAAGCTGGAGGACAAGAGCGAAGAGGAAGAATAGGCGCGGAAGCGGGACGCCGGCGGCATGCCGGGCCCGCTTTTGTGGTATAATGGCGGTAATCGACATCATTTCAGGAATACAGAATAGGGGTAGGTCATCGAATGTATTGCGTGTGCAAGGGACATATTGAGCTGGCATTGGACAAGTTCGTGGATGAGTACGAGGATGCGCCGGACATGGTGGATCTGAACGAGACGCATTTCGCGAACTGGGACCCGCCGGTAAAATGTGACTTGTGCGAGGAGAAGGCGGAATTCCTCATCGTATGAGCCCAGCAAACGTTTCGAGCGAAAAGTCTTTCCCGAAAGGGAAAGGCTTTTTTTTACGCTTGCTTGCGCCATGCGCGAGGGCAAGGGAACGGCCTGTGGACAGCGGGCGGCGTATCCACGGCGGGCTGTGGAAAAGCGGATATTCGGCGACGGACGAAGAATATCCACATGGGGATAAAAAAATCCGACCGACCTGATGCCTGAACGGGCAGCCGAACGAATTGAACGCACCATGCCTTCATCCAATTCCCAAAGGAGAGATCGTATGAATCCCGAAGTAACCGCATTCCTGGAAGCCCTGAACGAGCCGTGGCAGGCGGAGCGCCGGGCTGGGCTGAACGAAGAGGAGGCCGGCGGGCGCAGCTCGCTCCAATGCCCGCGCAGGCAAGCGCCGGGTTGGGCTGAACGGACAAGAGGTCGGCGGCTGCTCCCCGGAGCCGCCGAGCGCCCTCGTCCATTCGCCCGAAGCTGCCACAAGGACAGCTCGACCCTTCCCTGCCGCATGCCATGAAAAAGGCTGTGTCCGACATCCGCTTCGGCGGACCGGACACAGCCTTTTTGGCGTCGATGCTTATTCCTCTTCTTCCGTCACGGTCAGCTCGACCGTATTGGAGCGTGCCGACGCTCGCTCCACGCTGCCGGATTCGCTGACGAAGGAGTAGCGGACCGAAGCAAAGTTGGCGATGCGGTCCGCCTGCAAGGAAGCAGGCACGCGCGCCTGGAAGGAAGCTTCCACCGACGCTCCGGGAGCGAGACCGCCGAGCGTCGCGCCTTCGAGCGTCTGGCGCGGCGCCTGCACGCCGCCGACGCGAAGGCTGCCGGGCACGAGCTGCAGCCCCGACTGCAGCCGGTCGAACAGCGCGAGGTCGGACAGCGGCCGGTCGCTGACGTTGCGCGCCTCGATCTGGAAGCGCACGATGTCGCCGGGCATGGTCGTCTGCCGGTCGGCGCTTTTGCGCACCTGCAGCAGCGACGGCAGCACGAGCACGCCCGCCTCCGCGGATTGGGGATCGGTCTGCGGCGAGTCCGCGCGCACGACGTTGACGATCGTGGAGCCGGGCGCCGCCGTCTCGGGAATCGTGTACGGCACGCTGACCGTGCCCCCGGCGCCGATGAGCGAGGTCGGAGAGCCGCTGGAAAAGACCGAGACGACCGTATCGATGCCGAGCAGCGGGTCGGTGACGCGCAGCGGGCTGAGCGGCACGTTGCCGGTATTGCGCAGCCGGAGTTGGAACGCGATCGTCTGCCCGGGGCGCGCCTGCGTCGGGAACGCGGCTTTGGCGAGCAGCAGCCGCGGCAGCGGGAGCACGAACAGGCTGGCGCGATCCTGGATGAGCGGCGTCTGGTCGCTGAATGCCGTCGTCACGTTGACGATCGTGGAGCCGCCGGGAGCCGAGGCGGGCACGCTGTAGTCCGCGAACAGCACGACGTTTCGTCCGGCCGGAATTTCCGTGATGAGCTGGGAGAAGCCGATCCGCTGGTCGACGAGCCGGATATTCGTCACCGGCGCATTGGAGTCGTTGCGCAGCGCAATCGTGTAGCGTACCGTTTCGCCGGGCAGGGCGGATTCCGGCTGAACGGATTTTTCAAGCGACAGGCTGAAGCCCGAGCGGACAGTCAGCGAGGCGTTGGACGTGACCGGCGCCGTCTGGGCGGACACGGCAGTTGCCGTATTGACGAGGAGCGAGCCGGCCATCGCGTCTTCGGGAATAACGTAAGGCTGGCGGAACGACTCCGTCGCCCCTGGCTCGAGCGCGGTCAGGCGGGCTTCGAGTCCGATGCGGGAATCGGTCAGTACGATGTCCGTCAGCGTCGTGTTGCCGGCGTTGAGCACGGTCGCCGAGTAGACGACGGTCTCTCCGGGGAATGCGGCCGGGACGCTGACCGCTTTGAATAAGACCAGCTGCGGAGCCGCGGCAACCGTCACCGCAGCCGTCGCGGATACGGTTGCCGTCTGGTCGGACTGGGCGTAGGCGGTGTTGGCGAGCACGGTGCCGGCAAGCGTCCCCGGAGGGACGATGCGCACCGCCGGCACGGTCACCGTCTCGCCCGGCTCAAGCAGCGGCACGCGCAGCAGGATGCCGGCCTCGCCGTCTTCGATGAGCACGTTCGCCACGCGGACCGGTCCGACGTTGGTGACGACGATCGTGTAGGTGATCGTCTCCATAGGCGCCGCTTCCGTGCGGTCGGCTGTCTTGACGATCGTGAGCGCCGACGCCGGCGAGATGGCGACGCGCGCGGAGGCTTCGACCGGTGCCGTCTGATCGGAGGCGGCAATCGCCGTATTGACCAGCACGGTCTGGGCAGGTGCGTCGGCCGGCACGACGAACGTCGCCGTCAAGCTGATCTCCCCTCCGGGCGCAAGCGTCGGCACGATGCTGTCGAGCCCGGCGAGCGGATCGGTGACGCGCACGTTCGTGAGCAGGACGTTGCCGATGTTGAGCAGCGTGAACGTATAGAGAATCTCATCGCCTGGCAACGCGGTCGCGACGCTGGCCGTCTTCTGCAGGGCGAGCGCCGGCAGGGGGCCCACCGTAACCGTGGCGTCCGCGCTCTGCAAGGGCGTCTGGTCCGATGCCGCCGTCGCCACATTGACGATGACGGTGCCCTCAGGCGTGAACGGAGGCACGGTCGTCTCGCCGGCGAAGACGGCTTGCTCGCCCGGCACGAGCCGATCGATCGTCCTGAAAAGGCCGAGGAACGGGTCCTGGACGGATATGGCGGTCAGATCGGCTCCGCCTGCATTGGTCACGACGATCCGGTACTGAACCGTCTCGCCGGGCAGCGCGACCGTACGGTCGGCAAGCTTCTCCAGCTCCAGCCGATAGAACGGCAGCACGAGCACCTCGGCCGTATCCTCCTGAAGCCCGGTCTGGGTTGTAATCGCCGAAGCCGTGTTGACGATCAGCGTGCCGGGCGGCACGGAGAGCGGCACCGTGACGGTCCGTATAAACGTCGCCTCCTGGCCGGGCGAAAGCGAGAGAAGCGTCTCGTTGAGGCTTAGCTGCACATCGGTGATGCGTACGTTCGTCAGCGTCACGTCGCCGATGTTGACGACCCGAATCGTGTAGGTGACCGTGTCGCCCTGGATGACCTCGGAACGATCCGCCGTCTTGGTCAGAGCGAGCTCCGGCACCGCCACGATGCGGAGCGAGGCGCTCGCCTCATTGCTGCTCACCTCGCCCTCCGGACCGGACGAGACCGCGACCGCGAGGTTGGTCAGCACGCCGCCGGGCGGCACGGCATCCGGCGTGTAGGGCTGCTGGTAGAGCAGAGACTCGCCGGGCTGGATTTGCCCGAACCGGACGACCAGACCGAGCACGGCATCGTTCAGCACCACATTCGTCAGCATCACGCTGCCGGTATTCGTCAGCTCGAACTCGAATACGGCCGTCTCGCCGAGGCGGATCGTAGAGGGCGAGACGCTCTTGACGAGCCGCAGGCTCTCCGGTCCGGCCAGGACGAGCACGACGGCGGAGTCCTGCACCGCCGGCGTCTGGTCGCTCGTCGCGGTGACGACGTTGGTAATGCGGCCATCGATGATATAGGGCGGACGGGCGGAAATCGTGATGGTCGTTTCGCGTGTCTCGCCGATGGCGAGCGTGAACGGGCCGCCGGGGACCGGCAGCAGCGAGTCGGACAAGCGCACGTTCGTCAGCGTCACGTTGCCGGCATTGGTCAGCTCGATCGTATAGATGACTTCTCCGCCTTCGACGACAGCCGGCCGGTCGGCCCGCTTCGCCAGCAGCAGCTGCGGCACCGCGACGATCTCGACGATCGCCGAGGTCTCGGCGGATGCCTCGTCGCTCGTCGCCGTCGCCACGTTGACCAGCGGGCCGGCCGGAGTGCCGGGCTGAACCAGATAGGGGATGGAGAAGAACAGGCTCTCGCCCAGATTCAGCTGTTCGACGCGCTCCTCGAAGCCGAGCATCGGATCGGAGATGACGAGGTTGCGGAGCACGGTGTTGCCGGCGTTGACGACCTCGATCGTGTAGGGTATCAGATCGCCGGGACGCGCTTCGAGAACCCCTCCGGTGCTCTTGATAATCGTTATTTGGGGCTCGAGGCGGCGCTGATTCAGCACTTCGCGGTAAGTCTCGTAGTTCGTATCGATGGTAAACGGCTCGACTGGCTCGTAGCCCTCGGGAACTACGATCTCCTCGACGAAATAGACGCCCGTCTGCAGCGGGACGAACGCTTGCCCGTTCGCGTCGGTCACGACGTAGATCACATCGGGGCCTGAGAATCGGAATTCGGCTCCCGCGATCGGCGCCCCGGTCTCGGCATCAAGCTTGCGTAGGAGGAAATCGACGATGACACGGAAGTTCAAGATTTCGATGACCTGGTACTCGCCCGGCTTTAGGATGGTGAACCGCAGCGGATAATAGATCGGCTGATAGCCGGGGGGCGCGATGACCTCTCTGATCTCATACTCGCCGAGCGGCAGGTTGCCGAGGAAGATGCGGCCGGTGAAGTCGGTCAGGTTGAAGGAGTCGAACGGAACGGTCAAGCCGACCACCCGGATGCCGGCTCCCGCCAGCGGATTGCCGAACTCGTCGCGCTTGAACAGCTCGACAGCCCCGGTCGCATTGAAGTTCTCCAAGATGGCGATGCCCTCGGGCGCAAGACCTACGGGGACACGGGCAAACTCGAACTGGGCGTTGATCTCGAGGAAAGTCGCTGCGTCGAACCCCTGCAGCGTCGCATACACCTCGCCGTAGGACGACGAGACGATGCCCTGAGGGACCGAGCTGCTGCCGAATGCCGTCGAGCCGATGATCGTACCCGTAGAATCGATGCCGTAGACGGTCCCGCTCGCCCCGGTCGCATACAGCCGGGTGGCGTAGGGCTGCGTCGCCAGGTTGTTCACGAATTCGGGGACGGATATCGTGTCGATAATCGCATTGGACAGCGCGTCTATGACGCGGATGCCCTCGGCGCTGCCTGCATAGACGCGGCTGCTGCCGTAATCGACGGCGACGGCGTAGCCGCCGGCCGGGTCGCCCAAGTCGATCGTCGTCAGCACGGATTGCGTCGGCACGTCGATGACGACGACGTATCCCCCTGTCGTCGTCACGTAGACGCGCTGGCCGCTGTTCGCCGCGGCCACCTTTTGCGGCGCGCCTAGCGTCGGATCGATCGGAATCGTCGTGACGAGGTTGCCGCTGATTGCGTTCAGCACCGTCACATTGGCGCTGCCGGAGTTGGCGACGTACAGCAGCTGGCTGTCCGGCGTGATGTCCAGGCCGATCGGGGCGGTTCCGACCGGGGCATTGTAGAAGACAAATAGGCCTTCCGCCTCGATGAAGGCGACCGAGTTCTCCCCTTCCAGCGTTACGAAGACGCGCCTTAAATCCTCGCTCGCCGTTACATAGCGCGGCGTCTGTCCGACAAAAAAGCGCGCGATCTCCGTCCGGGCAAACACCGAGACGACGGAGACGTCGTTGCCTTGCGAGTTGGCGATGAACAAGACCGTAGACTCCGGTCCGGGCATGGGCGCCACCTGCCTTTGCAAAAGGTAACCATCCGTTCAGCTTATGCGGCCTGCTGCAGCGGCATGCCGGACAGGAGCTTCCGCGTCGTCGGCGATGGGATGCTTGCGTACCTTCTTCCCGGCTGCCGCTGAGGCAGCGGAGCGTATCCCGTCTCCTGCCGCTCGTTAGAGCTGCTGCGGGGGTGAGGAAGGCGATTGTATTACTTGGTATCTCAAAGTGTTACTTAGGATAGAGGAGAAACGGAGAGAAAGAAGCGGGTAAAAGAGGAGGACGGGCCTATTTCTCTATCATGAACGAATTTGTTAAAATGGATTTAATTGGGAGGTGCTACGATCATGAACGAGGAAGATATGCAGCGAGTCGTGGAAGAGCTCTCCAAGTCTGCTAGTGCGGACCAGACGACAGCAGGAAAGCTGCAAATGATGGATATGTCGCTCACTTCCATAGCCTATTCGCTCGAAGAAGCGAATCGGAACATGGAGATTCTCCTTTATCTGCTAGGCGCGATGACCGTCTTGCTCGCCATCGGCTTGGGCTTCTTTATTTTCAAAAAGATCAAGTCATGATCCGCGCCGCCACGTTCCGAAGCGCGGTCCGACATGCAGAAAGCCCCTGCGCCGCTGGAGCGGAAGCAGGGGCTTTTTTTCGTTTTCGTTGAAAACCTTACGCTTTGCCGGAAGAACCGAACTCGCGCATCTTGCCTTGAACCGTCGCTTTGATGGCGTCGCGGCCTGGGGCGAGGAATTTGCGCGGATCGTACACTTCGAGGTCCTTCGTCACGATTTCGCGGACTTTTTTGGTGAACTCGATCTGGTTCTCGGTGTTGACGTTGATCTTCGCCGTGCCGAGGCCGATGGAGCGCTTGATGTGGTCGGTCGGGATGCCCGTGCCGCCGTGCAGGACGAGCGGCAGCTTGATCATCTGGCAGATTTCTTCCATCTCTTTGAAGCCGAGGTTCGGCTCGCCTTTGTACGGGCCGTGCACGGAGCCGAGGGCCGGAGCCAGGCAGTCGATGCCGGTGCGCTGCACGAGCTCGAAGCATTCCTTCGGATCGGCGTAGATGACGCCGTCTGCGATGACATCGTCTTCTTGGCCGCCGACGGTGCCGAGCTCGGCTTCGACGGACACGCCTTTGCTATGCGCGTACTCGACCACTTGCTTGGTCGTCGCCACGTTCTCTTCGAACGGATGATGCGAAGCGTCGATCATGACGGACGTGAAGCCCGCGTCGATGGCGGCCTTGCACTTCTCGAAGCTGGAGCCGTGGTCGAGGTGGATCGCGACCGGTACGGTGATCTTCATCTCTTCGATCAGCGCGGAGACGATGTTCGTCACGACCTTGAAGCCGCCCATGTAGCGGGCAGCGCCTTCGGAGACGCCCAGGATGACCGGGGACTTCTCTTCTTCGGCAGCCGCGAGGATCGCTTGCGTCCACTCCAGGTTGTTGATGTTGAACTGGCCGACCGCGTAGTGCTCCTCGAGCGCTTTGTTGAGCATGTCCTTCATGGAAACGAGTGCCATTGTAACTCCTCCTAAATGTCTGGTTTCTGCAGCTGGTTTCTCCTCATGCGGGCATGAGAATGGCAAAGTAGGGCCTCGGCCCGTGCTTGTCTTTCGTTATTTTAACATAAATGAAGAGCTTTGAACCTGCAATTTCAGACAGGATCCGCGTGCATTTCGTTACGAAAAGAAGGCATCCGGCTTAAAATTCCGCTAAAACGGGGCAAATATGCGCGATGTGGAACAACCTTCCGGATGAACTCGGCTGGCGGCATGGCGGTCCCGAGGGACACGCCGGAAAACGGGATTCGCTCGAGCCGTCCGGCAAGGGGTATACTGAAGGAAACGTTGGCTAGGCCAAGGAGGTCCATCGAACCTATGAGCGAAACGAAGGCAAGCGCCGCATCGTCAGGCTGGAAGCTGGAGAGCAGTTATGCCCGGCTGCCTGAGACGCTGTTCACCCGCCAGAACCCGATCCCGGTCCGCGCGCCCATGCTGGCCGTGCTGAACCGGCCGCTGGCGGCGGAGCTGGGGCTGGATTCGGAAGCGCTGGCGGGCGCGGACGGAGCGGAGGCGTTCGCCGGCAACCGGCTGCCTGAGGGCGCCGATCCGCTGGCCCAGGCTTATGCGGGACATCAGTTCGGGTATTTCAACCGGCTCGGCGACGGGCGCGCGGTCCTGCTCGGCGAGCAGCGGACGCCAGGCGGCCAGCTGCGCGACATCCAGCTCAAGGGCTCCGGGCGCACGCCGTATTCGCGCGGGGGCGATGGACGGGCCGCGCTCGGTCCGATGCTGCGCGAGTACATCATCAGCGAGGCGATGCACGGCCTCGGCATCCCGACGACGCGCAGCCTCGCCGTCGTGACGACCGGCGAGCGGATCGTGCGCGAGTCGCTGGAGACCGGCGCGATCCTGACGCGCGTCGCGGCAAGCCATCTGCGCGTCGGCACGTTCCAGTTCGCCGCCCAATGGGGCTCGGAGGACGAGCTGCGGCAGCTCGCCGACAGACCGTCTGTTCGATCTTGAGCGCCTCCTGGCCGAACAGGCGCGTCATGCTGAACTTCAGAAGGGGATTCCATAGGGATCCCTGCTGCTCAACGCTCATTATCACGGATTTGCCCAAGAAAGACGCCTCGATGCTGCGCAGGATCGAGCACGGGCAAGTCGCCTCTTTTATGCAGCTTGACGCCTCGTCCTATGAACGCGATTGGGACGGTGACGGCAAGGAAGAAGCGATCGTCGCTACGCGCAAGCAAAACCAAATCTACGTCTTCAAGGAGCAGGACGGACGGCTCCTCTGGACAAGCATAAGAGATGCGCTGCAGGCAGGGCCCAACGATGCGCTGCAGTATGACGACGGCCTCGGCGTGTTCCGCTTCCTGTCCGCCGGCGGCGTGGTCGAGACGTACCGGCTGCAAGGGGAGCCGGAATCGTTGGTCCGGGTGAGCGGCAACAGCGGACTGTAGCGGGCGGCGTCATTCAGCTGCGATAAGCGTTCGATCGATAAAGAGGTTCGGTACAGGCATGGGGCCATCCTTCAGAGGATGGCCCTACTCCTGCTGCGTATCCGAGCCGCTCGTAACGGTAGCCGTCTTCTCCACGCATAGATTGACCGTTCTCTCCTTGGACCAGGTCCGGTGCAGGACGCCCTGCGGAACCGTGACCATCTCTCCGGGCGACGAGATGGTCGGCAGCTCAACTCCATGAACGATGCCGAAGCGGGACATAAGAGGCAGAAGCGGGTATACTGAGAGAAGGGCAAGCAAGCAGGTCCAGCAAAGAAGGAGAGAACGCGCTTGATTCAAATCACCATTCCCAAGCCAGACGTGACGTTATACAAGGAGAAAGACCCCCAGTCCAGCCATACGTACGGGTTCACGGACTTCCATCGGATTACGAGGGAAGAAGGCGGAATCTTCCTGTTCTACAACGACAAGGATGAGCTGCTGTTCGTCGGCAAGGCGCGGAAGCTGCGGCCCCGCATCAAGAAGCATTTCGAGGATGCGTCGTCCGTCATGAAGAACCATCGGAGCGAGGTCGCCAAGATCGAGGTGTGCCTGATCGGTGAGCCCGTGGACCGCGAAATTTACGAGACGTACATCATCAACCAGCTCAAGGCCAAGTACAACATCGAGAAGGTATTCTATAAATAACGAGCGAAGAGGAAGGCGCCCCTGTGGGGGCGCCTTCCTCTTTTTGCTGCGCTGCTGCGGAAATGGTCAGCGCAGGCGAAGCGCATAGCCGGCCGTGCGATCGTCCAGCTGCCGGCGGCGCTGCTCGGCGGTGACGTAGCGCGTGCCGGCCGGCAGCGCGGCGCCGAGACCCGACAGCTGGACGACCTGCGTCTTCACCGACGGTCCGCCTGCCGCCGACGCGGCCAGCGGAAGGTCCTGCCACCTGAGCATGATCGTTCCCTCATGCAGTCCGGCCGGATCGATCCAGTTGGCGACGCCGGGGTCCTGGACCGACACGACGAACGTATAGCTGCCGTCGGCGTTGGGAGCGGCTTGGCGGTTGTTGAGGCTGGACTGGCGGCGGATCGGATCGACCGTGACCATCCACGGATCGGTGACCGGAAAGACGAAGTAGCCCGCGCCGCCGGTCTGCACGGTGGCGACCAGCGCTTCGTCATCGGCGAGCTTGAAGTGGCCGAAGGAGCTGGCTTGCGTGACCAGCGTGCCGAGCGTGGATGACAGGGACGGGCTGGAGAGCGTGTTGACCGGATTCGTATGCGTCTTGATGCCGAGAGCGCCGACGCCGTAGGCGACGATGGACTCCTGCAGGTTGGTCCAAGCCTCGGCCGCGATGACGAGGTCGCTCTTGGGCTGCGGCGTGTTTCCGTCCGGCAGCCGCTCGATGGTCAGTGCATCCGGCGTTTCCGCGTTCCAGTCGCCGAGGTTGTTGCGGACGAACAGCTGCACCGCTTCCCCGCTGGACTGAATATGGTTCACACGCCCGCCTGCAGGATCGCGGTCGATCGTGATGGCGTAGCTGCCGTCCGCGCCGACGACCAGATCCTTGCCGGACAGGATCGACACGGTCTGCTGGGAGTTGGGGTTGCGGATGAGGGAGAAGGTGACGTCCGTCGGTCCCGGTCCGGTCCGCTTGCCCCGCAGGACGTACTTGGACGACCCGTCGATCGGGATCGTGCGGTAGATGTTGTCGGGATTGTCGTACGAATAGCGGCCTCCCGGCACCTTGAGCCCGAACCAATCGCGAGGCGGCGCATTGAGCCAGTACACCTTGGGATAAAAGGGATCGTTGTTGACGGCTTTCTGGATGGCGCTGAACGCCAGCTCGTCGATGGCGCCGTCCAGGCGGCTGTCCGCCTCGGCGCTCGGCGTGCCGCCGTAGGCGAGCTTGTAGGCGGCTTTGGCCTGAGCCTTCAGCAGCGGGAAAGTATGGAAGCGGTTGATGCGGATGCTTCGTTCATCCAGCTTCTTCTGGTCCTCGGTGGCGAGCGCGGACGCGTCCGCTCGGGCAGGAGGAGCGGCGGCGGCCAGCAGAGCGGCGGCCAGCAGCCCGAGGCCGAGCCTGCGCAGCGGCTTCGGCCCCTTGGGCTTGCTTGCTAGGCGGTTCAAGTGGTTCGACATCATTCATTCCCCATTTCTCGGCTAGTAGGAAGCGAAAAAGAGGCAAGCAGGCCGAGCCCCGGAAGGGCTCGTTCCGCTTGCCTCTGGTTTTCCAGTCGGTCAAGGTGGTAGGGCTAGCTTAGCATAGCTGCACTCCATAATCCATATTAATCTTACCTGTATAATAAGTTATGGAGCGCGGAGCGAGACGAATGGCGCGGCACCTCATCGATAGACCCGTGTCAAAAGGCTTTTCAATGAAAGAACGTGAAGCTGGCCGAAACTCGGCGCGGCTGCGCGGTTTTCTCTCACAACTGCCATGCGGTTTGCCGATGAACCTTTCAGCGCTTTATAGCGAAATAGAAGGGGGAGAAAGAGTATGGACATACAGCCATGCCGGCAGGGCGGAGTGCGCCGCAGGCGCATGGGAAATCTGATGGCGCTGCTGCTCATCGTCAGCCTGCTTCAGCCTTCCTGGCAGGCCAATGCGTCATCCGGTGCCGGCCTTCAAGGAACGCTTCATGCGGATGAGGCGGGCCTGCCCGCAGACGGAACGAGCCGCGCGACGGTAACTCTCGTGCTGAGGGACGGCAGCGGCGACGCCGTCGAGCTGCCGCCTGACCGGATCCGGCTGCAGGCTACGCTCGGCACATGGGCAGGGCCGCCGACGGCCCAAGGGGACGGCACCTATATCGCGGAGCTGACCGCGCCGACGACGGCCGGCATCAGCTACATAAGCGCCGAGGCGGCAGGAGCGACGGTGACGGATCTGGCGAGGGTACACTTCAAGCCGGGACCGCCTTCGCCTGAGCGCTCGGTGCTGACGGCCAGCCGTACGAGCCTGCCGGCCGACGGACGCAGCCGCACGCTGCTGACGCTGCGGCTCAAGGACCGATACGGCAACGACATCGCCGATCCGGCAGAATCGGTGCGCTTGTCCGCTACGGGCGGCGAGCTTGGCACCGTGACGCACGTCGCCTATGGCCGTTATGCGGCCAACCTCGTCTCTGCGGCATTCGGACGGATCGGCAGCCTGACGAGCGCCGCTGACGCGCCTCTTGAGCTGAGCCAGGATTGGGAGAGTGGCGCGATTCCGGAGGGAACGCCGAACGAAGAGCCGCTGCCGGTGTCGCTCTCGTTCGCCTACGAGAGCTACGGCGCCTATGAGGCGGAATTGACGGCGCCGAGCACGGAAGGCGGAGCGGAGGTCACCGTCTCCTTGAATGGCGCGACGGTGGCGTCGAGCGTGTATGTCGCCTTTTCGCACCAGGCTTCCCCGCTCGAGCTCGTATCGCTTCAGTTCGGCCGATCCTCTTATGCGATGGAAGTCGGCGGGCAACAGCAGGTGGAGGTAAGCGCGGTCTGGAGCGACCGGTCGGCCACCCGCGCGACGGCGCTGGCCTCGTATCGGATGGAGGACGGCTCGATCGCCGCGGTGGATGAAAAGGGTGCCGTGCGAGGGCTGAAGCCTGGGCGGACCATCCTGACGGCGGAGTACGAAGGCTCGGCGGCGAGCGTCGAAATAGTCGTCGCCGAGCCGGAGCGGCCGGTCACGCCGGAGCCGACCGCCACGCCGGGCCAGCCGGAGCCGAGCGCGCCTCCGGTCGTGCTTCCGCCCCTGCCTTCCGTGCCGGGACCATCGGCTCCGCCGGCGGAGCCGGATGCGGCGCTGCGGGCCGACATCGTATCGGCCAACGGAACGGCCGAATCAGCGGCAATCTCGCTCGAGGCGATCCGGCAAGGCGTCGTGCTGCTCGACTTTCCGTCAGCCGGCGGAGAGATCCGGCTGTCCGGAGCCGTGCTGCGGGAGATCGCGCGGCTGAACCCGCAGGCGGCGCTGCTCCTCCGTCAAGCCGGCGGAGCCGCGCTGTCGGTTCCGATTGCCGAGCTTTCGGCCAAGCCGTATGGCGAGAAGTTCGGCGTAGGAGAGGAGGCCGTCCACTTTCATTTCAAGGCGCGCACTCCGGATGAAGCCGTTGAAGCGGCGGTCGAGCAGGCGGCGGACCGAGCGGGGGCGCGGAAGCTTTCCCAGGCGGCATCGATCGACATTCAAGTCACGGGCGGCAACGGCAGGAGCGCGTTCCTAAGCGTGTTCAACCGCTACGCGACCTATACGGTCCCGCTGTCGGCAGGCGCTGTTCCGACCACGGCCACGGGGGTCGTTTGGGACGCGGCGTCGAACCGGCTCGCTTTCGTGCCGACGCGGTTCGAGCAGCAGGACGGCCGTTGGACCGCGGTCATGATCCGTCAGGGTGGCGGAGTCTTCGCGGTCATCGACCGCCCGGCCTCCTTCCGCGACACGCAGGGCCACTGGGGCCAGGCGTCGATGGAGCGGCTTGCTTCCAAGCTGATCTTCGAAGGCCGCGGCCCAGGCGTGTTCGCGCCGGATGCGCCGATTACGCGGGCGGAAGTCGCGGCGCTGCTCGTGCGGTCGCTCGGCCTTGCCGACGCCCAAACGGGCCGTCCGTTTTTGGATACGGCCGGCGGCTGGTACGAGCAGGCGGTGAGCACGGCCTATCGGACAGGGCTCATCACCGGATACGAGGACGGATCGTTCCGTCCCGGCCGATCCGTGACGCGCCAGGAGCTCGTGACGATGGTCGTCGCGGCGATGGCTTACACGGGAGAGGGACCGGATGCGTCAGCCCGCAAAGCGGTTTTCGCCGATGAAGGCGAGATCGCGGACTGGGCGCAGGCCTCGGCGGTCAAGGCCGCCGAGGCGGGAATCATCGTCGGGAACGGCGGCGAGTTCCGTCCGGCCAGCCCGTCCACGCGTGCGGAAACGGCCGTCATGCTGGAGAGGATGCTGAAGCTCGTCCGGTTTATTTAAAGGACTAAACGTGAAAGAGGGACAGGACCGATGAAGATGATGAAAAGCAAAGTCATTCTGGCGGCGGGCGCGTTGCTGCTTGTCGCCCAAATTCCGGGGGCGTGGGCGACTTCCGCTCCGCTAGATTCCATCCAGATCTGCGTCAGCGGCACCGGCCAGATGAATCTGCTCGCTCCCGGCAGCAGCTGCGCCTCGGGCCAAACGGCGTATAAGCTCAATCTGAAGGGCGACCAAGGACCGGTCGGTCCGAGAGGTGCGCAAGGGGCAAAGGGCGAAGCCGGAGAAGCGGGACCTACCGGCGATGCCGGTCCGCAAGGGCTGCAGGGCGAGAAGGGCGAGAAGGGCGATACGGGGGCCGCTGGAGCAGCCGGACCGCAAGGCTTGCCGGGAGCAAAAGGCGATCCGGGCGATACGGGGCCGGCGGGGGCCGCCGGCGAGGCGGGTCCGCAGGGGCCGAAAGGCGATGCCGGCGCGCAAGGTCTGCAAGGCGTTCAAGGTGTCGCCGGACCGCCGGGTCCGATCGGTCCGATCGGAGCTGTCGGTCCGGCCGGGGCGACGGGCCCTCAAGGTCCGACAGGACCGCAAGGACCTGCCGGCGACAGCGGCGCCTACGGCGACGGCTCGAGCGGAGCGCTGAACGTACCGGTAGGCCAGACGGTGGACTGGGTGAACATGCCCGGCGTCTATGCCAGCAATCTGCAGTTCACCAACGTAACCATTGCGGGAACTTTGCTCGTTCCGAGCGGCATGGTGATCCGCGCTACGGGCAACATCACGGTTTCAGGCCGTATCGGGGTGCAGACCGGGGCTGACAACGCCAATCCGTACAGCCCTCATCCTGGCGTCTCCTTGTCCGCGCCGGGTCCGACCGGCGCCGGGGGCAAAGGGCTCCCTCTCCTCAGCGCGGCTCGCCTCACGATGCCGGAGGCCGCAGCCGGCGGAGCAGGCAGCGGAGGAGCGATCGTAAGCAATTCCGCAAGCGGCGGCCAAGGCGGAGGGGCGCTCGTCCTGATGGCGAAAGGAAACCTGAACGTCACGGCTGGCGCCTTCATCCAAGCTGACGGTGCCAGTGGAATCAATCCGAATACGGCCGGATCGGGCATTCAGGGAACCGGCGGGGGCGCCGGCGGCATCCTGGTCCTGAGCGCGAAAGGCGCCTTGTCGATCGCCGGCACGGTCCAGGCGATCGGCGGCAACGGAAGCGGCGGATTCGACGGCAACGGAGGCAACTCCGAAGGCGGCGGCGGGGGCGGAGGCGGCGGGATCGTGCACCTGATCTCGACGAATCCGGCGGCCATCACGGGCTCGGTTCGAATCCAAGGCGGAGCGGGAGGAGCGACGGCAGGAGCGTCCCCTACCGTAACAAGCGGTGGAGGCGGCGGGGCCGCTGGCGGCAACGGCGGATCCGGAGGGATGACGTCCTTGCCGGCCCAAAACGGAAGCAGCGGCCATCTCCTTCAAACGGTCGTGCCTTCGCCGGAAAATATGTTCTAGTTGCGCAGAAAAGCGGGCCTGTAAACGAGGCAGCCCCAAGTCCGATTTATCGGTCCTTGGGGCTGCCTCTAGTCATGTTCCTACTCGCTACCGGCCGTTCTTCGCCGACTCGATCCGGCAGTCCGGCGCGTTCCGGAGCTGCAGCGCAGGCTCGGCGGTCTGGTAGACGACGAGCAGGCGAAGCGTGTCCTCGCCGATGTTGACCGTGCCGTGATAACGGTCGGCAGGCACCTGGATGAGGTCGCCTGTCTGTACGATGCGCTTCTCCGCTTGCCCGTCCTCGTCCTCGACGAACTGCTCTCCCTTGCCCTCCAGCACATAGATGATTTCCTCGCAGCCCGGATGGTTGTGGCGCTCGTGGCCTTGGCCGGGCGCGACGCTGACGATGCCGGTCGCCAGCCGGTCCGAGCCCGTCACGCTCGGTTCGGACAGCCACTGGATCTCTCCCCAGGGCAGCACCAGCGTGTCGACATCGGCAGGAGTCACATATCGTTTATCCATGGATGATCTCGCTCCTTTTCTTTTCAGTGGACGGCGGCCTGCCGCATAAGCTCGACAAGCCGCTTGGCCATGGCGAGCGCGAAGGCTTCGTCGTTGAGGTTGTTCTCCATCTCGATGATCTCGACGCGCGTCGGGTCGAGATGCCGCTTGAGCGAGGAGAAGAGCGCGGCGTCCTCTTCGGGTCCGTGGAACGCCTGGCCTTCGGCGTCGAGCAGGGAGACGCCCTGAAGCGGCAGGAACATCGCGCAGGGCCCCTCGCTGCGGTTCAGCTTGGCCGCGATGATCTCGCCGAGCCGCCGGTTCTCCTCCGCGTCGGTCCGCATCAGCGTGATGGTCGCGTTGTGGCGGTAAAGCTTGCGCCCCGCGAACTTCTCCGGCACGGTGTCGTACGGACCGAAGTTGACCATGTCCAGCGCCCCCGTCGAGACGACCTGCGGCACGCCGGCCCGGGCGGCCGCCTCCAGGCGTTGCGGTCCCGCGGATAGCTCGCCGCCGACGAGCTCGTCGCACCATTCGGTCGTCGTCACGTCCAGCACGCCGGCGATGAAGCCGCTGTCGATCAGTCCCTCCATCGCCCTCCCTCCGCTGCCGGTCGCATGGAACACCAGCACCTCGTAGCCGCTGCGCTCCAAATACTCCCGAGCCGCCGTGACGCAGGGCGTCGTGACGCCGAACATCGTCGCCGCCACGAGCGGCTTGTCCTCCACCTGCGGAGGCGCGCCTGCCGCCATGCCCGCGATGGCATGGGCGGCGTTGGACAGGATGCGCGCCGACAAGCGGTTGATGCCGGACACGTCGACGACGGAATACATCATCGCGATGTCCTTCTCCCCGACGTAGGGCCGAGTATTGCCGGATGCGACGGTCGATACCATCAGCTTGGGAACGCCGATCGGGAGAACCTGCATCGCATAGGTAGCGATCGTCGTGCCCGCCGAGCCGCCGAGCCCGATGACGCCGGCGACGCGGCCTTCCCGATGCAGGCCGGCCAGCAGCGCCGCCGCTCCTTTCATCATGACGTCCATCGCCTCGCCGCGGTCCTTTCTGGCGATCAGCTCCTGCAGCGGAACGCCTCCCGCGCGGGCGACCTCCTCGTTCGACAGGTCGGCCGCTCCGGCCGAGGCTTCGAATACGCCGGCATCCATGACGATCGTCGGGACGCCGGCGCTTTCGATCCGCTCCTGGAGATACATCGCTTCGGCCCCCTTGGTGTCCAAGGTGCCGATAATAATTACGCTTCGGTCCATACCCGTTTTCTACCCTCCCATGATTGCGCTTACACTCCTTTACTTTCCCAGAGCGGAGGGTGCTCGTAAAGAGAGAATGGTAGGTAAGGGTAGGATTATGATAAGCAATTCGCTCCATTTCTCCGGAAAAGGCCTCTTCTCCATCCAAATGACGATGAAAGTGCTAGGAACCATAACGATCGTCTCTGTCGAGCGGCGCATGCTTCCTTCATACTGGAGGCATGGAGGCGGCGAAATCGCCGCAAGAGAACGAGGAGGCGACGGCATGGCTTCGAGCAGAGAGCGAATTCTGAATCAGCTGCGGAACAAAGTCGGGGAGGGCGGCTACATCATCGGCGGAGGCGCCGGCACCGGCATCAGCGCGAAGTTCGAGGAGGAGGGCGGCATCGATCTGATCGTCATCTACAACTCGGGCCGGTACCGCATGGCGGGCCACGGCTCCTTGGCGGGCCTGATGCCGTACGGAGACGCCAACGCGATCGTGCTGGACATGGCGAGCGAGGTGCTGCCCGTCGTGAAGCGGACGCCCGTGCTCGCCGGCGTATGCGGGACCGATCCGATGCGGATCATGAGCCGGTTCTTGCGCCAGATCGAGGAGGAGGGGTTCGCCGGCGTGCAGAACTTCCCGACCGTCGGCCTGATCGACGGCCATTTTCGCGCGAACCTGGAAGAAACGGGAATGGGCTACGCCAAGGAGGTCGAGATGATCCGCATGGCGTACGAGCTGGACCTGCTGACGACCCCGTACGTGTTCGCCGAGGACGATGCCGTCCAGATGGCACGCGCGGGCGCGGACATCCTCGTCGCGCATCTCGGCCTGACGACGTCCGGCACGATCGGGGCGCGGACGGCCCTGACGCTCGATCAAGGGGCGGAGAGGATCCGCTCGATCGCCCGCGCGGCGCTCGAGGTCCGTTCGGACATCCTGATCCTCTGCCACGGCGGCCCGATCGCCGAGCCGGAGGATGCGGCCTATGTGCTGGAGCGCTGCCCGGAGATTCACGGCTTCTACGGAGCAAGCTCCATGGAAAGGCTGCCGACCGAGCGGGCGATCCGCGAGCAGACGGAGCGGTTCGCGAGGCTGCGCCGCGAGCGGTGATCGGCAGGGCTCGGCTCAGGCATGAACGAAACCCAAAAGGCTCTGCCCCTTCGAGGCGGAGCCTTTTGGCGTTCGTCGATCTCCCGAATCCGTTCCTTTTGAACGCCGCGTCCCTAAAATGGTAGAATATAGGATAATGGGCATGGAAGGGATGGCGAGCATGCACACTCCGACACAAATCCGCGAGAAGCTCCTGGAAGCCGCGGCAAGCCAAAAGCCGATCGTCGGCGCGGCGATCGGCTGCGGTCTGTTCGCAAGGTACGCGGAGGCGGGCGGCGCGGATCTCATTCTCGTGCTCAACGCCGGGCGCTTCCGCCTGATGGGCTGCGGCTCGACGGCGAGCCTGCTGCCTTTCGGCAACAGCAACCGCATGGTGATGGACATCGGCGTCCAAGAGGTGCTGAGACAGGTCCGCCATACGCCATGCCTTTTCGGCTTATGCGCGACCGACCCGGAGATCGAGCTCGACTCGTATCTGGACGAGATCAAGGAAGCCGGCTTCGCCGGCATGACGAATTTTCCGACCGTCGGCCTGATCGACGGTGTGTACGGAGAGGCTCTACACGAAGCCGGAATTTCGTTCGACAAGGAAGTGGAGGCCGTGGCGCAGGCGGTCCGCAAGGGCCTGTTCGCGGTTGCCTTCGTCTTTTCGCCCGAGCAGGCCCGGCGGATGGCCGCAGCCGGCGCCGATGTCATCTGCGCCCATCTGGGCTTCACCCAAGGAGGCGGGACGGCCGCCAAGGGCTCGCTGAGCATGGAGGAGGGCATCGCGCTGTCCCAATCCATCTTCCGGGCGGCGGCCGAGGCCAGCCCCGATGCGTTCAAGCTCGTCTACGGAGGCCCGGTCAGCTCGCCCGAGGACGCCGACCGCATCTATCGGGGGACGGACGCGATGGGCTGCATCGGCGGCTCGAGCTTCGAGCGCATCCCGACCGAGACGAGCATCGTGCGCGTGACGGAGCTGTTCAAGAGGTACGAGGAAGTGAAGTCCGAGAACAAGCGGCTCCGGCAGCAGCTGGACCTGCAAGCCGCGATCGAGCAGGCGGACTACGTCCGGTACGTCACTTCGTACGTTTCGCTTCACCTGCAGGAGCCGGTATCGTTCGACGCGCTCGCCAAGAAGCTGCATCTGAACCGCAACTACCTGAGCCAGCTGTTCACCCGCAAGATGGGGATGAGCTTCTCGCGGTGGCTGATCCGGCATCGCATCCAGACCGCCAAGGAATGGCTGCGGAGCGAGGAGGGGACGATTCACGGCGCGGCCGCGCGGGTCGGCTATGCCGACGCCTCCTATTTCAGCCGGGTGTTCAAAAAGGAGACCGGCCTGACGCCTAGCGAGTGGAAGGAGCGGCAGGAACGAAGCTAGACGGTGTGCAATCCGGCCCTACGCAAAGGAGCCGGCCGCGCGGCCAGGAGGCGAGGAGCCTGGCGCAGCCCCGAGCGGCGCGAGTGGCCGCTAGGCCACCGGCCACTCGCAGGTCAGCTCCAGCGCGTCGCCCTCCAGCTCGGCGCTCAGGCTGCCGCCCATCTTGACCATCAGCCCGCGGGCGATGGACAGGCCGAGGCCGGAGCTCGATCCGGAGCGGGAAGCGTCCGCCATATAGAATCGGTTGAACAGCAGCTCCGGATCGGTGCCGAGCAGCTGCGGCGCGCGGTTGCGGAGCCGCAGCTCCGCTCGCCCGTCCTCGGCCGCCAGGGCGATCTCGACCCTTCCCGAGGCGTGCCGGATCATGTTCAGCGTCAGGTTCTCCACGACGCGGCGCACCGCGGACTCGTCCGCGCGGATGACGAGCGGACGCTCGGACAGCTCGAAGGCGGGCTCCAGTCCTTTTTCCTCCATCGCGTCGTAGAAGCCCATCAGAATCTCGGGGACGAGCTTGTCGAGGCGCAGCCGCTCCGGCTTCAGCGCGTAGTCGGGGGAGTCGATTCTCGACAGCTCGTAGAAGTCATCGAGCAGCGACTTCAGCCGCACGGCGCGCTTGCGGATGACGGCGACGGCATCCCGGCGCTCGTCCTCGCGCAGGTCCTCCCCCTCCAGCAGCTGGATGTAGCCGGATATGGACGTCAGCGGCGTGCGCAGGTCATGCGAGATGTTGGCGACGGCCTGGCGGAGCTCATCCTCCGTGCGCCGCCGCTCGGCATGCGCCTGGACGATGAGGCCGGTGTGGCGGTTGATCTCCGCGGCCAGCGCCTCCAGGGCGCGGTCCGGTCCGCCGATGACGGCTTGGCCGGACACCTCCCCGTCGTTGTAGCGGCGCAGATGGCGGGCGAGCGAGCGGACTTCCTTGCGCATCCGCAGCAGCCGGAGCAGGCAGAGCGCGGCCAGGCCTAGGGACAGGATCAACAGGACGGCCATTCGCTGCCTCCTCCTTTTTACGAGCTAGCGGATTTCCTTGCGCTCGAAGACGGCGATGCCGATGCCGATGAAGGCAGCGGCGACGAGCAGCGGGATATAGATCGACTGCGCGAGCTGCGCGGAGCTCATCGCGGGATCGGCGTAGCGGCTGATCAGGCTGAAGATGGAGTGCCGGTACATCGTTTCGACGAACGGAATGAACTTGCCGATGAAGACGTACAGGCCGTCCGCGAAGAAATAGAAGACGAACAGGACGCCGATCGTCTTGCCGCTGTCGGTCAGCACGGTCGCGACCGCGCCGGTCACGGCGGCGAATGCCGCGGACAGCGTGATCGTCACGAGCAGCGAGCGCCAGACGTAGTCCGCTGCGGATGCGCCGCCCGGCATCTCGCCGACGCCCATCAGCGCGGAGCCGAGCGCGAAGATGACCGCCGGGAAGATCAGCGCGACGAGCACCGAGCCGCCGATGAAGACGAGCAGCTTGGCGGCGATGAAGCGGCTGCGGCCGTAGCCGGAAGCGGCGCCGCGCTTGATCGTGCCGGCGCTGTATTCGCTGGAGATGAAAAACCCGGCCAGCACGCACAGCCCGATCTTGATGATGTAGGTGTTGCCACTCATCGCGATGGCCAGCAGGTCGAGTCCGCTCGTCGCGCTCAGCGTCCCGCCGTCACCCGGATCGTCGAAATATGCCATCAGGACGTAGGCGATGGCCGAGGCGGCCAGCACCGCCGCGAGCAGCCAGAGCGAGCGGTTGCGGAACAGCTTGTAGCTTTCGGAGCGCAGCAGGTTAAGCATGGACGCCGCCTCCGATCCGCGATGCGAAGTAGCTTTCGAGATCCTCGCCCATCGGCATGAGCTGCTCGAGCTCCAGCCCGCCGGCGACGAGCGCCGAGGCGACGGCGGCCGGCCGGTCCAGATGCGCGTACAGCCGGATGCTGCCGTCCGCCGCCACCTCGAACTCCCGGGTCGCGAGCTCGCGCTCGAGCACGACGGCCGCGCGCTCCGGCAGATTCACCTTGATATGGATGAACTGGCGGCAGCGCTTCTGCAGTTCCCGGCTCGTCAGCTGCTCCAGCAGCCGGCCCTGGTGGATGATGCCGTAGTGCGTGGCCAGCAGATGGAGCTCGCTCAGGATGTGGCTGGAGATGAGGATCGTGATTCCGTTCTCCCGGTTCAGCCGGGTGAGCAGCTCGCGCATCTCGACGACGCCCATCGGATCGAGTCCGTTGGTCGGCTCGTCGAGGACGAGCAGCTCCGGCTGGCCGAGCAGGGCGACGCCGAGCGCCAGCCGCTGCTTCATGCCGAGCGAGAACGCCCGCGCCTTTTTGCGTCCGGTGCCGGACAGGCCGACCAGCTCGAGGGTGCGGCGGACGCTTTCGCGGCCGGGGATGCCTTGCTGCAGCCGATGCGCCTCCAGATTCTCGGCTGCGGTGAGCTGCGGGTAGAGCGCGGGGCTCTCGATGGACACCCCCATGCGCCGGCGCGCCTGCACGAGCTCGGGGCCGCTCGCGGCTCCGAACAGCTCGACCGATCCGGATGTCGGGAACGCCAGTCCCGTCACTAGCTTCATGAGCGTCGACTTGCCGGCTCCGTTCTGCCCGATGAAGCCGTAGATCGCGCCTTTGCGGACCGTCATGTCCGCATGGTCGAGCGCGACCTGCTTGCCGTACTGCTTGGTTAGTTGATGCGTCCTCAGGACGTATTCCTGCATGATTGCCTCAGCCTCCTGTTCCCTGTTCGGGTCATGGCTCAAGTGTAGAGGCTGTTTCGTAAGCAATCGTAAAGCCAATCCATAAGAAAGGCTTAACTTTTGAGCCGATAGCCCATTCCCCAGATCGTCTCGATGTACTCTTCCTCCGCATTGGCCTTGGCCAGCTTGCTCCGCAGATGGCTGATATGCACGCCGACGACGTTGTCCCCTCCGCCGAGGAACTCCTCGCCCCAGACGCTTTCGAACAGGTTCGCCTTGGTGAAAAGCTTCTTCGGAGAAGCCATCAGCAGCGCGATGATGTCGAACTCGCGGGCCGTCAGCGCAAGCTCGGTCCCTCCCGCCGTCAGCGTCCGGGCTTCGGGATCGAGCTCCAGGTCCTTGTGCCGCAGCGGCTGCGGTCCCGGCTGCTGCGGCAGGCGGCGATGGCGCCGGAGCACCGACTCGATGCGGGCCGACACCTCCTCGAGGTCGAACGGCTTGGTGATGTAGTCGTCCGCGCCGGTCCGCAGCGCGGAAATCTTGGGCTCGCGCCCGTCCCGCGCGGAGATGACGATGACGGGGCAGCCGTGCCGCGCGCTGATCGTCTCCAGCAGCTCCTCGCCCGGCTTGCCCGGCAGCATCAGGTCGAGCAGCACGAGCGCCCACGGCCGCTGCTCGAGGTAGAGCTGCGCCTCCGTGCCGGAGTAGGCCGGCTGGGGCTCATGCCCGTCCTTGCGCAGCACGCCGCACAGCAGGCGGCTGATGTCGTCGTCGTCCTCGACGACGAGGACGGGCAGCTTGTCGATCATCGGAGTTCCTCCTCATCCTTGGGCCCGGCTAGGCTCAATGGGCCAGCAGCCGGTCCTCCATGTTCTGGGTACCGCATTCGCGCAGCGTCGGATATAGGCGCTGTCCTCCTACAGCTTGCTCCATACCGCCCTTGCGGATGCCGCATCGCTCGATGATGTCGGACATCGAAGCTCCGCTGCAGCCCTTCGTGCGGAACAGGACGGCGGACTCCCGGGCCGCCCCTGCCTCAGGCGAACTCGCGGAAATCGCCGCTCAGCACCGCCGTCAGCATCCGGTAGAACAGGCGGTAGTCGGCCTCCAGGCACACCTCGGCGCTTGTCCGCTCGCTGCCGGTCCAGGCCGGCGTATTCTCCGGCGCGGGCCGGGTATCGACGGCGCTGAAGCCGCGGTTCGCCTCGCTCTGGCACTCGATGTCCACATGGCAGCGCTGCGAGCGCAGCAGCAGCTCCGGGAGGATCGCCATCGCCATCGTGATGGAGTCGGGATGCGTGACGCCGTCGAGGCCGTTCGCTTGGTTGAAGGCGAGCGCCTTGCGGTTGACCTGGCGGTAGAAGCGCGCTGTCGGCGTGTCGATCGCCTGCAGGCGCTCCAGATCCTCGCCGCCGACGAGCGCGTTGCGGCAGCAGATGTCCCAGCCGATCATGACGATCGGGAATCCGGCCTGGAACACGATCCGGGCCGCCTCGGGATCGACGTAGAAGTTGAACTCGGCCGTCGCCGTGATGTTGCCCCGGAAATGGCAGCTGCCGCCCATGACCCATACTTTCTTGACCTTATGGACGATGGACGGATCGAGCATGTACGCGACGGCGAGATTCGTGAGCGGGCCGTGCGCGACGAGCTCCAGCTCGCCCGGATGGGCGTTCAGCAGCCGGACGATCGCATTGGCGGCATGCTCGGCCTCGGCGCGACGCTCGGGCGGCGGGAAGTTCGACTCGCCCATGCCGTCCGCGCCGTGGACGTAGGCCGCCTGCACGAGCGGCCGCAGCAGCGGGCGGTCGCAGCCTTGGTAGACCGGCACCTCGCCGCGTCCCGCCGCCTCGACCGTCGTCAGCGCGTTGGCCGTGCACTGCTCGACCGGAATATTGCCCATGACGGTGGTGATCGCTTCGATGCGCACGCCGGGCCAGAGCAGGCCCATCAGGAGCGACGTGACGTCGTCGCCCGCGGTGTCGGTATCGACGATCAGCCGCAGATTCGGATTCATAGAGAGACCACCCTTTGCTTGTTGGTGAAGGAGCGTGTTGTTGATTCCCAGTATAAGGACTTCGGCTGCGGCGGTTCAAGCAGCGCGGAGCCTCGTCCGCAGCGGTTCGCCTTAGCGGCTCGCTCCCGGCTCGCCGCTCCGCAGCCTCGTCGAGAGGACGAAGCAGAGCAGCAGCACGATGCTTGCCAGCGCGTACGGCGCTCCGATATGGAGGTCGAACAGCACGCCCGCGACGATCGGTCCGGCGATGTTGCCGAGGCTCGTGAAGGCCGAGTTCAGTCCGGCCACGTAGCCCTGGTCGGCGCCCGCGAGCTTGGACATCTGCGTGCTGATGGCAGGACGCAGGATGTCGATCGCGAGGAAGACGACGAACGTCACGGCGAAGATGAGCCAGAACGTGTGCACGAACAGCGTCAGCAGGATGAACGCGCCGGCGAAGAGCAGACAGATCGAGATGACGCGCTTCTCGCCGAACCGGTTCAGGATCCAGCCGAAGGTGGTCACCTGTACGACGGCGCCGGCGATGGAGCCGAACGTGATGATGAAGGCGATGTCCTTCGGCTCGAAGCCGAACCGGTGGTCGACGAACAGGCCGAACACCGTCTCGAAGTTGGCGAGGCCGAACGACAGCGTGAAGACGACGATGAGGCTGAAGAAGTACGGCTCGCGGTGGGACGTCAACAGCTGGCCGATCAGGCTGCTCCGGCGGCCGCCGGATGCTGCGGACGGCTGCGCCGTAGGGTCCGCTGCGGCCGCGCCTGCCTGCGCCGGATTCGATTCGCGCAGCACGAACAGCGTGAGCGCAGCGGCGATCAGCCCCGCGACGCCGGCCGCGTAGAACGGCACGCGCAGGCCGAACTCCGCGATGTAGCCGCCGATGCCGGGGCCGATGATGAAGCCGGTCGTAATCGCGGCGTTGATGTAGCCCATCCCGGCGGCGCGCTCTTCCTGCGTCGTGATGTCCGCGGCGTAGGCCATGACGGCGGGCATGATGAGCGCGGCGCTGACGCCGCCGAGCAGGCGCGAGGCGAACAGCAGCCACGGCTGCTCGGCGAAGCCGAACAGCGCCTCGGACACGGCGAACACCGTCATGCCGAGCACGATCAGCCGCTTGCGGCCGAACCGGTCGGAGAGCCGTCCCGCCAGCGGCGAGAACAGCAGCTGCGTCAGCGAGAAGGAGGCCACGAGCAGGCCGACGAGGCTGCCGGAGATGCCGAGCAGCTCCATGAATTTGGGCATGATCGGGATGACGAGGCCGATGCCGGTGAAGACGAGGAACAGATTGAGCATGAGGAGCAGGAATGCTCCGCGGTTGCGCAGTAAAAGCGTCATGATGAAGGTACCTCCTGGTGGATTGCGAACATCCTGAATAATCGTTCTAGAAAAGGGCTGAAAAAAACGCGGCCGTCAGCGGGCCGCTCCGGCGATTCCGTACAAAAACGCGTCCATCCCGGCGCGATAGGCGGCGAGAGCCTCGTCTCGCGTCATGCGCTTGGCATGCTGGCTGAGGCCGTACAGCAGGCTGTCGAGCAGGAGCGCCGCCGTCTCCACGTCCCGGATCGCGAATTCGCCGCTGTCGACGCCCTTTTGCAGCAGCTGGCGGTTGAAGGCCAGGTAGCCTTCCACGATGCCTTGCATCCGCTCCTCGACGTCCGTCGTCTTGTCGGACAGATTGAAAAATTCGTCGACCGCCTTGGAGAGCGGATGGCTCCACTGGTCGAGCGCGAGATGCTCGGCCATGCCGTACAGCTTGCCGGCCGCCGTCTCGTAGCGGACTTCCTCGGCGAGCCAGTGGTCCTCCCACTCGCGGTTCCACTCGTCGAGCAGATGGAGGATGAGCCCTTCCTTGCTCTTGAAATGGTAGTAGATGTTGCCGGCGCTGGAGCCGGTCGCCTTGACGATCTCGTCGATCGACGTCGCCTTGTAGCCCTTCTGCACGAACAGCGCCCGCGCGGCGTCGGCGATCCGTTTCCTCGTCTGCTCCGTCTGCTGCTGCTTCTTGTTCAACAGGCCTCACCCCGGTTTCCTAGCCTTTTTACATCCTGAACGTATATTCAGTATTATAGCGGGGAAAAGCGCCTTTCACAACCGATTCCGCCAGGGAATCGGCTGGAAACGAAGCCGTCGCCCGATGCGTCTTCTCTTGCCTATTGTCCCGTACGCGCCTATACTTCATGCATCAGAGGGGGAACGGCAATGGGGTATGGGCTCGTGCTTCTGGCCACGCTGGCCTGGAGCTTCGTCGGCGTTCTGGTCAAGACCGCGGCGCCGATGCTGGACAGCTTCGCGATCTCGTTCGGACGCTTTTTCTTCGGCGTGCTGTTCCTGGGCATCTACATGCTCGCGCGCGGACGCGGGCTGCGGCTTCATCTGGCGCTCAAATGGATCTGGATCGGCGGCGCGGCCAAGGCCGCCAACTATCTGTTCGAGAACGCCGCGATCACGCTCGGCTACTCCTACTCCAACATCCTGATTCCGCCGGTGCAGACGACGGCGATCCTGCTGTTCTCCGCCTGGCTGCTGCGCGAGCGCGTATCCGGCCGCGGCTGGACGGCCGCCGCGCTGTGCATGCTCGGGGTCGCCCTCATCGGATGGAACGGCATGCCGCTGGAGGAGCTCGGCTCGGGCGGGCTGACGATGCTGCTGCTCGTGCTCGGAGGCACCGGAGCGGGCCTGCATGTCATCAGCCAGCGCCGCCTCGTCGGCGAGCTGGATTCCGGCAGCATGAACCTGTCGGCGTTCGCAGTCAGCGCGCTGCTGCTGGCGCCGCTCCCGCCGCTGCAGCCCGGCTGGGGCTTCGTCGGCGACATGTCGCTTGCCGCATGGGCGGCGGTGCTCGCGCTCGGCCTCATCACCGGGCTCAGCTTCGTCTGGTTCGCGGAAGGGCTGAAGCGCGTGCCGCTCGCCGCGGCCGCGCTGCTCGGCAACGTGCAGGCGCTGTTCACGATGCTCTGGTCGGTGCTGTTCTTCGACGAGCCGATGACGATCTATGTCGGCCTCGGCTCGGCCGTATTCATCGCCGGCATCCTGTGGCTGCAGCTGCCGCTCTTGAGGAGGCCCTCCAAGCCGGCCTCGGCGGGGGCTTGATGGGCTGGCGCGGGAGGCCGGATTGGCGAGCGCTCTATCGGACCTCTCCCTTCGGTAAGCTTTTCGGATCGGTAGACCATACTCCTTTTTCCAATGTCGGCCCAGTCCAGAAATAGATGGTTTATCTTCTAAACAAAGTTTAAGCTAAGGGAAGCTGCCTAAGCAGCGGGCATGCGAGCGAAGCATCGCCTTGGAAACCATCAAGAGGAGGCAGATCCGATATGTCATCTGCAGGCAAAAAAGTCGTCGTGACCGGAGGAAGCGGCATGCTGGGCCGCTGGGTCGTCCAGCATTTTCTCGAGCAGGGCTATGAAGTGACCAATGTCGATACCCGCCATCCGGAGGAGCCGCTCTGTCCGACGCTCATCGTCGATCTGCAGGACCTCGGCCAGACCTACGGCGCGCTCGCCGGCGCCGACGCGGTCGTGCATCTGGCGGCGATTCCGAGAGCGGGCATGGTGCCGCCGGAGACGACGTTCCGCAACAACGTCATGTCCACCTACAACGTGCTGGAGGCCGCGGCAGGCCTCGGCATCCGCAAGGCGGTCGTCGCCTCGAGCGAGTCGAGCTACGGCATCTGCTTCGCCGTGCATCCGTTCGGCCCGCAGTACGTGCCGATGGACGAGGCGCATCCTCAGCTGCCGCAGGACAGCTACGGCCTGTCCAAGGTCGTCGGCGAGCTGACGGCCGACATGTTCCATCGGCGGACGGGCATGCAGGTCGTCTCGCTGCGCCTCGGCAACGTCATCCCGCCGGAGTGGTACGAGCGGTTCCCGTCCTGGATCGACAAGCCCGAGGAGCGCGAGCGCATCCTGTGGAGCTACATCGACACGCGCGATGCGGCGGAGGCGTGCCGGCTCGCCGTCGAGGCGGACGGACTCGGATCGGTGGCGCTGAACCTGGCCTCCGACGAGACGAGCATGGCGGTGCCGAGCCGCGAGCTGATGGCCGCTCGCTATCCGGAGGTGGAGGATTATCGCGCTCCGCTGGAGGGGCATGAGGCGCTGCTGAGCAGCGAAAAGGCGATGCGCCTGCTCGGCTGGCAGCCGAAGCATCGGTGGCGGGAGCAGCTCGGCCGCTAGGCGAGCGGGCCGTCGAGGCGGAGCAGGGCGGAAGGACGGCGGGGCGATCAGGCCCGGACGGCTGGCGAGTCATAGCACGGCGGCAGGACGAGAGGGGCCAAGCGGGGCCAAGCGGCAGTGGCGAGGCGGAGGAAGCCTAGCGCAGCGCGCGAAGGAAGTCTGGGCTCCTTCATCGGGCGGTTGTCCGGCGAGCGCGATGCAGGAAGGAAGTCTGAACCCCTTCCTCGAGCGGTTGTTCGGCGAGCGCGATGCAGGAAGGAAGTCTGAACCCCTTCCTCGAGCGGTTGTTCGGCGAGCGCGATGCAGGAAGGAAGTTTGGACCCCTTCATCGAGCGGTTGTCTGCCGAGCGCGATGAATGAAGGAAGTCTGGACCCCTTCCTCGAGCGGTTGTCTGCCGAGCGCGATGCAGGAAGGAAGTCTGGACTCCTTCCTCGAGCGGTTGTCTGCCGAGCGCGATGCAGGAAGGAAGTCTGGACCCCTTCCTCGGACGGTTGTCCGGCGAGCGCGATGCAGGAAGGAAGTCTGGACCCCTTCGTCGAGCGGTTATCCGCCTAGCGCGATGCAGGAAGGAAGTTTGGACCCCTTCATCGGGCGGTTGTCCGGCGAGCGCGATGCAGGAAGGAAGTCTGGACCCCTTCCTCGAGTGGTTGTTCGGCGAGCGCGATGCAGGAAGGAAGTCTGGACCCCTTCGTCGAGCGGAGCGTGATGAACGAAGGACGTTTCCACCCTTTCCTCGCAGTCCACCTGCCCATTGCAACCATCCTCGCGTGCTCGCGTCCGAAAATCCAAGGCAGAAATAGGCTTTGAATTGGGCTCAACGGCCCGGAGCCGGGACTCCAAGGCAGAAATAAGCCTTGAATCGGGCTCAACGGCCCGGAGCCGGCGAATCCAAGGCAGAAAAGTGCCTTGGACTCGCTCCGGCGGCCCGGAGCCGGCAAATCCAAGGCCGACCTGTGCCTTGGCTTCGTCTGCATGCCTTTCCGACCCCCGCCACCAGCCGCAAAAAGGGACGCAGCCGATGCTCGGCTGCGTCCCTTTTTCGCGATTATACCGATCCGTCCAAGCTTACAGCGTCAGTCCGCCGTCGGCCAGCACGATCGAGCCGGTCATATAGCTGGCGCGATCAGAGGCCAGGAAGCAGGCGACCTCTGCCAGCTCGTCCGGCTGGGCGTAGCGGCCCATGCGCATGTTGCCGACTTCCTCCGGCACGTAGCCGCCGGACAGGAACGCCGCTTCGACGCCCTTCGTCAGCGCCGTCTCGACGCCGCCCGGGCAGATGGCGTTGACGCGGATGCCTTTTTTCACATACTCAATCGCCGCGCCCTTCGTCAGGCCGACGACCGCGTGCTTGCTCGCGGAATAAGCCGACGCGCTGTGCTCGCTCTTCACGCCAGCCGTGGAAGCCGTGTTGACGATCGAGCCGCTGCCTTGCTGCTCCATCACCTTCAGCACGTACTTCATGCCGAGGAAGACGCCGCGCACGTTGACGCTCATGATGCGGTCGAACTCGTTCTCTTCGATGTCGGCGAGCCGGTTGAACTTCTGCACGATGCCGGCGTTGTTGAAGAAAACGTCGATCCGGCCGTAGGCGTCGACGGCGGCCTGCACGTAGCGCTGCACGTCCTCGGTCTTGGAGACGTCGGCTTGGACGAAGATCGCCTCGCCGCCTTGCTCCTGGATCAGCCGGACCGTTTCCTGGCCTCCGGCCTCGTTGAAGTCGACGATGACGAGCTTGGCTCCGTAACCGGCCATTTTCAGGCTCGTGGCGCGGCCGATGCCGCTGCCTCCGCCGGTGACGAGCGCGATTTTATCGTGAAGCATATGGAACCATCCTTTCGGAGAAGAGTGAGATGAGGTTCTGCCCTTCCATTGTAGAGCGCTTACATCGGCGTTCCTTGTTCTTTTCTCCGATTTGTAGTACTTTTTTCACATCTTGAGATCGGCCGGCAGCCGAAGGGAGGACGGACATGAACAAGCTGGAGGAGCTGGCCGAATTCGGAAGGCTTCTATATGATGCCCTGCAAGTGCCGGTCTTCCTCGTCCATCCGGGGAGGAAAATCGAAGCGGAGCACGCCCCCGCCGCGCTCCGGGCCAACCCGTTCTTCGCGGCTGTCCGCGACCAGGTCGCCGGCGCCGAGTACGCGCTCGTGGCGGCCGATCAGCCGGTCCGCTTCACGCGCTCGCGTCTGGAGTACCTGTTCGTCAACGCACTGGACGACGGGCGGCTCGCCGGCACGCTCGTGCTCGGACCGTTCACGCAGGAACGGGACGCGGGCGGCGGGATGGACGAAGGATTGGCTGCGCTACATGCCGGCAACCGCCGGCAGCTGCTGGACCTGTATGAGGCGGTGCCGCTGCTGTCCCCCGAGCGGGCCGCTGCGATCGGCCTCATGGTCCACTATGCGGTGCGCCGCAAGCCGGTCGATCCGTCGGCCAGCCTGCTGGCCGAGGCTCCGCTGCAGGAGCCGGCTTCGGCCGGGAGCCGAGGCGCGGAGGCGGAGCTGTCGCGCAGCCGGCGCAGCGGGCTGCAGCATGCCAACCTGCCGCATGAGCGCGTGCTGCTGCACTACGTCCGCACGGGGGAGAAGGAGCGGATGCGCGCGTTCGTCATGGAGTTCATCGTCGGCGAGGAGGAGTTCGGCGTACTCGCGCGCCGCAGCCGCCTGCGCAGCGAGAAGAATCTGATGATTACCGGCATCGCGCTCATCTGCCGGGCGGCGATCGAGGGCGGCCTGCAGGAGGAAACGGCGTTCACGCTGAGCGACTACTACATCCAGCTGCTGGAGGACCAGCCGTCGCTGCAGGAGGTCGGCGCGGTCATGTCCAAGGCGCTGTTCGACTTTGTCGACCGGGTGGCGCAGGAGCGCCGCGGCCGTTTTTCCCCCGCCGTCCAGGACTGCCTCCATGAGATCGCCAGCGGGCTCTACGGAGAGCTGACGCTGCCCAGGCTCGCCGAGCGGGCGCATCTGAGCCCCAACTATCTGTCCGGACTGTTCCGACAAGAGGTCGGGCTGACGATCTCGGCCTACATCCAGCGCGAGCGGATCGAGGAGGCCAAGAAGTTGCTGTCGCTCACCGACTACCCGGTGGCGGACATCGCGGCGTGGCTGAGCTTTCACGATCAGAGCTACTTCATCAAGGTGTTCAAAAAATGGGAGGGCCAGACGCCCCGGGCCTACCGGCGCGCGGAGCGGCGCCCGGCGCGGAGGCTGCCGCAGGCTTGACGAGCCTCCGGCCCGGTGGAACGATAAGAGGAAGACAGGTGCGGCCTAACGGTTAGGCAAGGTGATTTCGGCGGGCGGACCGGTTCAGCTCGGAGGCGGACGCCCGCATGGAGCGCGCGCCGACAAAGGGGATGCGAAGGATGGAAGGAAGGTTGCGAACGATGGCGCTGGAGGATGCGCCGCTTGTTCGGACGCATGGAAGGACGGGGACGTCGCGCTCGCCGCTCGCGCTGTTCTGGACAGGCAGCGGCATCGAGCTGGTCGTGACGGGAGCGGAGCTGTGGCTGGAGGTCGAGGCTTCGTTGGGACGGTACGAGCCGTGGTTCAGCATGCTGGTGAACGGCGCTCCGGTCAGCCGCCAGATGGCGCAGGAGGGCCGCCGCTGGGTGCCGGTGTTCCGCGGGATGAACCCGCACACCGCCAAGCGCGTGCGTTTCGTCAAGGAGTCGCAGGCGATGAGCTCTGATCCTGATTGCGCGCTGCTGCTGCACGGGCTCCGCACGGACGGGGAGCTGCTGCCGGTGCCGGAGCGGGCGCGCCGGATCGAGTTTGTCGGCGACAGCATCACCTCCGGCGAAGGAGCGATCGGGGCGCGATCGGAGGAGGACTGGATCCCGATGTGGTTCAGCGCACGGGACAATTATGCTTGGCTGACGGCCGAGGCGCTGGACGCGGACTGCCGCATCCTGTCGCAAAGCGGCTGGGGCGTGCTCAGCGGCTGGGACAACGACCCGCGCTCGCGAATGCCGGCCGTATACGAGCAGGCCTGCGGGCTGCTCGGCGGAGAGCGCAACGAAGCGCTTGGCGCGCGCGAAACGCATGACTTCGGCTCCTGGCAGCCGGATGCCGTCGTCGTCAACCTCGGCACGAACGACGGCGGCGCGTTCCGTTCGCCGGAGTGGATCTGCAGGGAGACGGGCGATCGGTTCAAGCAGCGGCTGGCAGATGACGGCAGCTTTCACGCGGACGACCTGGGGGCGTTCGAGGCGGCGGCCGAGCGCTTCCTCGGCCGGGTGCGCGCGTGCAATCCGCAGGCGTGGATCGTCTGGGCGTACGGCATGCTCGGCCTCGAGATGATGCCGAGCATCTGCCGGGCCGTCGACGCCCATGCGAAGCGCACCGGCGACCGCCGCGTCGCCGTGTTCCAGCTGCCGGCGATGACGGCCCGTACGCAGGGCGCCCGCCAGCATCCCGGCACCGAGGCGCACCGGCAGGCGGCGGAGGCGCTGGCGGAGCATCTGCGCGGGCTGCTGGGAATGCCCCGAGCGGAACGCTGAAATTATGAACAAAGCCCCGATCGATTCCCTTGCAGGGAAGTCGAGCGGGGCTTTTGATTCATTCCGGCCCAGGCTGGCTGGCCGCCGGCTCCAACGTCTTGATGACGAGCTCGCGCAGCAGTTCGGGCTGGACTTCATCCAGGTCGCGGAAAAAGGCCAAGTAATGGAGCCCTTCGTGTTCCCAGAAATAATAGCGATGAGAGTAGCCAAGGTCCTGGAATCCCTTGTCGATTCCATAAGGGTTGAAATTAGAAGTCGGATCCATTACGGATGTGACTTCCAGCCCTTGAATCCAGATTCGGCTGGAGGACAAAAGCTTTTCTTCATCCGCCAATGGCCCGCGGCTCTGATAGAACACGACTTCCGCATTCAGATCCCCGATCGGCTTTTCACTCGGCGCGCGATAGGTGGTCCGAAGCGCATCGCTTAAAATGTGAAATGGATCATCGGCGTATTGATCATCCCTGAACATCATTCTCGCATCCCGAATCCGGAGTCGATCCTTGAGGAGCGCGCGCGGGAGGGCGGGCTCGAAGCCGAGGCTGCGTCTTGCGTCGGCAAGATCATCGGTGTCGTACAGCGGGAAAGACTGACCTTCGCCGCTATAGTCGGTCCGCTGCAGCTGATCCGGCCAGACGAACGAGCGGAGCACCTGGTCGCGCTGGGCGTCACTGAGGTTTTTCCAGTGCTGGGGCAGGCCTTCCTCGCGGCTGTGGTTCTCGCTGAAGTATTCCAAGGCATACCAGATGCCGCCATCCTCCCACACGAACGTCTTGGCATGCTCGGGCAAATGCCAGGCATACGTCTGGATTTGCGTGACGAGTGTGCCTGGAATACCCGCGAATGTAGCCGGCTCATGACGGAAGGTGATCGGGGCCGCCTCTCCCCACATGGCCGGAGCAGACGTACGAAGTTCGGAGCCGGGCTTTTCCTTGTATTCGTTTCGGAGATCCTCTTTGGAAACCTTGAGCACGAACTCGCGTCTATAGGTGTCGCTTGTCTTCCCTGATTCGTAGGTGATAGTGGAGAGCTCCGGATTGATCTGCCACGCTTGCTGCAAATTGAGGTAGCTGAGCTTATACCCTTCCGGAAGCGCGTCCGGCACCTTGAAGTCGAAGCTCGCATGGACGCGCAAGCGGTCCAAGCTGGAGAACCATTTGAAGTCGTCCATGATGCGCGTGATTCCGAGCGATTCCGACCCTCTCCCGGCTTCGGAAGTCGGAGGCGCTTCCGTTGCGGCGGAGCTGCGCAGCGGGACGGAGATCGTGAGGATCAGCGCAAGACCGGCGGCGACGGCAAGGGCTAGCGCGGGGTAGGAGAGCCGGTACGAAGAGGCTTCCCGAAAAGAGGCGATCATGCCGATGCGGCGCTTGAGCTCATCGAGCTTGCGCTTGCCGCGCTTGCGTGGAAATCTCGCGAACGGAAGGGCAAAATGCGGGCGCGGGCCGGGACGGCGGGCGAGCTGGAGCAGCGTCGTGCCATACGCGGTCCGCTCTTGCATGCCCAGCAGATCGAGTACACCGGCGTCGCAAGCGACTTCCCGGTCGGCCTTCACGCTTCGCAGCGCGAGCCAGACCAAGGGGTTGAACCAGTAGATCGCCGCCGCGAGCGACCATAGTGCTCCGAGCGGCAGATCGTTGCGCTTGACGTGAGTCAGCTCATGCAGCAGCACATGGGACAGCTGACGCGGATCGGCTTCGACCGCGAAGCCTGCCGGCAGGTAGATGGCTGGACGCATCAGGCCGTATACGCACGGACCGGAGCGGTCGGCATGCTCGTAGAGGCGGACGCGCCGCCGCAGGCCAAGCTGCCCGCTCAAGGCGTCCAGCTGGCGAAGCACGGCGGATTCCGTGACCGGAATCGCTTGCTTGAGGCGGTGTCGGAAACGGAGCGCGGCGAAAAGGCCGATGCTGGAAAGGGCGATCAGGCCTGCCAGCCAGGCAAACGCAGCGATGCGCAGCCAAGCGCCGCCGGCAGCGGCCTCGCCGGAGGCCTGCTGCATCGGCGTTGCCGGGTGGAGGCCCGCTCCTGCTGGCGAGGCTGAGTCCGAGAAGTCTGCGCTGGCGAGGCCCGCTCCCTCCGGCAATCCAGGTGCGGCCTGCTCCGCCGAAGCGGTGACCGCCCCGGCAGAGGATGGTTCCTGGAGCGCAGGACTGGACGGTCCGGACAGGCCGGCGACATGCGGCATCAGCTGAAGCGGCGTTGCCGGCAAGGCCGGGACGAGCAGCTTGACGAGCACGAGCAGCCAGAGCAGCGGCAGCATCCGGGGCAGCATGGGCCCCTCGCGCCAGCGGCGGACCAGCAGCACGAGCGCGATGAGCGCCGACGAGCCGATGGATGCCTGGAGCAGCAGCAGAACGATCGTCTCCAGCATCCTCATGCTTCGTCGCCGCCTTTCTTCTGCTTGTCCAGCAGCCGCTGCAGCTGCTCGATGTCTTGATCCGACAGCTTCTCCTCTTCCAGAAACTTGGCGCACATCAAGCCGATCGCTCCGTCATAGACGCGGTTCAGGAACGAGCGGTTCTCGGATCTCAAGTACTCGTCTCGCGTGACGAGCGGATAATACCGGTACGTGCGGCCGGACTTCTCGAAGCGGATCGCTTCCTTGTTGAGCAGACGGTTCAGGAACGTCTTGATCGTCTGATCCGACCAGTCCATCTCCCGCTGCAGGCGTACGATGATCTCTCCTGCCGTGAGCGGCTCCTGCTCCCACAGCAGCTTCATCACCTCGCTCTCCGATTCGCTGATGCGGATAGGGGCGTTCATGAGGGATCCCTCCTTTTCCTTTAACATCTACACATGTAAACGATGGGTATAGATTACATGTGTAATCAACTTGTGTCAACCCAACCTTTCTCTGCCTCTTTTTTAGTCGGCCATGAGGCTTTTCGGGTACATATGCGACAGGAACATTCTTCCGCCGAGTTCCGTCTATTCGTGAAGACAGACCTTGAAAAGGAGACCTGACCATGAAAAAGACTGCGCTCGCCGTTCTCGCGGCCGCCCTCTGGGCCGGGACCGCGCTTGCTCCCGCCTCAGCGGCGGACAGCAAGGCGCCTGCCTCGACCTCGCTCAAGCAAGCCTTCGACCGGACCGTCATCCTGCCCTACGATTTTCAGCAGAAGGTGTTCATCCGCGGCTCGAAGACGGACCTGTACCTCGACTACAAGCTCGTGCAGCGCGACAGCCGCGTGTTCGTCCCGATCCGCCTGCTCGGCTATCTCGCGGGCGAGGTGAACCGTTCCGGGGGCACTTGGGAAACGAAATGGGACGCCAAGCGGCCGAATGAGGTCGTGCTGACGAACGCCGCCCTCAAGAAGACGATCCGGTTCGCCGTCGGCAGCCGGTCGATGGACGTGAACGGCAAAGCCGTCTCGATCGACGTCGCCCCGTACAAGGTGAACGGCACGATCCTGCTGCCGCTGCGCAGCGCCTCGGACGCGCTGGACAAGGAGATCCAGTGGCTCGACGGGCTCATCCTCATCGGCGACGACAAGATCGATCCGAAGCTGGCCGATACGCGCTCCCTGATCGAACCGATCAAGCGGCAGTTGGCGGACAAGCGGACT
Source organism: Paenibacillus albicereus (assembly GCF_012676905.1). Lineage (NCBI taxonomy): Bacteria > Bacillati > Bacillota > Bacilli > Caryophanales > Paenibacillaceae > Paenibacillus > Paenibacillus albicereus. Next base: position 5,094,422 of record NZ_CP051428.1, on the reverse strand, counting down.
CGCGCCGAGGTGGAGAGCTCGACCGGATTGCTGGCAAGGTCGGGTAATACTTCGTACTACTATCGAGCGTTCTATACCGCTTCGTCGACATCCGAGATGCTGTATCGGCAAAAGGACGGCGGCAAGCCGGTGCGGATCGAGCTTGCGGGGCAGCCTGTCCTCAGCCAGGCGAAAGTCGCGGACGGCAAGATTTATTTCCCGACGGTCGTGGGCGGCAAGCCGGAGCTGCATGCGCTCGATCCGGTGACGGGCAAGGCGGCCAAAGCCGCCTCGGTGTCGGATTGGAAGCCGAGCGACGGCTGGCTGGAGGCGGTGTTCAAGCTGGAGGGCCAGCTGTTCGTCAACCTGCATTCCGGCGACAACACGATGGGCTCCGAAACGCTCTACCGGCTGGATGGCGGTACGCTCCAGAAGGTCGTGGGCGGCAAGAGCCTGATGGCCTATGCCCGCGCCGGCGACCGGCTGCTGTATACCGACTTCCGCTTCATGTCCATGCAGCCGGGCAACCTCAAGCAGGTCGACCTGAAGACCGGCAAAGTGTCCTCGATCGGGGACGCGGCCTTCACTTATGGCATTAATCGCACCCTGTCGGAAGGCGGCGGCGTCAGCTACGCCAGCAACGCCAAGCTGGTTGTGAAGGACGGCAGCGCCTACTCGCTCGGCTATGAAGAAGCGGACCAGACGGCGACGAGCGCCGTCTACCGCATCCCGCTAGCCGGCGGCGCCCAGACGAAGCTGACGCCGCCAGCCTCCGACTTCTGGCTGGAAGGCGCCTCCGTCTACTACGTGGATCGCGCGACCGGCAAGCTCGGCCAGGCCGGACTCAGCGGCGGCGCGGTCCGCATCCTCGTCGACCGTCCCGTCTTCGACGTCCGGATGCACGGCGGCAGCCTGTATTACCGCGTCCTGCCGACAGGGACCGACGCGCGCGACGGGTATGCTCAGGCCGGCGACCTGTACCGCTACGACCTGGCGGCTGGGCGCGAGACCAAGCTGAGCGACCAGCCGGCCCTTTCGTACGAGGTCGGGCCGAAAGGCGTCTATTACGTCTCCAACGGCTATGAGCCCGGGCTGTACAAGGTCGGTGCCGACGGCAAAAGCATGGCGATCGTCCGCGACAACGTCGCTTCCACGCTGCTGACGGACAGCGGCATCGTCTATACGCTGACGTACAAGAGCGGCGTGTTCGCATCCGGCAGCTGACGTCGGTTTCGCCGGGGCAGGCTTCCTTTGCGGGAGGGCCTGCCCTCTTTTCGCGTGCGGCGGACGATTGGCGCTTATCGATTCCGTGTAAAAAGGGAATACAAAAGCGGAAGAGGTGATGCATCATGTCGGAACGACAAACGACCCATGAACAAGCGGTGGAGAAGGTGCGGGAGCTGATCGAGGGCATCGAGACCGCGATGCTGACGACGATCGCGGAGGAAGGCCTCGTTTCCCGGCCGATGAAGACCCAGGAAATCGAGTTCGACGGCGACCTGTGGTTCGTCACGATGAAGGATACGGCGAAGTACGGCGAGCTGCGGCGCGATCCGCGGGTCAACGTCGCCTACGCGGGCAAGTCGTTCGTCTCGATCCGCGGCAAGGCGGAGTTCGTCGAGGACTTGGAGAAGAAGAAGGCGTTCTGGAACAAGGCGTACGAGAAGCTGCTGCATGCCTCCTACGACGATCCCAACGTCGTGCTGGTCAAGGTGAACGCCGAGGCGGCGGAGTATTGGGACACCGCGAACAAGTTCGAGGCGGCCAAGCTCATGCTGCACCGGCTCACCGGCGCCGGCTCGGGCGACAGCAAGCTGAACGAGACGGTCGAGCTGTAAGAGGGCGGGAGCGGCTTCTGCCGCTGGACGAGCTTTTGCACGAAGCCGGCTCTTCCAGCCGGAGGTCCAGAGCCTCTTCGTCTCGTATCGAAGAATCAAGCCGTTCTTCCCGCCCTGCGTCCGCATCATGAAGCCGCTCTCCAAGCATGTCTGGAGAGCGGCTTTTTCGGCTGTCCGGCGGGCGGTCCGCCAAAGGGAATCCGCTAGGGAGATCGGCAGGAGCCGATTCCCTTTTCGCCCCAGGGAAGGAACACCGAATCGACGGGTCGAACCCTTACCGGGTGGAATTACATCAAGGCATCAGGGGGAGCTGACCATGGGCAAAGTTCGGATGGCCGTCATCGGCTTGGGCAATATGGGCAAGGGCATGTCGCTGCGCACGCAGCCGAGGTTCGCAGAGGAATGCGAGCTGATCGCCGTATGCGAGCCGCGTGCGGAGACGCTGCGGGAGATCGGGGAGCAGCGGCCGGGAGTGGCGCTGTACGAGGATTATCGGGACATGCTGGAGCGGGAGGAGCTGGACCTCCTCTACATCGCAGTCCCGCCATCGCTGCATCGGGAGACGGCCGAGGCCGCGATGGCCAAGGGCATCCACGTCTTCTGCGAGAAGCCGCTGGCGAGCCGTCTCGAGGAGGCGGAGCAGATGCGCGCGGCGGCCGAGGCGGCCGGCGTCGTGAGCGCCGTGCACTTCTCGTTTCCGCTGGACCCGGCGGTGCGGGAGATGCGGCGCCTGCTGCTGGAGGAGCGGCGCGTCGGGGAGATCGAGAGCATGGAGCTCATCCTGGAGTTCCCGCAGTGGCCGCGCGCCTGGCAGCAGAACGACTGGATCACGACGCGCGCGGAAGGCGGCTTCCTGCTCGAGGTCGGCATCCACTGGATCCATATGATCCAGCAGCTGTTCGGGGACATCGTGCGCGTGCGCAGCCAGGTCGCCTACGGCGATGGAGCGGAGTCGAGCGAGACCGAGGCCGAGGCGGAGCTGACGCTGGCGGACGGCAAGCACATCCGCCTGACCGGGCGTACGCATGGGGTGGCAGAGGAGCGGGTGTCGATGGTGGTCCGAGGCAGCGAAGGCGTCGTCGCGCTGGAAAATTGGCGTCGGCTGCTCGCCGGACGGGACGAGGCCTCGCTCGAGCCGGTCGACGTGATCGAGGACGAAGGCCCGCTGCCGCTGCTGCGCCAGGTGCTTCGCCGCATCCGCGGCGAAGAGGCGATCGTCTACGACTTCGCCGACGGGGTCAAAGCCCAGGCTGTGCTGGAGGCGCTGCATGACCCGGCTTATCGGGACGGGAAGGATCTGGGCTAAGGCATATTATTATTTCAGCAAGTCACGATAGCAGCTCAACGGTGCAAAATAGAGTTGAAGCAGCTTTTGCTTTAACTAGAGGGGGGAACGTTCATGACCGCAAGAGGAAAAAGCATTAATCTGTTCCTAATGGATGGTGACCCAAGTGGTCGCATTAAAAGCACCCTTGCAAACTGGACGGGAGTCGCCTACAAACTTCCTCGTACCGAGCTGGAGAAGTGCGAGGGCAGAGAGGATCTTCTACAAAGTGGGGTTTATTTTCTGTTCGGCATTTCTGACCAGACCGGAGAGAATGTCGCATATATTGGACAAGCTGGAGTTCGCAAAAATCGTAAAGGCATTCTTTATCGCTTACAGGAACACAAAAGGGATGCAGAAAAGGATTACTGGACGGAAGCAGTTGTGTTTACCACGTCAAACAACTCATTCGGCCCCACAGAAATAAGCTATCTTGAGAACCGCTTTACTAATTTGGCGAATTCGGCAAATCGATATTTAATTAAAAACAGCAACGAACCGACGCTTGGAAACGTCACAGAGGAAAAAGAAAGTGAATTGGAGGAATTCATTGAGTACGCTAAAATTATTATGGGAGCCCTTGGTTATAAAGTTTTTGAATCTCTTGTAAAGCAAGTAACGGCTCTATCCTCCGAGGATAGCGATGTAGCTTTAGCCAAACCGGAGCAAGTTTTCTTTATTAAGAGGAGCGGAGCGAACGCAACCGCACGGTTGACGAACGAAGGGCTTGTAGTCCTGTCGGGCAGTATAATTCGTAAAGATATATTACCCAGCTGTCCACACTTTGCTAAATTGGCGCGGGAAGATAATAAAAATTATATAGAAGTAAATGGACTCTTAACAAAGGACATCCTCTTTAAGACGCCATCTGGAGCATCGGCTTTTGTTCTTGGTGCTTCAACAAATGGTAATGTCGAGTGGAAAAAGGAAGATGGGAAAACTCTCAAAGAGGTCGAGGCAAGTGAGGTGAAAGATTAGGAGTCGGAAACTGCCTTACCTCATTATTTCTCTTGCCCCGTGTATTATACTCGACTGGAAGTGACTCAAGGAGCAGCTAAAATTTAAACGGCGGCCTGAGCATAACCAGCAATGCAACCATAAAAAACCGCTCGAATCGCCCGGGCAGCGTAGCCGCTCCCGTCGGGGAGCGGTTATTTGACTTGAAAAGGAGCAGCGCAAGAACGCCTAAGCCTGGGCTTGGATCTGAGCCTGCTCCGGAGCCTTGTGCCTGGCGATCGGCAGCATCGCCAGCGCGCCGAGCAGGAACAGCAGGCCCGAGCCGCTGTAGATGGCGACGAGCGGGAACGCGCTCTTGAGCACGCCGGCCAGCGACATCGACACGACCATCATGCCGATGAACAGCGGGTTCAGCACGCCGTTCACCCGCCCGACGATCGACGGCTGCGACCAGGTCAGGATCATCGTGCTGATGCCGATGTGGATGCAAGGGAAGGCGAGGCCGTTGATGAACTGGGTGACGAGCGTCACCGGCACGCTCGTCGAGAAGCCGACGATGACCGTGCACACCGCGCTGAACAGCATGCCCGTCGCCAGCAGCAGCTGCGGAGAAACGCGCTTGGCGAACGCGGCGACGACCCCGCCGCCGATCAGCATCGCCACGCCGCTGACCACGAGCAGGTACTGGAGGAACTCCTTGTCCTGGCCGAGCCGCTCCGTCACGATGAACAGATTGAGCGCCTGCGCCAAGCCGACGGCCAGGCCGGCCAGCAGGAAGGCGAGGCCGAGCGTCCGCAGCACCGTGCTGCGCCAGACATAACGGAAGCCTTCGGCGAGCTCGCTCCAGAATCGGCCGCTTGCTCCCGCCTCGCGCGGCTGCTCGATATCCTTGGGCAGACGGACGAGCACGAGCGCCGACAGCAGGAACGCGATGCCCATGACGGCGATCGACGGCTCCAGGCCGAAGCGGCTGTAGATGAATGTGCCGAGCATCGGGCCGAGCACCATGAACGTCGCTTGCAGCGACTGGAACAGCGCCATGCCTTGCTGCATCTGGCTTTCCGGCACATGCTGCTTGAACAGGCGCATGCTGGACGGCTGGGAGAACTGGGACAGGATGGCGGAGATGAACGCGACCAGGTAGATCGACTCCCAGCTGCCGAAATGAATGGCGAGCAGCACCGCGAAGACGGATACGGCCGAGAGCAGGTCGCACCACACCATCGTCCGCTTGGGCCGCCAACGGTCGGCGAACGTGCCTCCGATGAAAGAGAAGATGAAGATCGGGGCGAACTCGGCCACGCTGATGAGCGAGATGGCGATGGGATCGTCGTTCGTTCTTTCGGCGACGTAGAGCAGGATGGCGAAGTTGCGCACCCAGATGCCGATCTGCAGCATCATGGCTGGAGAGGAGAATCGTCTGCAGGAACCGGTTGCGGAACAGGCTCGGCGAAGCCGAGTCCGTGGATGGAGTCATGAAATCAGCCCCTTCATGGCTAAGAATGGGAAGAGGCTGGCAGCTTGCCGAATCCATGCGAACCTCCGTTTCCCAGTATAACCTCATCGGAAACCCGCTTTTGAGGGGCAGTTCAGCTTTAACCAAATTGTACCGGATTTCTTTGGACGACGGCCAACTCGGGCGCGCGGGCCGCGTCAACGCATCGTCAGCGCCGGGTCCAAAATACGGGCTGTACGAGGGCGGCTCGCGGGAGCGGTTCATGAAGAGCGTCGGCCCGGCACGAGCAAGCCGGCACTCTGTAGAAGATAAGAAAGGAGCCGTCAAAATGACGGCTCCTTTCTGCTTCTATTATGAGACCGAGTGGATCGGGCCGCGTCAGAGCTCGGCGACGTCCAGAGCCTAGGAGGAGATGATCGAAGCTTTAGCGAGGCGCGCCTCCCGCTACCTCATCCGCACGCGCAGCCCTGCGCCGGCAAAGAGGTCGAGCAGCGCCACCGCTGCATCCACCTCGTCCGGGCCGTGGATCTCCAACGTGTAGCACTCGTCCTGCACCAGCGTGACGGTAAGGCCGAGGATGCTTTTGACGTCGATGCACCGTCCGCCTGCGTGCAGGACGATGCTGGATTCGAATTGAGATGCCGCCCGGTTGATGTCCACGATTTCCTTCGTTCCGATTCCGCTCATGCTTCATTCCTCCTGATCGGCCTCTCGGGCCGGATATGAGATGGGGGACGGTCTCAAGCGAACAGCCGCTGGGCGGCGAACACGGTCGCGGCCACCGTCAGCGAGCTGAGCAGCGTCGTCAGCAGCACCGCCTCGGCGGCGTAGTCGGGATCGTTGCCGTACTCCATCGCGAACTGCGCCATGTTGCGCGAGCAGGGGAACGACCCTGCGATGAGCAGCGCCTGGGCGGTCACGCCCTGCAGGCCGAGCGCCAGGATGAGCCCCAGCGCCAGCGCCGGGGAGACGAGCAGCCTCCCGGCCGCCGTCAGCAGCAGCGGCAGCGAGGGGCGCCGCAGGCGCAGTCCGGCGATCTGAGCGCCGAGCGTGAACAGCGCCACCGCCAGAAAGGCGGACGCCACGGTGTCGATCGGACGCCAGACGAAGTCCGGCAGCCGCACCCCCGTCGCCTGAAACGCGATGCCGGCCAGCATCGCGAGCACGATCGGGTTGAAGAAGAGTCCGCGCAGCGCCCGCCAGCCCGGCGCTTCCACGCGCATCGCGTTGAACAGGCCGTATGTGTTCGTGACGAGCGTCTGGAACAGCGTGACGATGATCTGGATCGACATCCCGACCGGCTGCGCCGCGAAGACGAGCTGGCTGACCGGCAGGCCGAAGTTGCCCGAATTGAACAGCACGATGCTGTTGCGGAACGTCGAGGCTGTCCGCGCCTCCAGCCGCAGCCAGCGCGCTGCCGCTTCCACGGCAATCATCAGCAGGCCGTTCTGCAGCAGCAGGAACAGCGCGACCTGCAGCACGAGCGCGGCTTCGAACCGCGCCTCGTACAGATTGGCGAACACGAGCGCCGGCAGCAGCACGCTGCCCGTCAGCCGCGACAGCGTGCGCGGGTCGAAGCGCAGCCGCCGGTGGAGCAGCGCGCCCAGTCCCAGCAGCGCGAACACCGGAAAAATCACTTGGAGCAGGATGAGCAGGAAGACGCCCATGACCGTCCGTCAGCGGAAGTCGCGCGGGATGCGGCGGGCGACGCCGGTGTCGATCGCCGCCTGGATGACGGCCGTGCGGACGCGCTGCACGACTTCTTCGTTGAATACGCTCGGGATGATGTAGGATTCGCTGAGCTCGTCCTCGCTGACGGAGCTTGCGATCGCTTCGGCCGCAGCCAGCTTCATCGGCTCGTTGATGGAGCGCGCCCGGCACTCCAGCGCCCCGCGGAAGATGCCGGGGAAGCAGAGCACGTTGTTGATCTGGTTCGGGTAGTCGCTCCGTCCGGTCGCCATGACACGCACGTACGGCTCGGCCGCCTCGGGATCGATCTCCGGCTCCGGGTTGGCCATGGCGAACACGATCGGGTCTTTCGCCATCCGCTGCAGATGCTCCGTCTTGAGTACGCCCGGCCCCGATACGCCGAGGAAGATGTCGGCTCCGGCGATGACCTCGTCCAGCCCGCCGCGCTCGCCATGCGGGTTGCTGTGCTCGGCGAGCCAGCTCCACATCGGATTGGCGTAAGCCTCGCCGGCGGCGATGGCGCCATGCCGATCGACGCAGATGACGTTGCGGAAGCCTGCGGCGATCAGCATCTTGGCGCAGGCGACGCCGGCTGCGCCGATGCCGACGATGACCAGCTTGACGTCCTCGCGCCGCTTGCCGACGATCTTGAGCGAGTTGAGCATGCCGGCGAGCATGACGACGGCGGTGCCGTGCTGGTCGTCGTGGAACACGGGGATGTCGAGCTCCTCCTTGAGCCGCTCCTCGATCTCGAAGCAGCGCGGCGAGCTGATGTCCTCCAGGTTGATGCCGCCGAAGCCCGGCGCGATGTTCTTGATCGTGCGGATGATGTCCTCGGTGTCGGTCGTCGCGAGGCAGATCGGGAACCCGTCCACGCCGGCGAACTGCTTGAACAGCATCGCCTTGCCCTCCATGACCGGCATCGCGCCGTACGGGCCGATGTCGCCGAGACCGAGCACGGCGGTGCCGTCGCTGACGATGGCGACCGTATTGCGCTTGATCGTCAGGGAGAACGCCTTGGACTCGTCCTCGTGGATCGCCCGGCACACCTTGGCGACGCCCGGCGTGTACACATGGGACAGCTCCTCCCGGTTCTTGACCGGCATGCGCGGCGTCACCTCGATCTTGCCGCCGAGATGGACGAGGAACGTGCGGTCGGAGACGTTGACCACCTTGAGTCCCTGGAGCGAGGACAGATGAGACACCAGCGCCTCCCGGCGCGTGTCCGGCACCTGGACGGTGATGTCGCGGACCGCCGTCTCCGGCGACGAGCGGATGACGTCGGTGGCGACGATGTCGCCGCCGCAGGCGCCGATCGTCACCGCCACCTCGCCGAAGGAGATGGCGGACTTGCGGATTTCCAGGCGGATGATGATCGTCGAGCTGGATGCCATGGCGGATCTTCCTTTCCAGTAGAACGGGGATGAGGAAAGGGAGCGTCGCCGCTCCCCTTCTTTACGCTTCTTCGTTGATGAGCACTTTCTTGCCGCGCATCTTGAGCAGCAGCGGCACGAGCAGCCACAGGGCGGCGACGACGAGGAAGGCGAGCGAGATCGGCTTCGTCAGGAAGATGCTGAAGTCGCCGTTCGACGCCGTCAGCGCGCGCCGCATGTTGTTCTCGATCATCGGGCCGAGCACGAGGCCGAGCACGAGCGGAGCGAGCGGATAGTCGTTCTGCGCCAGGAAGTAGCCGGCGATGCCGCAGCCGATGAGCAGCAGCAGGTCGAACGTCGTGTACTGCACCGCATAGACGCCGAACACCGAGATGGCGACGATGATCGGCAGCAGGTACTTCGGCGGCGTCTCGATGATCTTGGCGAATACTTTGACGAGCGGCATGTTGAGCACGAGCAGCATCAGGTTGCCGATGAACATGCTCGCGATCAGACCCCAGGCGACGCCCGGATTGTCCTCGAACAGGAGCGGGCCCGGCTGCACGTTGTACATGATGAGCGCGCCCATGAGGATCGCGGTCGTGCCCGAGCCGGGGATGCCGAGCGTGAGCAGCGGAATCATCGCGCCGCCGGAGGCGGCGTTGTTGGCCGATTCCGGGCCGGCGACGCCTTCGATGGCGCCCTTGCCGAACCGTTCCGGGCTGCGGCTGAGCTTCTTTTCCATGATATAGCTGAAAAAGGAGGCGAGCGTCGCTCCGGCGCCTGGAAGCACGCCGATGAAGAAGCCGAGCAGCGAGCCGCGCGCGATCGGGGCGGCGCTTTGCTTCAGGTCCTGCCGCGTCGGCGTCACGCGCCCGACCTTGGCCACGTCGCCTCCGCCGTAGTCGCGGTGGAGGATCGTCTTGAACACCTCGCCGAGGGCGAACAGCCCGACCGCGACGGTGAGGAACTCCAGTCCGGAGTACAGCACCGGAACGTCATAGGTGAAGCGCGCGACGCCGGAGACGTTGTCCATGCCGATCGTCGCGAGCAGCAGGCCGAATACGGTCATGAGGAGCGCCTTGGTCATCGACTTGCCGGCCAGGCCGCTGACCGCGGCGAGACCGAGCAGCATGAGCGAGAAATACTCCGCCGGACCGAACCGGATCGCCACCTCGGACAGCGGCTGCGCCAGCAGCACGAGCGCGACGAGCGAGACGATGCCGGCGACGAACGAGCCGATCGCCGCGATCGACAGCGCCGCGCCTGCTCTGCCCTGGCGGGCCATCTGGTAGCCGTCGAGCGTCGTCACGACGGACGAGGACTCTCCGGGCGTGTTGAGCAGGATCGACGTCGTCGAGCCGCCGTACATGGCGCCGTAATAAACGCCGGCGAGCAGGATGATCGCGCTCGTCGCGGCGGACGCCGGATCCTGTCCGCTCGTCAGCGTCGCCGTCACCGGGATGAGCAGCGCGACGCCGCTCATCGGGCCGATGCCCGGCAGGACGCCGACGGCCGTGCCGATGAGCACGCCGACGAAGGCGAACAGCAGGTTCTGCCATTGCAGGGCCGAAGCGAAGCCGTCGGCAAGGAATTGCAGCGTTTCCATGGGGACAGCCTCCTTCTACCCGAGATTCATCCAGGAGGGGAAGCCGGGCAGGGTGCCCTCCAGGACTTGAACGAATACATAATAGACGCCGACTGAGAACAGCGCGGATACGAGCAGCGAGACGAGCCAACGGCCCCGCTCGATGACCTGGAAGCCGAGCAGCAGGAAGAGGAAGGTGCCGAATACATACCCGATGTCCTCGAGAAAATACGCATAGAGGATGGCGGCTCCGACGATGATGGCGAAGCGCTTGTAATCCAGCTTCTCCTTGCCTTCCTGGGCGTCGTCCTTTGCCCGTCCGCGGAACGTCTCGTAGAGAAGTCGCGAGCTCAGCAGGATGAGCAGGATGCCGAGCCCCATCGGAAAGATGTCCGGACCGACGTTGCTGCCGTAGGAGCTCTCGCCGATCTTGCGGCTCTCCCAGACGAAGGCCGCGCCGACCAGCAGGAACGCGACGCCGGCGTACCGGTCGAAGATGCGGTTCATGATGCCTCACCTCGCAAAAATGGAATCGTCTTTTGAATCGGAAATCCGAACGGTTACTTCGCCATGCCGAGAGCAGTCAGCAGCTCTTGGATCATCTTCTCCTGCTCGCCGAGGAAGGAGGCGAAGTCATCCGCTCCTTTGAACTCCGGCTCCCAGGCGTTGGCCGCGAGCTCTTTCTTCCAAGCGTCCGAGTCGCTGAGCGCCTTCAGCTTCTCCGCCCAGTACGCTTTCTGGTCGTCCGTCATTTCTTTCGGTCCGAACACCCCGCGCCAGATCGTGAACTCGGCGTCGATGCCGGATTCCTTGAGCGTCGGCACGTCCTTGAAGTCGCCCGCGAGCCGCTCTGGCGAGGTGATGCCGAGCACGCGCACCTTGCCGGCCTTGAGATACTCCGACGCGCTGGAGATGTCGGTGCCGATCGCGTCGGCGTTGCCGCCGAGCAGGGCCGCGATCGCCTCGCCGCCGCCGTCGTAGGAGACGTACTTGACCGCCTTCGGATCGATGCCGGCCTTGTAGGCGGGCAGCACCGTGATCAGATGGTCCATCGAGCCTGGCGCGGAGCCGCCGGCGACCGTCACTTTGGACGGGTCTGCTTTCAGCTCGGCCATCAGCGACTGGATGTCGGCGTGCCTGGAGTCGGCCCGCACGACGATCGCGCCGTAGTCCTTGGTCAGCTGGGCGAGCGGGGTCGTGTCCTTGTAGCCGTAAGGGCTGTTGCCTTCCTTCTTGAGGTTGTTGATGAGGATCGGCGGCGAGCTGACGAACAGGCGATACGGATTTTTCTTGTCCTGCGTCGCGTATTCGGCCATGAACACGGCGCCGCCGCCGCCGGGCTTGTTCTCGACGGTCATCGTCTTGTCGACGAGCTTGGCCTCGCCGAGCACCTTTGTCAGCGCGCGGGCGGTCTTGTCCCAGCCGCCGCCGGCTCCGGACGGAGCGACGACGACGATCGGCTTGGACGGATACGAGCCCGAGCCGCCGGAGTTTCCTCCTTCGCCGCATGCGGACAGCGCGGACATCGCCGTTACGGCCGCCAGAGCGGCGACGATTGGTTTCCACTTCCAGGAATTGAACTTCATTGAAGCTTCCCCCTTATGGTATAGTACGAGTGTTCCGATCAAGCACCGGACCTTTTATGATAGCGTTTACAATTGTGACTGTATCATGAACGTCCGCGAGGCGGCTACATTGCGCGCATACCTTGCATTTGCCGCATTTCAGCCATTTTGCTCATAAACGTCACGGAAAGGGCGGACAACCGATGCGCCTGCAAACGAAGCTGACGCTCCTCCTCTGCGCGCTGACCTCCATCATCCTGCTGCTGCTGTCGCTCGCCTTCCGGGATATGCTGCTCGATACGTACAAGAGCCAGGAGGGCTCCAAAGCGCTCAACCTGGCCCAGATGGTCGCGGCGATTCCCGATGTCCGGAATGCTTTCGCCGAGGACGATCCGCCCGCCATCCTCCAGCCGATGATCGAGGAGATCCGCCGGCGCACCGATGCCGAATTCATCGTCGTCGGCAACGCCCAAGGCATCCGCTATGCCCATCCCAATCCGGAGCTGATCGGCCTGCCGATGGTCGGCGGCGACAACGGACCGGTGTTCGCCGGCCAGTCGATCGTCTCGGAGGCGACAGGCACGCTCGGCCAGTCGCTGCGCGGCAAGACGCCCGTATACGGCGGGGACGGAAGCATCATCGGCGTCGTCTCGGTCGGCATCCTGCTGGAGGACATCGAGCGCGAGTCCCGCAGCTTCCTGCTGCCGATCGCCGCGCTCGCCCTGGCCGCGCTCGCCTTGAGCGCGCTCGGCGCCGCGCTTATCGCGCGGCATGTGAAGCGAGCCATCCACGGCCTCGAGCCGGAGGACATCGGACGGCTGTACCGCGAGCAGGAGGCGGTGCTGGAGTCGGTGCGCGAGGGCATCGTCGCCGTCAACAACCGGGGCGAGGTCACGCTGCTCAACCAGCAGGCGATGCACATGCTGGGCCTCGAGGACCGCTCGCAGCTGCTGGGCCGCCCGGCGCGGGGAGTGCTGCCCGATGCCGCCTTCCCGCGCGCGGGCGAGGCCGAGGCTGCCGCATACGGCGAGGAAGCGATCGTCGGCACGCGCGCGGTCATCGTCAGCCGCGTGCCCGTCAAGGATGCCGGCGGCCGCGTCGTCGGCGCCGTGTCGAGCTTCCGCGACCAGTCGGAGCTGTACCTGCTCACGCAGCAGCTGTCGCAGATGCAGCAGTACGCCGACGGCCTGCGGGCGCAGACGCATGAGTTTTCCAACAAGCTGCATACGATCTCGGGGCTTCTCCAGCTGGACCAGCACCGCGAGGCGGTGGCGTTCATCGCCCGGGAGTCGGACAGCCACAACAGCCGCATCGGCACGATCCTCAAGGAAATTCCCGATCCCGTCATCGGCGGGCTGCTGCTCGGCAAGATCAACCGCGCCCAGGAGCTGCGGGTGGAGCTGGAGGTGGACGGGGACAGCACGTTCCGCGACGTGCCGCCGGAGCTGGACCGTTCGCAGCTCGTGACGATCCTCGGCAATCTGATCGACAATGCGCTGGAGGCGGTCAGCCACGACGGAGAGGGGAAGGTCGCCGTGCTGCTGACCGATCTCGGACCGGACCTCGTGCTGGAGGTGGAGGACAACGGCTGCGGCATTCCGGAGGAGGCGGCCGAGCGCATCTTCGAGGTCGGCTATTCGACCAAAAGCAAGGAAAGAAGAGGCTACGGCCTGGCGCTCGTCCATGGCTCCGTCCGCCAGCTCGGCGGCTGGCTCGAGTTCCAGCCGGGCGAGGACGGGGGCACGCGCTTCACCGTCGCCATTCCTAAGAAAAGGAGCGATTCGCCATGATTCAAGTGCTCATCGTCGAGGACGACGTGCGCAACGCCGAGATCCACCGCCGGTTCGTCGGCAAGGTGGAAGGCTTCGAGGCGGCCGGCGTCGCGACCGACGGCCGCCAGGCGCTGGAGCTGCTCGACATCCTGCAGCCGGATCTCGTGCTGCTCGATCTGTTCCTGCCGCATGTGGACGGGCTGGAGCTGCTGCGCCGCATCCGCGCCGAGCATCCTCGCGCCGGCGTCATCATGGTGACGGCGGCCAAGGAGCTGCACCGGGTGCGCGAGGCGATCGAGGGCGGCGTCTACGATTATCTGCTCAAGCCGGTCATTTTCGATCGGCTGCAGGAGGCGCTGCTCGGCTTCCGCTCCTACCGCGAGCGGATGGCGACCCTCGAGGCGGCCGGAGCGCTCGGCCAGCCCGAGATCGACGCGCTGCTGCGGCTGCGCGAGCCGGTCGCGGAGCGGGGCCGGCAATCGGCGTATCCAAAGGGCATCGACCAGCTCACGCTCGACAAGGTGAGCGGGCTGCTCGCCGAGGAGGAGGGGCCGCTGACCGCTCCGCTCCTCAGCGCGCGGCTCGGCATCAGCCGCTCGACGGCGCGCCGCTATCTCGAGTACCTCGTCAGCGCGGGCCGCTTGCAGGCCGATCTGGCCTACGGCAGCGTCGGCCGCCCGGAGCGGGTGTACCGGCGCAAGGCGTAGCCCGCGGCGGCATGGCTTCGCGGACGGGAGGGCGAGGGCCTGCCGTCCGCGAAGCCATGCCGCCGGGTTCGTCCGCTGTCCGAACCCGGCGGCGCTGGGAAGGCCGAAGGCAGTCCGGACCCGCTCATCGCACGATTGCTGGGTCGGCTCGGTACCCGAAGGCAGTCCCGACCCGCTCATCGCGCGATTGCTGGGTCGGCTCGGTACCCGAAGGCAGTCCCGACCCGCTCATCGCGCGCTTGCTGGGTCGGCACGACGCCTGAAGGCAGTCCGGACCCGCTCATCGCGCGATTGCGGGGTGGGCACGACGCCTGAAGGCAGTCCGAACTCGCTCATCGCGCGATTGCTGGGTCGGCGCGATGACTGAAGGCAGTCCGGACTCGCTCATCGCGTGATTGCTGGGTCGGCACGACGCCCGAAGGCAGTCCCGACCCGCTCATCGCGCGATTGCTGGGTGGGCGCGATGCCCGAAGGCAGTCCGGACCCGCTCATCGCGCGATTGGAGGGCCGGCACGACGCCTGAAGGCAGTCCGGACCCGCTCATGCAGTCACGGGTCGACGAACCTAAGGCCCGCGCCGAAAAAGGCTGACTACGCACGGGAAATTCGCGCGTAGCGAGCGCTCCAAGCGCCAAAGGCAAACCTCTGCCCACGCAAAAACCGCGCAGCAAAGAGGGCTGTCCCGAAGGTCGTTCAACCGACCCATGGGACAGCCCTCTTGTTGCTGCGCAGCAAGTCCGCCGGCTGCTACCGCAGCCGCACGCATCAAGGCAGCACGTTGCCCGCCGCCCGGAAGATGTCGTACCATTCCTCGCGCGTCAGGCGGATGTCCGCCGCGCGCACGCAGTCGGCGAGCCGTTCGACGCTCGTCGTGCCGGTCACCGGCTGCATGTTCGCCGGATGGCGCAGCAGCCAGGCCATCGCGATCGTCGTCGCGCTGACGCTGTAGCGCCCGGCGATCTCGTCGATCTTGGCGTTCAGCTCCGGGAACTTCTCGCTGCCGAGGAATACGCCCTCGAAGAAGCCATACTGGAAAGGAGACCAAGGCTGGATCGTGATGTCGTGCAGCCGGCAGAAGTCGAGCACGCTGCCGTCGCGGTTCACGGCGGCCTCGTTCTGCATGTTGACGTTGAAGCCCTGCGAGATCATCGTGCTGTTCGTGATGCTCAGCTGCAGCTGGTTCGCGACGAGCGGCTGCTTGACCGATTTCTGCAGCAGCTGGATCTGCATCGGGTTCTGGTTGGAGACGCCGAAGTGCCGCACCTTGCCGGAGCGCTCCAGCTGGTCGAACGCCTCGGCGACCTCCTCCGGCTCGACGAGCGTGTCCGGACGGTGCAGCAGCAGCACGTCCAGGTAGTCGGTGCGCAGCCGCTGCAGGATCTGGTCGACCGACCCGAGGATATGCTCCTTGGAAAAGTCGAACTGTCCCGGCCGGATGCCGCACTTGGACTGGAGGATCAAGCCCTCGCGCACGCTCGGGCTCATGCCGGCCGCTTCCGCGAAAATCTCCTCGCACTCGCCGCCGCCGTAGATGTCGGCATGGTCGAAGAAGTTCGCGCCGAGCTCCAGCGCGCTGCGGACGAAGCGCTCCGCCTCCGGCTTGTCCAGCGAGTTGATGCGCATGCAGCCGACGGCGACCGCCGGCACCTCCAGGGCGCTCGCGCCCAGCTTGAATGTTCTCATCGCTCGGTTGCCTCCTTGATCGGGAATGTGTCCAGCGGAATAGCAGCGGAGCATCCCGCATCCCATCCCTCCGCTGGAATGAATCCGCGCACGATCCGCGTCCTATTCATTTTGACATAGCCCGAGCAAGCGCTTCAACCTCTATTCCAACCGGACTCCCGCATCCATTTATTAACATAACATTCATCTCCAGGTAACCTTGTGGAAAAGGTTCGGTGCTAAAGTAAGATGATTTCATTCAGGAATGGAGGAGAATGATGAACCGAATTCAAGCTTGGCCCCGCATCTTGCTCGCGGCATCGCTGCTCGGAGCGGCGCTGCTGCCAGGACTGCAGGAGCCGCCGGCGGTCCACGCCGCCGCGAGCCCGGCGGTCCTGATCGCCAAAGCCGACCGCTGGAGCTACAGCGACGAGGGCAAGGACTACGGCGCGGCGATGAAGAGCGCGTCCTACGACTACTCCGGCTGGAAGAGCGGACAAGCTCCGCTCGGCTACAAGACGGACTCGTCCGGCAACGCGACGAACAATGTGGCCCCTTCCAGCGAGTTCGGCAAGGTGTCGACCGTCATCGCCTATGGCCCCGGCACGAGCCAGAAGAACACGGCCTCTTACTTCAGCAAATCCATCGCGATCGCCGATCCTTCCGCTTATGAAAGCTTCCAGGGCCTGTTCGGCGTGGACGACGGGCTCGTCCTGTACGCCAATGGCCAGGAAGTCTACCGCGCCAGCATGCCGAGCGGGACGGTGTCCTACTCGACGCTGGCCACGACGAGCAAGGACCTGCCGGTCGTCATGCAAGCCGATCTCACGGCCGCGCTCCGCGCCGCGCTGAAGCCGGGCGTCAACATCATCGCCGCCGAGGTGCACAACCAGAGCCCGAGCAGCTCCGACCTGTACTGGGACATGCAGCTGCTCGCCGTTCCGACCGGCTCCGGCACGCCCGGCGGCGGCGCGGAAGCCCCGGCATCGCTGGCCATGACGTTCTCCGGCGATCCGGCCTCTTCCCGCGCCTTCGCCTGGTACACGCCGTCTGCCGTCACCGGCACCCGGCTGGAGATCGTCGAGGGGACGTACACGGACGCCACCTGGCCTTCCGCTGCGGCGACATCCATCGCCGGCACGTCCCAGTCGATCCAGGCATACGCCTCCAGCTCCGACAAAAGCGCCGGCAAAAAGACGTCCTACGTCAGCCACAAGGCGACGGCGACGGGGCTGAAGCCCGGCACGACGTACAGCTACCGGGCCGGCGACGGCACGAGCGGCCGCTGGAGCGCGGTCGGCACGTTCCGCACGGCGGAATCATCCCCGTCCTCGTATTCGTTCCTGTTCACGACCGATCCGCAGGGAACGACCGAGAGCGAGTTCGTCACCTGGAACCATACGCTGACCGAAGGCATGGCCAAGTTCCCGGATGCCCGCTTCGTCGCCGTGACCGGCGACCTCGTCGACAACGGCGACCTGGAGAGCCAGTGGGGCTGGGTGCTCGGCAAGCCGGCGGAGCTGCTGCGGCGGCTGCCGCTTGCACCTGCGGTCGGCAACCATGAGAGCAAGAGCTACAGCAACTTCGGCTGGCATTTCAACCTGCCGGATACGGGCACGGGCGCGCAGCCGGCCGGCTCGGTCTACTCGTTCGACTACGGCCCGGCGCACTTCATGGTGCTGAACACGGAGTTCGACGAAGCGAGCGGCTCCGATCCGATCTACCAGAAGCAAGTCGCCTGGCTGCGCGCCGATGCGGCCGCCTCGTCGAAGAAATGGAAGATCGTGCTGCTGCACAAGTCGCCCTACTCCGTCGCCAACCACTCCAGCTCCTCCGATATCTTGTTCTTCCGCAACAACCTGACGAAGGTGTTCGACGAGCTCGGCATCGACGCGGTGCTCGGCGGGCATGACCACACGTACACGCGGACGTATCCGATGAAGGCGAACTCGCCGCAAACGAATCCGACGCTGGACGCGAACGGAGACATGGTGCGGCCAAACGGCACGCTGTACGTGACGAGCAATGCCGCGGGGGACAAGCGCTATACGCCGAAGTCCGGCCCGTTCCCGTACGCGTACAAGTACGGCCAGCCCGGCAAGGAGATGTTCACCGGCGTCACGGTCAGCACGGACCGCCTCACGTTCCAGGTGTACACGACGACCGAAGCCGGCTCGACGGCCTTGTACGACCGGTTCGGAATCGTGAAATAGCGTCCATCGACGGCAGAGCCGCGTCCGCGAGGACGGCGGCCCGCAGCTTGCAGCGCCAAGAGCCGCTCCGGCCGGAGCGGCTCTTTTTCGCGACTGCATGGAGCCCGGCAAAATGCGGTCAGCCGCCTGCCTCCTCCGGCACGACGACCTCGACATGGCCCGGCAGCACCTGCAGCTCCAGCGGCAGGTCGGGGCCTTCCTCTCCGTCTACGTTGGTCCGCACGCGCTCGGACGAGCGCACGCTCACCTGCCGCGCCGTGAAGGCGATGACGTCCTTATGCTCCTTGAGGCTGCCGGCCCACAGCGACCAGCCCGCGCTCAGCGTGCCGAGCAGGCCGAGGTCCTTGAAGATGAAGCCGTGGATGAGGCCGTCGTCCACCGACGCCTCCGGCACCATCTTCTCGAACCCGGCGACCGAGTTCGTCAGCGCGGCGACGAACAGCGGCGACTCGCCCTCCCACGACTGGCCGTCATAGTCGATCCGCATCGGGTAAGCCTTCTGCGAGACCAGCTCCTTGAGTCCTTCCTTGAGGTAGGCCAGCGAGCCGAGCTTCGACTTCTCCTCCGAGGTGACCGCCGCCACGGCCTCGGCGATGTTGCCGGCCGCCACCACGTTCGTGAACAGGCGATCGTTCATCCGGCCCAGATCGACGTGGCGGAAACGGTCCGAAGCGATCGCGGCGATCGCCGCTTGCGGATCGAGCGGGATGCCGAGCGCCCGCGCGAAGTCGTTCACGGTGCCGAGCGGCACGATGCCGAGCCGTGGACGATGCTCCTGCCGCATCAAGCCATTGATCGTCTCATTCAGCGTGCCGTCGCCGCCCATCGAGACGACGAGGTCGCAGCGCATCTCGCAGGCGGAGCGGCAGAAGCGCGTCGCGTCCTGCTCGCCGGCCGTCTCGCGCAGCTCGACTTCGTAGCCTTTGTCGCGCAGCACCTCTTCGATGTCCCGCGCATAGCCGGCCGCCTTTTCCTTCCCGGAGGAAGGATTCAGGATGACCATCGCTTTCCGGGCCGGCCTTCCCGGGCCGGTTCCGTTTTCCAAGCCGAACTCGCTCATGGCGACGCCTCCGTCCGACGGTCCGGCTCGCCTTCCGGCGCTGCCGATGACCGCAAGGTATTTAATCCGGAATTACCACGATTCTTTCTTCGGCAAACCGGCGGGCGAGGGCCTGTTTTTGCCTATTGACAGAGAGGGTCCATCCCTTTATATTGAGTATGTCGATACTGATAATCATTATCAACAACAGCCTTGCACACATAGACACACAAAGGGGATTCTCCACATGAAAAAATGGCTTGCACCGATCGCGCTGACGCTGACGCTCGTTCTCAGCGCCTGCGGATCGACGAAAGACTCCGGCAACACGGCTAATTCCGGCTCCGAGCCGGCGGCATCGGCTTCTCCGGCCGCGACCGGCACGATTACCTACCAGGCGGAATCCGGCCCGGTGGAAGTGCCGGCGAACCCGCAGCGCATCATCGCGCTGGGCAGCGCGCCGAACGTGCTGTCCCTCGGCATCCCGCTCGTCGGCGTCGACGAATGGACCGGCAAGAATCCGCTGTTCACGGACAAGCTGGCGGGCGTCGAGATCGTCTCCGAGGACAACCTGGAGAAGATCGTCGAGCTCGAGCCGGACCTCATCATCGCCGGCACGCACAACAAGAACCTCGACAAGATGGCGGAGATCGCGCCGACGGTCGCCTATACGTGGGGCAAGCTCGACTACCTGCAGCAGCAGGTCGAGATCGGCAAGCTGCTCAACAAGGAAGCCGATGCCCAGGCATGGGTCGACGACTTCAAGACGCGCGCCGCGGAGGCGGGCAAGCAGATCAAGGCGAAGATCGGCGAGGATTCGACCGTATCCGTCTACGAGTACGACGCCAAGAACATCTATGTGTTCGGCAACAACTGGGCGCGCGGCACCGAGGTGCTGTACCAGGCGATGGGGCTCAAGATGCCGGAGAACGTCACCAAGGACGTGCTCGGACCGGGCTACTACGCGCTCTCCAGCGAAAAGCTGGGCGACTATGCCGGCGACTACATCGTCCTCAGCCAGACCAAGGACATGAAGAATCCCGTCTTCGAGACCGAGACGTGGAAGGGCATTCCGGCCGTCAAAGCCGGCCGGGTCATTACGATCGACACGGAAGCGTCGACGTACAGCGATCCGACGACGCTCGATCACCTGCTGAAGCTGTTCACCGAGCAATTCCTGGCGCTGCCTTGATCCGGCGCCAGGCGTGGCGCGCATGGCGCCGCACCGACATCGTTTCCTCCACCCGCAAGCGGCCTTCAAGCCGTCTGCGGGTTTTTTTCCATCCAACGTTCACGTTGACGTTAAGGTAATGAAGTGGTAACATGACCTTATAATAATTTAGTAATAAAATATAAATAACTAAAGAGGTGGAGCGATGTATAGGATCGAGGACATCGCGCAGATGACCGGCCTCACGAAGCGTACGATCCGCTACTACGAGGAGATCGGGCTGCTCGCTCCGGAGCGGAGCGACGGGGGCTACCGGCTGTATGGCGAGGAGCATGTCCAGCGGCTGCGCAAGCTGATCGACGCCCGCGACGCGCTCGGATTTTCCTTGCAGGAGCTGCAGGAGTATGTGGCGATCCACGAGGAGCTGACGCAGCTGCGGCAGACGGTGCGGGAGGAGACGGGCGAGGAGAAGCGCGCCGCCGTGCTGCGGCTCGAGGCGGCCGTGCAGCGGCAGCTGGCCATGATCGACGCCAAGCTGAGCCAGATCGGGCGCGTCCGCGAGGAATACCATGAGCTGCAGGCGCGCATCGACGAAGCGAGGCAAGCCTGGAACCAAGAACAGGAGTGACAGCAGCGTGGCAAAATCGACGTTGACGGCAGAGGCCGTCCAGGAGGCGGCGAAGCCGTCTGCCAGCATCTTCAACCAGCCCCGCGCCGTGTGGGCGGTCTTTTTCGCGGGCGTCATCTCGTTCATGGGCATCGGGCTCGTGGACCCGATCCTGCCCGCCATATCGGAAAAAATGAACGCCAGCCCAAGCCAGACGACGCTGCTCTTCACGAGCTACAACGCGGTCATGGCGGTCGCGATGCTCGTCACCGGCCTCATCTCGAGCCGGCTCGGCATGAAGCGCACGCTGCTCGCCGGCGTCGTCATCGTGGCGCTGTTCGCCGGTCTCGGCGGCATCTCCGGCGGCATCTGGGAGCTCGTCGCCTACCGGGGCGGCTGGGGGCTCGGCAATGCGCTGTTCGTCGCGACCGCGCTGACCGCGATCGTGTCGATGTCGCGCGGCGGCGTCACCAAGGCGATCATCCTCTATGAAGCGGCGATCGGCATCGGCATCGCGGTCGGACCGCTGCTCGGCGGGGAGCTCGGGACGCTGTCCTGGAGAGGGCCGTTCCTCGGCGTCGCGGGCTGCATGGTCGCCGCCTTCGTCGCGCTGATCGTGCTTATGCCCAAGGAGCGCCAGGTTGCCGCAGCCGCCGATCCCGTCCGCCGCATCTCGCTGTCCGACCCGATCACGGCGCTCGTCCGCCACCGCCCGCTGCTCGTGTTCGGCCTCACGGCCTGCCTGTACAACATCGGCTTCTTCACGCTCATGGCCTATGCGCCGTTCGTCATGGGGCTGGAGATCCGCGGCATCGGCTACGTGTTCCTCGGCTGGGGCATCCTGCTCGCGCTGACGTCGGTGTTCATGGCGCCGCGTCTGCAGCGGGCGTACGGCACGGTCAAGACGATGTGCGCGATGCTGGCGCTGTTCGGACTGACGCTGCTGGCGATGGCGATCTGGACCGACGTCCAATGGGTCGTCATCGCGAGCGTCGTGTTCGCCGGAGCGCTGCTCGGCAACAACAACACGCTCATCACCACGGGCGTCATGAACGCCGCTCCGGTCGAGCGCTCGACGGCGTCGGCCGCCTACAGCTTCCTGCGCTTCATCGGCGGCGCGATCGCGCCGTACATGGCCGGCAAGCTGGGCGAGCGATTCGGGCACAGCGTGCCGTTCTACGTCGGCGCCGCCTTCGTGCTGCTGTCGGTCGTCTTTCTGGCCGCGAACCGCAAGCATATCCGCCATGTCGATCAGGTGGAAGCCCACTGATCCGCGTCTGCCAGGCCTCGCTGCCGGAGCCGCTTCTCCCGCTTTGTCCGATGCGGGAGGGAGCGGTTTTTTTTGCCGAATCGCATGCGATCGGGCGCCGGGGCAGTATATTTCGTCGGAAGCTTGCGTTATGATAGAAATGAATATTCGCGGATTGAACCAAAACGGAGCCTGCAAGTTCGACCATCCCGTGAAAATAGATCATTCAAAACGATAGGAGACCCAATGAAATTCACCGATTTGAAGCTGATTTCCCCGATTCTCAAAGCGCTTGAAAAAGAAAGCTACACCGAGCCGACGCCGATCCAGGCGCAGGCCATCCCGGCGGCCCTCGAGGGCCGCGACGTGCTCGGCTGCGCGCAGACCGGCACCGGCAAGACGGCGGCCTTTTCGATTCCGATCATCCAGCGGCTGAGCAGTCAGGGCGGCAAGCCCCAAGGCAAGCGCCGCATCCGCTCGCTCATCCTGACGCCGACGCGCGAGCTGGCGATCCAGATCGAGGACAACATCCGCGCGTACAGCCAGTTCACCGACATCCGCTGCTTCTCGATCGTCGGCGGCGTGTCCCAGCGGGCGCAGGAGATCCAGCTGGCGCGCGGCATGGACATCCTGATCGCGACGCCGGGCCGCCTCATCGACCTCATCAACCAGAAGCACGCCGACCTGCAGCATGTCGAGATTCTCGTGCTCGACGAGGCCGACCGCATGCTCGACATGGGCTTCATCAACGACGTCAAGAAGATCATGGCCCGCATCCCGGCCAAGAAGCAGACGCTGTTCTTCTCGGCCACGATGCCGCCGGAGATCAGCCGCCTCGTCGACTCGCTGCTCCATGATCCGGTCACGGTCGAGATCACGCCGGTGTCCTCGACGGTGGACCGGATCGACCAGTCCGTCTACTTCGTCGACAAGGACAACAAGCCGCAGCTGCTCATCCACCTGCTGCGCGACCGCTCGATCGAGTCGGTGCTCGTCTTCACCCGCACCAAGCACGGCGCGGACCGCGTCGTGCGCGTGCTGACCAAGGCCGGCATCACGGCCCAGGCGATCCACGGCAACAAGTCGCAGAACGCCCGCCAGGCGGCGCTCGGCAACTTCAAGAGCGGCGCGACGCGCGTGCTCGTCGCGACCGACATCGCGGCGCGCGGCATCGACATCGACGAGCTGGCGCATGTCATCCAGTTCAACCTCCCCAACATCCCGGAGACGTACGTGCACCGGATCGGCCGCACGGGCCGCGCCGGCAAGAGCGGCACGGCGATCTCGTTCTGCGAGGACGAGGAGGTTCCATACCTCAAGGACATCGAGAAGCTGACGAAGAAAAAGGTGCCGGTCGTGCGCGAGCATCCGTACCCGATGGCCGCCGGCGAGCCGACGCTTCCGTCCCTGACGCAAAGCCAGGGCGGCGGCCGTCAAGGCGGCGGCAGCAGCAGCGCGCGTCAAGGCGGTCGTCCGCAGCAAGGCCAAGGCGGTTCCCGCCAAGGCGACGGCGGCGGCAACGCACGTCAGGGCGGACGCCCTCAGCCGGGCGGCCAGGCGCAGCAGCGTCCTGCGGCCGGCGGCGCGGAGGCGCAGCAGCCGGGCACGGCCGGCGGCGGGCGCAAGCGCAAGCGCCGGCGCGGCGGCTCCGGCCGCGGACCGGCTTCCGCCGGCACCGCTCCGTCCGCTCAAGGCGCGCGCGGCGGCCAGCCTCGCGGCTAGGAAGCCGGCCAGCGGGCTTCCCGCTGACGGCCCCCTGGCGTGCTTGCCTTCCGGACGGACAGCATCGGCTTTTTCGAGACGTTTTGCCTGAAACAATGCGTCGCATCCACTAAGCTCAAGAACCTCGGCTCCGCCCAAACCGGCGGGTCCGAGGTCTTTTTATTTTCCCCCAAAAAACCGTGGCCGGGAGGAGTCGGCGCGGAAATAAAGCCATCGGAAAGAAATCGGCCCGTATGGTCTATGCTAGACTGGAAGGAGCCGATCGGCAGAGAGCCGATCCCGAAGGAGGACGCCTTAGCATGCCTGCCCCATCCGCAACGACCGATAGGAATTGGAAACGTACGATCTCGCTGTTCCTCGGAGGCCAGACGATTTCGCTGTTCGGGTCCTCGCTGGTCCAGTACGCCATCATGTGGCATATTACGCTCAGCACGGATTCCGGAGCGATGATGACCATCGCGATTTTATGCGGCTTCGTGCCGACGTTTTTCCTGTCGCCGTTCGCCGGCGTCTGGGCTGACCGGTATGACCGCAAGAAGCTGATCGCTTACTCGGACAGCCTGATCGCCCTCACGACGCTCGTCATGGCGCTGCTGTTCCTCGCGGGATACGATGCGCTGTGGCTGCTGTTCGTCATGTCCGCCATCCGGGCTCTCGGCACCGGCGTGCAGACGCCGGCGGTCGGCGCGTTCATCCCTCAGCTCGTGCCGGCCGAGCAGCTGACGCGGGTGAACGGAGTGAACGGGACGCTGCAGGCGATGACGATGTTCGCCGCGCCGGTCGTCAGCGCCGGGCTGCTGTCGGTCGCTCCGCTGCAGGCGATCTTCTTCATCGATGTCGCGACAGCGATCGTCGGCGTGCTCACGCTGCTCCTGCTCGTTCGGGAGAAGCCGCGGCAGGCGGCCCCGGATGCGCAGGAGAGGGGCTACCTGGCCGACCTGCGGCAGGGAGTCCGCTACGTGCGCGAGCATAGCTTCCTCAAGCCGTTCTTTTTCTTCATGGCGCTGTATATGATCCTCATCTCGCCGGCGGCGTTTCTCAGTCCGCTGCAGGTGACGCGCAGCTTCGGCCCCGACCTGTGGCGGCTGACGGCGATCGAGCTGGCGTTTTCCGTCGGCATGATGGCGGGCGGCCTGCTCATCGCCGCGTGGCAGGGCTTTCGCAACAAGGCGCATACGATGACGCTGAGCTTCCTCGTGACCGGCCTCGCCTGCGCGGGCCTCGGCGTCGTGCCGAGCTTCTGGGTCTACCTCGCGCTGATGGCGCTCGTCGGCCTTATGATGCCGGTGTTCAACACGCCGGCGACCGTGCTGCTGCAGCAAAAGGTGGAGGAGAGCTATCTCGGCCGGGTGTTCGGCGTGATGGGCATGATCTCCAGCTCGATGATGCCGCTCGGGATGCTGCTGTTCGGGCCGCTGGCGGACCGAATTCCGATCGAGCGGCTGCTCGTCGCGACCGGCCTGCTCATTTTTGGCCTCGGGATAGGGTTCGGACGCAGCCGGCAGCTGCTCCGGGCGGGAGAGCCGTCGGGCGAGCCGGGCGAGGAGAAGGAAGCTCGGGAAGCGGGGCTGGAGGAGAAGCCATGAGGCAACGGCATGAGGCCGAAACTTGAACCGAAGGGGCAGTCGGAGACGGCTGCCTCTTTTTGCATTCCAAGGCTTGTCCAAGAAAGGGCGGACTCGGCGCGCATGGGAAAATCTTCGTTTCAACTGATAATAAGAATCATTATTGGTTAAGCTAAAGAAGAGAAGGCGACCGCTGGCACGGCCGCCTTTAGAGGGATCACACTTTCGGTTCAAAGGTTTTGCAGTCGGTTTCGTCGGAGTGGCTGGGCTTGCTGCTGCGGGCTACGACATAGATCGAAGATGCGTTGCAGTTGTTGCCGGCACCCCAGTGCTTGCACGAGTTGACTTCACAGCGCACGTCTTTTGCCATGGATTTCACCTCCTTGGCCTTAGGATGGTCGAGCCTGATAGGTTTTTATACCTCCATCGGCTTGCGGCGAATCTTTTGCAAGATTCGCGCAGGCTTTTCGCATGGCTGCGTCCATGAACGGCTATGAAATACAATTTCATATATAAATAATATTCCTGAAAGTAATTTTACTTTAGCGAATTAACGCGATTATTCTCTCATAACTTTCCCTTATCATGTCGAAATAAAAAGCATTCTAATCGGGAAAGGATTATTTTCGCATGAAAATCAAGCTTAGGCACAAGCTAGTTGCTATTTTCGTCCTCGTCTCCCTTCTCTTCGGTGTCGCATCCGTCCTTTCCTATCTCAACGCGAAGTCGACGCAGGCTTCGTACGCGTACATCACCGATGTCGCTGCGGAGCTGCAAGCCGATGCGCAGACGATTCAAACGCTGTCGGAACGCCAGGTAAGCCAGCTGCGGGCCTTCCTGCTGTACGACGATCCGTCCTTCAAGGAGGGCTTGTATGCCGCCAACGATCGGATCGATCAGACGATCGCGTCCGCGCTGCGGCGGAGCGACGAGCCGGAGTCCCGGGAACGGCTGGAGCGCATTCAAACCGCGAATCTGCAGTTCCGCCAGCTGACGGTGCGCATCATGAACGCGTATCTCGTCAACAAGCGCCAAGCCGCTCAGGAGGGCCAGGCGGACATCAAGCCGCTCAGCGAAGAGATCCGCTTGCAGAGCGATGCTCTGGCCGAATGGATCGAAAAGGACGTCATCGAAGCCGGCAAGCAGCAAGCGAAGCGGAAAGCGGAGCAAGGGCTGCTGTTCGTGGCCGCCATCTGCCTCCTGGCCTCGGCCGTGGCGATCGCTGCCGGCTGGTTCGCCGCGCGCATGATCAGCCGTCCGCTCGCCGGGTTGAACGGCGTCGCGCAGAGGATGGCCGACGGCGACCTGACGGGGGAGCAGCCGGAAGTGCGCGGCCGCGACGAGCTGCGGGAGCTGAGCGACTCGTTCCGCCGCATGTCCGACCATATCCGCGGCATGGTAGGCGGCATCGCCGTGCATGCCGGGAGCCTCGGCTCCGCGGCGGAGCAGCTGAGCAGCGGGGCGGAGCAATCGGCGCGGGCATCGGAGTCGGTGGCGTCCGCGATCGAGGAGATGGCGGGCGGAGCGGAGTGGACGGCCGCCCGCGTCGAGGAGAACCGCGCCACGCTGGAGGAGTTCGCCCAAGGGGCGGAGCTCGTAGGGGCTACGTCGTCCGAGGTGCTGGAGCTGTCCCGCCGGACAAGCCGGGAGGCGGAGCAGGGCGGGCGCATCGTCGCCGACAACCTGGAGCAGATGCGGACGATCCATGCGTCGATCGGCCGCGCGAGCGAGGTCGTGCATTCGCTGTCGGACCGCTCGCGGGAAATACGCGGCATCCTGCAGGTGCTCGGCGAGCTGTCGCGCCAGACGAACCTGCTGGCGCTCAACGCCTCGATCGAGGCGGCCCGCGCCGGCGAGCACGGACGGGGGTTCGCCGTCGTCGCGGGCGAGGTGCGCTCGCTCGCCGAGCAGTCGCAACGGTCGGCAGGCTCGATCGGCGCGCTGATCGGAGCCATCCTGCAGGAGACGGAGGAGTCCGCCCGGCTCATGGAGGAAGCGATGCGCAGCGCCGAGGACGGCGTCGAGGTGTCGAGCCGGGCTTCCGAGAAGTTCGGCATCATCCTCAGCGGCACCCGCGGCATCACGCCGCATATGGAAGACATGGCGGCGGTGGCGGATCAGATTCGAGTCCGCGCCGGCGAGATGACGGAATCCGGCCGCCGCATGGCCGAGGTCGCCCAGTCGCATTCGGCGAGCGCCCAGGAGGTCGCGGCTTCGACGGAGGAGCAGCTCGCCTCGATGGAGCAGATGCGCGCCTCCGCGCAGTCGCTGGCGCAGATGGCCGACGAGCTGCAGGCGCTGGTCGGCCGGTTCCGCACGTAGGCGAATCACGTGGCCGCGCGGCCAAGCGCTGCGGGAAGGCCTGATTAGGCGGCAGCCCTTCCCAGCCCCAGTCCGCCCAGACTCGACGTCCAAAGGACGGGCCACGCGCCCCCTTTGGACGTTTTTGCATTTGCCGAGGCCGCGCATAAAAAGGAGAAGGGAGGAAAAAGCTAGCAGGTGGAAATTGGATCGAGGAGGACAGAACCTTGAAGCAGAGCGGATGGAAAAGGACGGCTTCTTGGACTGCGGCGGCCGTATGGGCGGCATGGGCGGCAGGCATCGGACAGCCGCTGGCAGCCGCTTCCCCCGTCGCGGAGGTGCAGGCGGCCGCGATCGCGCCGCGTACGGCGAGCCTGACGGAACGAACGGCACGGGGGCTGCCGGAGAAAGGCGGGACGGGGGAGGCCGCGCCCGTGGCGAGCGCGCTGCTAGAAGCGGCGAAAGCCCCGGTGCGGCCAGCGCCGAGCCGGATCAAAGCCGCACTCGGGGCGAGCTCGCCGCGCGAGACGCCTGGCGTCGAACGGTCGGCGCCCGTTCCGAAGCCTGCGGCGACTCATCGCGCGCCCTTGCCCGCGCCTGCCCCGCCGCCCACGAAGCAGACGCCGGCGCCTCCCGGCGGCAAGAGCGGCCTGGCGGTCGCGGACGCCGCGGTCGGCCAGGCGATGGCGCGCAAGATCGCGCCGTCCGCCGAGGCGAGATGCCCGGCTGCGCCCGCCCAGCCGGGCGCAGCCGCCCGAGCGGACGAGCCTGACGCTCCGCCGCGGCTCGTCTGTCTGGCGACGGCGTTCGAGGCGACGCTGACGCCGCCGCAGCGGGAAGCGCTGCGGCTTCCTTTTACGGCCAAGCATGCCGTCAGCTGGAGCAACCGTCCGGTCGACGAGTTCCCGCGCAACGGCATCGCGCTCGGCACGCTCGGCGAGGACAGCCTGGAGGCGCTCAAGGCGATGCTGCGGGAAGCGCTCAGCGCTGACGGCTACGATACGGCGCGGGGCATCATCCTTGCCGACGACAAGATGTCGTCCGCCGCCGGGGGCAATCCGCGCTGGGGCTCGGCGCTGTACCATGTCGCGTTCCTCGGCGACCCGAGCGGCAGCGAGCCGTGGATGCTCCAGCTCAGCGGACGGCACCTCGCGCTCAACCTCGCCAGCAACACGCGCGAGATCGGCCTGACGCCGATGTTCCTCGGCATCGAGCCGCGGCTGTTCTCCGCCGGCGGGCGCGACTGGGCGGTCATGGAGCCGCGCCTGGAGAGCATGTACGCGATGCTGCGCTCGCTGCCGCCCGACCAGATGGCGGCGGCCCGCCTCGGCGACAGCCGCGCCGACGTGCTGCTCGGCCCGGGCAAGGACGGGCACTTTCCCGAGGCGGAGGGCATCCCGTACTCCCACCTCGGCGAGCAGCAGAAGCAGCGGGTGCGCGCGTCCGTCGCCGCCTGGGTGCGGACGGCCGCGCCCGCGTCGGCGCAGGCGCTGCTCGCGGATTACCTTTCGCCCGAAGCGCTGGAGCGGACGTATATCGGCTGGTCGGGCTCGACGGACGACCGCGTGCCTGGCTCGTATGTCCGGATCGACGGTCCGCGCCTGTGGCTGGAGACCGTCACGCTGGCGGAGGAGGCGCTCCCCGGCCGCGGCCATGTGCATATGGTGTGGCGCGACCGCAAGGCCGATTACGGCGGCTGCTTCTTCTAGGCCCCGGCTCGCGGACTTCCGGCTGGCCGACGTCCTTTGCGCTCCCTTCGCGTCAACCGTCCCGATGCGGGTATATCTTCAATAAAACGAAGGTACGGAGGAGAACGGGATGCGGACGCAAGGGAGAAGAGGCAGCGCGAACGTGGAGGACCGCCGGGGCAGGGGCATCGGCGGCAAGACGGCGATCGGAGGCGGCATCGGCGGCATCATCCTGCTGATCCTCGTCACGCTGATGGGCGGCAACCCGGGCGACCTGCTCGGCGGCGTCACCGGGGGCGCGGGCACGGAGCAGTCCCAGCCGTACGAGGAGACGGCCGAGGAGGCGGAGCTGTCGCAGTTCGTCTCGGTCGTGCTGGCCGATACGGAGGAGATTTGGGGCGGCTTGTTCCAGCAACAGGGCCTGACGTACGAAAAGCCGACGCTCGTCCTGTACAACGACGCGGTCGAGTCGGCCTGCGGCACGCAGCAGGCGGCGGTAGGGCCGTTCTACTGCCCGGGCGACCGCAAGCTGTACATCGACCTGAGCTTCTATGACGAGCTGCGCCAGCAGTTCCAGGCTCCGGGCGACTTCGCCATGGCCTACGTCATCGCCCATGAGGTCGGGCATCACGTGCAGACGCTGCTCGGCACGTCGGACAAGATCATGCCGCTGCGCGACAAGCTGAGCGAGGAGGAGTTCAACAAGTACCTCGTGCGCTTCGAGCTGCAGGCGGACTACTACGCCGGCGTCTGGTCGCATCATGCGCAGGGCAAGAACCTGCTGGAGGAAGGCGATCTCGAGGAGGCGCTCACGGCCGCGAGCGCGGTCGGCGACGACAGCATCCAGGAGAAGGCCCGCGGCTACGCGGTGCCGGAGAGCTTCACGCACGGCACGTCGGAGCAGCGCAAGCGCTGGTTCTACAAGGGCTTCGAGTCCGGCACGATCCAGGGCGGCGATACGTTCGGCGCGAAGAGCTTGTAGGAAGAAGAGCGATGAAGAAGGTCCTCGGGGCTAGGCCCGCGAGGGCCTTTTTGTCCCTGCATGGAGGCTCCAGGCCAGCCAAGAGGCGTCAGCGCGCCGAGCGTTCCAGAAAAGAAAGAAGCAGTCGGTCATGCTCTGCCGCATGCTGGTCCAGCCAGATCAGATGCCCCCAGCTGTCGAGCTCGACCAGCTCCGATCGGGCCAGCAGGCTGTGCGCGTGATGGGCATGGGCGAAGGGGACGGAAGCGTCCTGAG
The DNA here is from genome assembly GCF_012676905.1 of Paenibacillus albicereus. Taxonomy (NCBI): domain Bacteria; kingdom Bacillati; phylum Bacillota; class Bacilli; order Caryophanales; family Paenibacillaceae; genus Paenibacillus; species Paenibacillus albicereus. The sequence continues at coordinate 5,063,721 of NZ_CP051428.1, read as the reverse complement.
GGCTGTGCAAGACCAGCGATGGCGCCTGGATGCCGGCGAGTTCCCGAGAATAGTCGTGGCCGGTCTGCTCCAGGTCGATGAGGAACCCGAATCCGGAGCGGTAGCGGGAGCACATGCGGCGGAACGCATCGCGATAATCTGGAGCGAGACGCTTGCGGACATCGGAGTAGGGCAAGCAGGAGAAGGATGGAGCCATCGAGCGGAAGGCCAATGCTGGAAAAGCCGAGGAAAAAACGGCCAGAGCGGTCCATACCGTTTTTTCCATGCGGGGGTTGAACATCCGCCGCGCCGCTCGATACGTCGAGTCGGACGGGCCGAGCCAAGGCTTCGCAACGGCGCATTGCAGCACGAGGCTGGCGACCCGCTCCGGATAGAGGGAGCAGAAGGCGATGGCGGAGGGTCCGCCGGCCGATACGGCGATGACGTGGACCTTGCCGGACGCAGAACGTTCGACCGCTCGGCCATAGAGGCGGCAGGCGGCCTCCAGGTCCCGAAGCGGCGTCGTCCTCCCATATCCGGCACGGGACGGAATCAAGACCGAATAGCCCGCATGCAGCAAGGAGCGGATGCCGAACTCCTCCAGGCAATTGGAATGCCCTCCATGGAAAAGCAACACCGGCGGGCCGCTTCCGGCAATCGAATATTCGCATGTTCCTTCCTCGGCTGTCAGCAAGCGGATCTCTCGGGTCATGGCATCCTCCTTAGCTTGTGATGGTGCCGCAGCGATGCTACCGCTCGCCGTCCCACTCCTGCTGGAACTGCTCCAGATAGCTCCGCATGAAGGCATGGCGCTGCTCGGCGATGGACTTGGCCGCAGGCGTGTTGAGGCGGTCCTTGAGCTTCAGGAGCTTCTCGTGAAAATGGTTGATCGCCGTGCTTTTGCCCCTGCGGTATTCCTCGGACGTCAGCACGAGGCTGTCGCGCGGCGGCAGCTCGGGATCATGGATCGGATGGCCGACGTGGCCGGCATAGACGAACGTGCGCGCGACGGCGATGGCGCCGATCGCGTCCAGCCGGTCGGCGTCCTGGACGACGCGGCCCTCCAGCGTGCGCATCGGGGGATTCGCCCCGCCATTGTAGGACATCGTGCCGATGATCTCCAGCACATGCTCCCGGTCCCCGTCGGCCAGCTCGCGCGCCTCCAGCCAGGAGGCGACCTTGGCCATGCCCGCTTCCTTGGACGGGTTCAGCTTCTCGTCGGCGACGTCGTGCAGCAGCGCGGCCAGCACGCAGAGGAACGGATCGGCGCCTTCGTCGGCGGCGAGGCGGCGGGCCATGTCGGCGACGCGCTGGACATGCCACCAGTCGTGGCCGCTCGTATCGCCGCCGAGCTCGGCGCGGGCGTAGGCTTCGGCCGCGGCGAGGAGCGATTCGGCTTCGGGCGGGCTTGACGGCGATGTAGTCGCAGTCGGATCAGAAGCAGGAGTCGAGTTCGGTTGTTCGTGCGGATGAGACAAGGAGCTCACAGCCTTTCGGGCAGGCGCTCGGCCTGACGGGAATGGGGTCAGGAGGCGGAGCGCCTCCTGCAGCAAAGGAAGCGGGAGGCAGCCGACGAGCTGGCCTCCCTAGCGCAAAGCTTCTGGCTCCAGTGTAGCAGGAGCCGGGCGGCCCGTCCTCCTTTTTCGGGCGGCTTTCCGTGCCAGGGCGGCCGGCTTTTGGTAGAATCAGGAGACAGAGGGCGGCCGAGGGCCGGGGAGGAGAGAGGACATGGAACAGGTGAAAGCGCTTGCCGATGCCGTTCGGACAAGCTTGGCGCAGACAATCGTAGGCAAGGGGGAGGAGGTGGAGCTGCTGCTGACGGCGCTGCTCGCCTCGGGCCATGTGCTGCTGGAGGACGTGCCGGGGACGGGCAAGACGCTGCTCGCGCAGTCGCTGGCGGCGGCGCTCGGGCTGGAGTTCCGCCGGGTGCAGTTCACGCCGGACCTGCTGCCGTCGGACCTGACAGGCATCCACTACTACAACCAGAAGGAAGGCGAGTTCCGCTTCCGTCCGGGCCCGCTGTTCACGCAGATCGTGCTTGCCGACGAGATCAACCGGGCGACGCCGCGCACGCAGTCGAGCCTGCTCGAGTGCATGGAGGAGCGCCAGATCAGCATCGAGGGCGAGACGATGGCGCTGCGGGAGCCGTTCCTCGTGCTCGCGACGCAGAATCCGATCGACAGCCAGGGCACGTTTCCGCTGCCGGAGGCGCAGATGGACCGGTTCATGATCCGCATGAAGCTCGGCTACCCGGATCGGGCGGAGGGCGTCGAGATCCTGCGGCGGACGGCGGAGGGACGGCTGGAGCGGGGCGGGGTCGCGGGCGGCAAAGGCTCCGCGGCGGCGGGCGGCCGCGCGGACGAAGGGAACCGGTCCCGAGAGGCGCAGCTGCTGGAGGCGCAGCGCCGGTGCCGCGAGGTCGCGGTCCATCCCGACCTGCTCGCCTATCTCGTCGAGCTCGCGGAGGCGACGCGCGAGCATCCGGACGCGCGGCTCGGCATCAGCCCGCGCGGCACCCAGGCGTGGCTGCGCGCGGCGCAGGCGTACGCGGCGATGCAGGGGCGCGCGTACGTGCTGCCCGACGACATCAAGCGGCTGGCCGTGCCGGCGTGCGCCCACCGCATCGTGCCGCGCCGCCGCCAGGAGCCGCAGCCGGCCGCCGCCGAGCGCATCGTGCAGGACGCGCTGGCGCGCGTGCCCGTGCCGAGCGAGGAAGCGCTGGCCGCGCTCGCCCAGGGCGCGGGCGGCGCTGGAGCGGGCGCTGGCGGGAGACGCGCTGGGGGTCCGGGCGTCTCGGCAGAGGGAGGCGGATCGAAAGGCGGCGCGGCGGCGGGAGGCGGAGCTGCGGGCGGATCGGCAGGCGGCACAGCGGCGGGGTCCGGGCTTGCGGGAGGCGCGAGGGCTTCGTCCGGCGCCGGCGAGGGAGGCCGCTGATGGCGATGCTCGCGCTGCTGGCCGCGCTGGCGGCGGCGCTCGGCCTGCAGGGACTGCTGCTCGGGCGCTGGGCGCTGCGCGGCGTGCGGGTGGAGCGTTCGTTCAGCGCGACGGCCTGCCATGCGGGAGAGGCCATCGAGATGGTCGAGACGATCGAGAACGGCAAGCGGCTGCCGGTGCCGTGGCTGCGGCTGGAGGCGATGCTGCCGGCGGGGCTGTCGTTTCGCGGGACGGGACAGATGTCGATCAGCGCCGGCTCGATCTACCAGAACCATGCGAGCCTGTTCGCGCTGCCGCCGCGGGTGCGGATCATCCGCCGCCATGCCGCCGTCTGCGCGAGCCGGGGCGTCTGGAGCATGGGCACCGCGACGCTGACGGGCGGCGACCTGTTCGGCCTGTTCGCGCCGTCGGTCAAGGTCGAGCTGCCGTGGCGGCTCATCGTCTACCCGGAGCTGACCGGGATGGAGCAATTGCCGGAGTCGTGGCTGCGCTGGCAAGGGGAGCTGGAAGTACGGCGCTGGGTGGCGGAGGACCCGTTCGTGACGAGCGGCGTACGGGACTATGCGCCCGGGGACGCGATGAACCGCATCCATTGGAAAGCTTCGGCGCGCTCCGCCGGGCTGCAGGTGCATCGTTACGGCCACACGGCGAACCCGCGGGCGATGCTGCTGCTGAACGTCGAGGAGTCGGAGACGATGTGGGGCCGGGTGAACGACGCGGCGGGGCTGGAGGAGGCGCTGCGCTGCGCCGCCGCGAGCGCGGCCGAGCTGCTGCGCCGCGGGCTCGGCGCGGGCTTCGCGCATAACGCGCTGCTGGCCGAGGAAGCGGCCGGCTTGCCGGACCGCGTGGAGCCCGGCTACGGAGGCCTGGCGCTGGAGCCGCTGCTGGAGGCGATGGCGGCGGTGGCGCCGCAGGCGCGGGTGCCTTTTCACGAGCTGCTGCGCCAGGAAGCGGAGCGGCAGGAGCAAGGCGGCGAGCGGCTCGATTATCTGCTCATCACGGCGCATGAGTCGGCCCGCTTGCGGGAGGCGGCGGAGCGGCTGTCCGCGCTCGGGCACGGCGTGACGATCGTGCGCCCTCCTGGGGCCGTCGCCAAGCGAAGGAGGGAGACGGCATGAGCGGGCGGAGGCGGATGGACGAAGGCCGGGAGGAGCCGGACGAAGCAAGGAGACGGGAGCCGGACGCAGCGAGGAAGAGGTCCGGCGCCTCCGCCACGCATGGGCTGGGGGAGGCGCCGCCTGCCGAAGGCCCGACCGCGAAAGGAGCGGAGGCCGCCGCAGATGCGTGGTCCGGCGCAGTTGGCAGGCCTGGCGCGACGCTCGAGCTGGAAGCATCGGGGCAGGCGGCGCAGCGGGCCGAGGATCGGCGCGGCCTGCTGCTGTGGGGCACGCTGCCGGAAACGGCGGCGTTCTACCCGGTGGCCGTGCTGGCCGCCGAATATGCCGTGCCGGCGCTGGCCGCGCCGCTGCTGTGGGCGCTCGGTGCGCTGCTGCACGGCCTCGGCGGCTGGAGCGGCCTGCGCGAGGCGCGGCGCGGCCGCTCGGGCGCGGGACGCGGGCTGCCGGCGCTGGCCGCCGCGATCGGGGCGGCCAGCTCGGCTGGGCGTCCGCGCCGTCCGGCGACGGGGCGGCGGCGGGCATCGCTGCCGCCGTGCTTGCCGCGCTGGCCGCCGCCGCCGCCCAGCGCGGCCGCCGGCACGGACGCCGCCGGCTATGGCTCGGCGGCGACGCGCGCCTGGCGCTGGCCGGGCTCGCGCTGGCGGCAGGGCTTTATTTCGCCGGCGCTGGGCTGGAGCGGCTGCTGCCGTACCGGCCGAGCCTGCTGCTGTTCGCCTTTGCCGCGATCAGCCTGCTGCTGCTGCGCTGGAACGGCTGGCAGCTGCGCCGGGCGTCGCATGCAGAGGATAGCCGCCGCGCGGTAACACCGGGCATGGCCGCGCTCAACCGGCGGCTCGCGCTCGGCGTCGTCGCCCTGTTCGCGCTCGGGACTCTCTGGCTCGGCCCGCTGCAGGCGCTGCTGGACGGCGTGCGCGCGATGCTGCAGCGGCTGTTCTCCGGCTCGTCGGAGCCGCCGCCGCCCGCGCAGGAGCCGCCGGCTGGCGAACCGGGGCTGCCCCCCATGTCTCCGGCCGAGCCGCCGCCGGCTTGGCTGGAGTGGCTCGGCGAGTGGCTCGCCTATGCCGCAGCTGCCGCAGTGGCGGCGCTCGCGGCGGCGCTGCTGTACCGGCTCGTGCGCCGCTGGCTGCCGGAGCGGCTGCGCCTGGCGCTCGACCGTCTGCTGCGCTGGCTGCGGCTGTCTCGCGAGCTGCGCCGTCCAGGGCCGGATACGGGTTATGTCGACGAAGTCGTCCGGTTGGAGCGGCTCGGCGGCGCCAAGCGGCGTGGCCGCCGCGGCGCCGGCGGAGACGATCCGGCCGCCGGACCGGGCGGCGAGGCGCGCCGCCGGTACCGCGCGCTGATCGCCCGCGAGATCGGACGCGGCTACGAGTACCGCGCCGACCGCACGCCGGCGGAGCATGTGTGCGAGCTGGAGCGGCTCGCGAGCGAACCGCGCCGAAGCGGCGGCTCCGCAAGGGATGCGGAGCCGGCTTCCGGGCTCGACGCTCTTCTTCGCGCCTACGAAGAAGAGCGATACGGCTTTGCGGCTGCCGAGCCCGCATCTCGGCCGGAGCCGGAGCCGCCTTTCGCTGCCGATCCCGAGCGCCATCGCCGCGGCCGCGTGAAGTAAGAGCGGCCGCCGCCGAGGCTCGCCTTCGTCTGACGGGGTCGAGACTACCTTCAGCGTGCCGCACGTTGTCGCCACCGTCGTCTGACGGGGTCGAGACTACCTTCAGCGTGCCGCCCGCTGCCGCCTCCGTCGTCTGACGGGGTCGAGACTACCTTCAGCGTGCCGCCCGCTGTCGCCTCCGTCGTCTGGCGGGGTCGAGACTACCTTCAGCGTGCCGCCCGCTGTCGCCTCTGTCGTCTGACGGGGTCGAGACTACCTTCAGCGTGCGGCACGTTGTCGCCGCCGTCGTCTGACGGGGTCGAGACTACCTTCAGCGTGCGGCACGTTGACGCCGCCGTCGTCTGACGGGGTCGAGACTACCTTCAGCGTGCGGTACGCCGCCGCCCCCGTCGTCTGACGGGGTCGAGACTACCTTCAGCGTGCCGCACGCCGCCGCCTCCGTCGTCTGACGGGGTCGAGACTACCTTCAGCGTGCCGCCCGCTGCCGCCTCTGTCGTCTGACGGTGTCGAGACTACCTTCAGCGTGCCGCCCGCTGCCGCCCCAGTCGTCTGACGGTGTCGAGACTACCTTCAGCGTGCCGCACGCTGACGCCTCCGTCGTCTGACGGGGTCGAGACTACCTTCAGCGTGCCGCGCGCCGCCGCCGCCGTCGTCTGACGGGGTCGAGACTACCTTCAGCGTGCCGCACGCTGTCGCCTCCGTCGTCTGACGGGGTCGAGACTACCTTCAGCGTGCCGCCCGCCGCCGCCCGCCGCCGCCCGCGAGCCTCCGCTGACGCCCTTCCAGGCGCCTCCTGTTTCAAAGCGAACAGGCAGCGGTACTCATGGAGAAGAACCTACTCCCCGCAGACGCAGAAAGAGGCCTTCCATGAGCAAAGCCCGATCCTCCAATCCATTCCAACCGAGTCCTTCCGAACCGGCAGAGCCTCGCGCCGCCTCCTTGGGGACGAGTCCGCCGCTCGAGCCGGACTCGGCCTCTCCGGCGGCTACCCTGCGCAAGCGCCGCCGCGTCATCGGGTCGCCTCCCCCCGGTCGCCCTCATGCCGCCTCCAGTCCTCCTAGGTGCAAGCGGCGCGTCGGCTTGCCGCTGGCGCTCGCGCTGCTGCTGCTGTATGCCGGCGTCGTCATCTACCACGCCAACAAGCCGCTGCCGTCCGGCGTCTCGTTCGAGGGGGCGGTCCATCCCGTGCCGAAGGGCGGCCTTGAGCTGCTGACCGATCTCACGTACGAGGACGAGGACGGGGGCAAGACGACGGAGCAGGCGATCTTTGCGCGCATGCTCCGGGCGATCGGGGAAGCCGAGCGGTTCGTCGTGCTCGATCTGTTTCTTTTCAACGGGTATTACAACGAGGATCAGTCCTTCCCGCCGCTGAGCCGGCCGGTCGCCGATGCGCTCATCGCCCGCAAAAAAGAGCTTCCGGAGCTGAGCGTCACCGTCATCACGGATGACGTCAACACCTCCTACGGCTCGCATCCCGCGCCGGATCTGGAGCGGCTCCGGCAAGCCGGCATCCCCGTCGTCGTGACTGACGTCGACCCGCTGCGGGATTCGAATCCGCTCTATACGGCCGCGTGGCGGTTGACGGCGGGCTGGATCAGCCCGAAGGGCCAAGGCTGGCTGCCCAACAAGATGGCGACCGGAGCGCCCGACATGACCGTCCGCTCCTACCTCAAGCTCGTCAACGCCAAGGCCAATCACCGCAAGGTGCTCATCACCGAGGATACGCTCGTCGTCGCCAGCGCAAATGCGCATGACGCGAGCTTCTACAACTCCAACAGCGGCTATGCCGTCACCGGCGTGCCGAAGCTGCTGGCCGAGGCGCTGCGCAGCGAGCAGGCGGCGATCGACCTCTCCGGCTCGAACGTGCGCCTGCCGGGGCCGGATCAGCTCGCGCCGGCGCCGGCTTCTGACACGCCTTCTGCAGCCGCATCCAATCCGGCTTCGTCCGCATCCGCATCCACATCCGCGGCAGACGCCCCAGCCGCATCCGCAGCGGAGCAAGCCTCCGTGCAGCTGCTCACCGAGGGACGCATCCGCGCGCATGTGCTGCGCGACCTGGATGCCGCCCAGGCGGGCGACCGGATCTGGCTGGGGATGTTCTATCTGGCGGACCGCGACGTCGTGCAGGCGCTGGTCCGAGCTTCCGATCGCGGCGCGCAGGTGCGGCTCATCCTCGATCCGAACGAGGTCGCGTTCGGCAACTCCAAGATCGGGGTGCCCAACCGGCCCGTGGCGGCGGAGCTGCGGGACCGGACGGAAGGCCGCATCGAGGTGCGCTGGTACAACACAGACCAGGAGCAGTACCATGCCAAGCTCATGCTCGTCGCCGGCCGGGACGGCGCGGTCATCCATAACGGCTCGGCCAACTTCACGACGCGCAACCTGGACGATCTCAACCTGGAGACGAACCTGCGGGTGCAGGCCGGCCCGGACAGCCGCCCCGCCGCCGAGCTGGAGGCGTACTTCCGCAAGCTGTGGACGAACGACGGCGCCCGCTACACGCTCGACTACAGCGAGTACGAGGAGAAGACCGAATGGATCAAGCGCATCCTGTACCGCGTGCAGGACCGGCTCGGCTTCACGACGTTCTAAGCGGGAGGAGCGCGGCGGCCTCCGCAGGAGGAGAGCGCGGCCGGCAAAACCCGTCCGTTCCGCGAAGGAACGGGCGCTTTTTGCGTATTCGCCTTGACTTGCAGAGCCGAACCTTCTTCAATGGAGATCAGAAGTCGGACTCGCGAACGGAGGAAGAAGATGGCGCTGCTGCTGGCAGGAGAGAAGAGCTTCGAGGTGGAGGCGATCCTGTTCGACAAGGACGGGACGCTGCTGGAATTCAGCTATACGTGGGGAGCATGGACGCGGCATATGCAGGAGGGCTTCACGGCGCCGTTGGAGGCGAAAGGGTTCCCGGCGCTGCCGCTGGCTGAGCTGGGCCGGGAATGGGGCATCTCGTTCGGCGAGGACGGCGTCGCCTCCGGCTATGACCGGAGCGGGCCGCTTGCGGCCGGCACGCTGGCCGAGCTGCTGGCGCTCCTGACGGCATGCGGCTACCGGCGCGGCCTCAGCTGGAGCGAGGCGCGCGTCTTCGCCCAGGAAGGGCTGCACCGGGCCGAGGGCCTCATGCAGCAGAAGCGTCCCGCGCTGGCGCTGCCGGGCGTGCCGGAGCTGCTGGCCGCCTGCCGGACGGCCGGGCTGCCGGCCGCCGTCGTGACCGCGGACGAGACGACGTCCGCCGTCCAGCATCTGAGCTGGCTCGGCCTGGACGGATATTTCGCCGAGATCATCGGCACCGACCAGGTCGACCGGGGCAAGCCGTACGGCGACATGGTCGAGCTGGCCTGCCGCCGGCTCGGCGTCGACCCCGCGCGCGTCGCCGTCGTCGGCGATACGAACGGCGACATGCGCATGGCGCGGGCCGCCGGAGCGGGCGCCGCCATCGGCCTGGCCGAGGCGGCCCAGGCGGGCGAGCTGCCGGATGCCGACGTCGTCTTGCCGTCCTGCGCGCAGCTGCGGCTGCGGGGATAGGGCGTGCTTGCAGCTCGCGCAGGGACGTTTTTGCCCCGTGTCCGGCAACACCGCATACGGGCAAGAAGAGGCGGTCCTCGGGACGGCCTCTTTTTGCTTCGCTGACCCGGAGGGATTTTTTTCATGGGAAAGGTTGACAGATACGAACGGGGAGCATATAGTGATTACATACCAACCGAATGTATGAAAGAAAGGAAGACAAATGGCCCGAAACAAATACCCTGAAGAAACGGTCAGCCAGATCCTGAACGCGGCGCTCGGCCTGTTCATCCAAAAAGGCTACGAGCAGACGTCCGTGCAGGACATCATCAACGAGCTGGGAGGGCTGACGAAAGGAGCGATCTACCACCACTTCAAGTCGAAGGAAGAGATCATGCAGGCCGTCATCGACCATCTGTTCAAGGACGTGGACGTGATGCTGTCCGCGATTCGGGACGACAAGAAGCTGAGCGGCCTGGAGAAGCTCCGCGCCATATCCCGAGCTTCCCTCGACAATCCCGCCCAGAACGAAGTCGCATCGGCAACGCCGAGCCTCCTGCGCAATCCGAAGCTGCTGGCGGCCCAGATCGAGCATATTTTCCAGAAGGCCGCTCCGATCCACATCCAGCCGATCATCGAAGAAGGCATGCGGGACGGCTCGATCCGCACCGACTACCCGCAGGAGCTCAGCGAAGTGCTGCTCGTGCTGACGAATCTGTGGCTGAATCCGGCGGTCATCGAGGCCTCGCCCGAGGCGATGCTGCGCAAGGTGAAGTTCTTTGATGAAATTCTGAAAGGCCTGGGACTCGACCTGTTCGATGACCAGATGCTTCGCCGCTACGAGGAGCTGTTCCGCTTGTCCGTGCGAGCCGAACGCAAAGACGACTAGCCTGCCGAAAGGCAGCTACGTTTTTGCTCAATACATACCGACGGTCGGTATGTACGAATCAAACCACAAGATAGGGATATCAAGACCAACCCCCATTCAAAGGAGATGGAATTTTTCATGAAAACCATTCAACCCTCCCGCAAGCAAGCATCGACGACGATCAGCGCCGGCAACCTGGCCCAAAGCGATCTCGCCGGCGTCACGGTCCAACGAGGAGAATTCAACAGCAGCGCGCTGCAAAAATCCGACTTCTCAGGCGCGGACTTGACCGGCAGCACGCTCAAAAGCAGCGATGTGCGCGAGGTCCGATTCGATGGCGCGAATCTGACCGACTGCAGCCTATGCGAGCTTGACCTGACGAACGCCAGCTTCGCGAACGCGATCCTTGTCCGGACCCGGTTCAGCAACTCCGCGCTTGACGGAGCCCGGTTCGCCGGGGCAACGCTGACGGACGTCGCCCTGACCCGAGCGGATCTTCGGAGTACGAGATTTGAAGACTGCGTGTTCGAAGGGGTCGACTTCAAGCAGTCCGACCTGAGCGGGCAGCGATTCGACGGACAGACGTTCATCGGCGTCTGCTTCGATAACGCGGCTTTGGCCGGCGCTTCGTTCCGGAACGCCTCGCTCCGTCAAGTCTCGTTCCAGCCGGGCTTCACGTTGACCAAGCGCTATTATCGCATGCTTAAAACCATCTGCTTCGACGGCGCGACCATGGATAAGCTGACCTTCGCCTTGCTCAAAGGCATGGATGCCGATCTGTCCCACGTCACGGTCATCTAAAAAATCTACTAGAAGCGAGGAAATCGAAATGAAAACGACGAACCCAAGCGGCAGAGGCTTTACGGAAACAGGATTGAACCGCATGCGCGGCGTGCTGGAGCGGCATGTGGAGTCCGGGAGCATTCCCGGCCTCGTCGCCTTGGTCAGCCGCGGCGGCGAGACGCATGCGATCGCGCTCGGCACGATGCGCCATGACGGCGGGGCGCCGATGGCCCGGGACACGATTTTCCGGATGGCGTCGACGTCCAAGATCGTCACGGCCGCGCCGGTCATGGCGCTGCTCGACGAGTGCAAGCTTCATCTGGACGACACGGTCGACAAGTGGCTGCCCGAGCTGGCGAATCCACGGGTGCTGAAGCGGCCGGACGGCCCGCTGGACGAAACGGTGCCGGCGCGCCGGCCGATCACCGTGCGCGATCTGCTGACGTCCACGTTCGGGCTCGGCGTCGACCTGACGCTGATGGGAACTCCGGGCCAGACCGCGATTTTTGAAAAAGGGCTGTACGACGCCCCCGGCTTGGAGATGCCGGAGCCCGACGAATGGATGCGCCGGCTCGGCACGATTCCGCTCAGCTACCAGCCCGGAGAGCGGTGGCAGTATCACGTCAGCAACGAAGTGCTCGGGGTGCTCGTCGCCCGCGTCTCGGGCCAGCCGTTCGAGACGTTCCTGCGGGACCGCATCCTCGACCCGCTCGGCATGAAGGATACCGGCTTCTACGTGCCCGAGGCCAAGATCCACCGGCTGCCGCCCGCCTACATCCCCGATCCGCAGACCGGAGCGTTCCACGTCTGGGACGAAGGCGCAGGCGGACGCTACTCCAAGCCGCCTCAGTTCCACGCAGCCGGCGGCGGGCTGCTCTCCACCGTCGAAGACTATCACGCTTATCTGCAGATGCTGCTGAACGGGGGAAGGCACGGGAACGAGCGCATCCTCTCCCGCCCTGCCGTCGAGCTGATGACGACCAACCGCCTCACGCCCGAGCAGCAAGCGCATCGGGAAGTTCTGGCCAAGAACAACGTCCACCTGTCGCATGGCCAAGGGCAGCAGGGCGGTTGGGGCTTCGGCATGGCGGTCCGCACTTACCGCGCCGACTATGCGTCCGTCGGCCAGTTCGGCTGGGACGGCGGCACCGGCACTGCGGCATACGCCGATCCGGCGAAGCAGCTTTCCGGCGTCGTGCTCACCCAGGTCGGGATGTCCACCTCGGCTTCCGCGCATCTGATCCATGATTTCTGGACCACGGCCTACCAGGCGATCGAAGACTGACGCCTGGCCTGCGGCGGGACGGCCGCCCTCTCCTGCGGCAAGGCCTATTTGCTGCGAAAAACAGACCGGCTGCCGGTCTGTTTTTTTCATGGATGGAAGCCGGGGCTCGCGTCGGGGCTCGCGCCGCTGCCGCGCCTGCTGTCCCGCCACGAGAATGCCACATCCTCCGTCTAGGCGCTAGTTCAAGATGTGATATTCTGGAAATAAATTCATCTCTGGAGGCGCTATCGTGATGACCACGTGGAGGCAAGCGGTCCTGCTCGTCAGCGGGCTGGGGCTGTCCTATCTCGGCAACTGGATCTACTTCGTCGCCATCAACCTGACCGTGCTCGATCTGAGCGGAGGCTCGGCCGCCGCCGTGGCGGGCTTGTTCGTGCTGCGCCCTGCCGCGCTGCTGCTGACGAACTTCTGGTCGGGCAGCATCGTCGACCGGGCCGATCCGCGGCGGCTGATGATCGCCTCCGACGTCGTGCGCGGCGCGCTGATGGCGGCCATTCCTTTCGTCTCCACGCTGTGGGGCATCTATGGGCTGGTATTCCTGATCGGGCTCGCCGGCTCGTTCTTCGGCCCTAGCCAGCAGGTGTACATCGTCAAGCTCATCCCCGGAGAAGAGCGGGCGCGCTTCAACTCCATCCTCGGCATGAGCAGCTCCGGCGCGTTCCTGCTCGGGCCGGCCGTCTCGGGCCTGCTCATCCCGCTATGGGGCGCGGATTTCAGCATCTTCTTCAATGCCGCGACGTTCTTCGCCTGCGCCGGCATGATCGCGCTGCTGCCGCCCGTAGGCAAAGGCCGCGCAGTCGCGTCTGCGGCTCCCAAGGAGGCCGAGGCGGATCGGGGCGAGTGGGCCGCCGGTGCAGCCGAACGCTCCCTTCATGGCTCGAATTCCGCCGACGAACCGAGCCTCCCTGCAGGCTCCGCCCTGGCCGCGCCAGGGAAAGTCCGGCTGCCGCAGCTGCGGGCTTTGGCCGCCGACTGGCGGGAGGTCGGACGCTTCGCTCGCTCGGCCAAGCCGTTCCTGCTCGTGTACGGCCTTTTCCAAGGAGCGATGCTGCTGGGAGCGGCGATCGACTCGCAGGAGGCGACATTCATCCTCGAGCAGCTTGCGCTGTCCCCGGAGGCGTACGGCCTGCTCGTCAGCATGACCGGCATCGGCTCGCTGGCCGGCGCGTCGACGGCGGCGCTGCTCGCACGGCGCGTGCCGTTCCTCTGGTATCTCGGCGGCGGCACGTTCCTGACCTGCCTCTTCTACCTGCTCTTCTATCTATCGGACGGGTTCTGGATGCCGGCGGCGGCGTTCATCGGACTCGGGTTCGGCATGGCGTATGCAGGGGCCGGCTATGCGACGTATTTCCAGCAGCAGGTGCCGCCGGACTTGATGGGCCGCGTCGCCAGCGCGTCGGATATGGCGCAGGGCGGCCTGCAGATCGGGCTTACGCTGCTCGTCGGCCTGCTGGCGGACCGTCTCGGCCTGCAAGCGGTATGCATCGCGTTCGCTGCGCTCTCCGTAGGGCTGGGACTGGCGCTCTTCGTGCGCACGTCGCTCTTCAGGCGGCCGGCGGCAGGGGGATCTTCCGGATTCGGCATCTGAAAGCATGCCGGCAACATTTGGGTGGGCGCCTGCGTCATGGAGGGCAGCAGGGGCCGCTTGGCCCGTCTGAAGCCGACTCGAGAGAGGGGATCGTCCATGCGAAGTCCAGCCGTCCGGCAGCAGGAATCGAATGCCGTCCACACGCCTCCCGACCATGCCCAAGTCAGATTATTCCGGCCCGCCCTGGCTGGAATGTCCGCCTTCAGCCATCGCCGCTCGGATCTAAAGAGGCAGGAAGGCTCCAGGCTGCGCCACCGCCGCCCGGATCGGCAAGGTCCGGCAGCCCTCGGCCTGCGCCATCACGGCTTGCTTGGCCTGCTGGCCGCGCTCGCCCTGCTGGCCAGCGTGCTGGCGGGCTGCGGCTCGAGCGGCGGCGCGAAGCCTCCGCCTCCGGTCGGCTCCGAAGCTCCGCCATGGATCGGGCATGTCGTGCGCGTCGAGGAGGGGCAGTTCCTGTTCACTTCCTCCGCGCCTGGTTTGCCGCGCAACGAGGCTGTCTGGTTCACGGCCGCAGGGGAGCTTCCCCGGGTCGGGCAGAAGGTGGCTGTCGTCATTCAAGGGAATGCGATCGCATCCAGCTATCCCGGTCAGGGCGGCGCCAGCTCCGTCCAGCCGCTGAAGGAGGAGGGGGAGCCGTTCGCAGGCGCGTCCCTGACGGCAGCCGAAGCGATCCGCCAGGCGCTGGAGCAGCTGCCGGAGCCTGCCGTTCCGGTCGTGCATAATGTCATCTATGCCGCAGAAGAGGGAAGCTGGACCGTTCGGATCGAGGACGATCAAGCGAAAGACGGACGGATTCAGGCGATCCAGATCCCAGACGAACAGACGCCATCCGAGCTTGTGATGACCGGCTACGTCGTCCGCATCGACAAGGGCGGGTTCCTGTTGACCGGTAAGGGAGGTCCGTCCGGCAACGCGGTATCCGTCACGAGCCGGACATCCGTCGAGCTCGGCCAGCAGGTGCGGGTCCGCTTTGTCGGAGGCATCAATGAATCCTATCCGGCCCAGGCGAAGGCGGCGTCCGTGGAGCGAATCGACAGCGACGATCCGCAGGAGCTGGCTCTGTCGCGGCAGGAGGCGATCCGCATGGCCCTCAAGCAGACTCATGCGGCCGTGCCCGTCATCATCGGAAGCTCGTACCTGGAAAACGGCGCGAGCTGGACGATCGTCATCCAGGACGGCATGGATGTCGAAGCGGAGCCGGAAAATGTCGGCATCCGGGTCGATCAGGCGACCACGCCATGAAGGGCTGAAGGTCGGTCGAGCTTGATGCCGGTGAAGACGGCACAGCCCTCCTTTTCCCTTGGCCGATCTCGCTCAGGGCGGTGCAGGAGACGCTCCTTTCAAGAGCGAATAGGTTCGTTGACACGGCAGCCGGCATCCGGCTGACCGGGAGGGAGGCCAAGAGATGGTGGATTCAGACAAGACGGGCGGAGGCCCCGACGGCTTGCGCGTTGAGCTGAAGCGGCGGCTGAACCTGAGAGAGCTCGGCGGATTGCCGGCTGCGGACGGCAAGCGGATCAAGCCGGGGCATCTGTACCGGTCGGGAGAGCTGACCGATCTGAGCGAGGAGGAGTTCCGCCTGTTGGAATCGCTCGGGCTCGCGTTCATCTGCGACCTGCGCACGGCGGACAAAGGCGTCGAGGTGCCGACGCCGCGCATCGGCGAGACGCCTTATGTGCAGCTGCCGGTGTTCGGAGGCAACTTCAGCTCCAGCGAAATTCCGAAGCTGCTCGGCCAGATGGCGGCGGGAGGGAAGCTGGAGGACCCGCTGCCCGGCATCTACCGGCAGTTCGTGACGGACGAGCATACGCGCGGCGCCTATGCGCGCCTCGTGCGCGCGCTGCTGGAGGCGGAAGGCCGCCCGGTGCTGTGGCATTGCACGGTCGGCAAGGACCGGACGGGCTTCGCGGCCGCCGTCGTGCTGCTGGCGCTCGGCGCCTCCGAGGAGACGATCGCCGCCGACTACATGGCCACCGAGGGCTCGCGGGCGGAAGCGACGGAGCGCATCCTCGCCCAGGTCGGGGCCGTACTCCCGGACGAGCGGGTGCTCGGCTTCGTGCGCTCCGTGCTCGGCGTATCGCTGGACTACATCCGGAGCGCGCTCGACGAGATGAGGAGCGCATATGGCTCCACAGACGGGTATTTGGAGCAAGGGCTGGGCGTGACCGAGCAGGAGCGCATGCTGCTGCGGGAGCGGTACTTGGAGTAGAGGGAAGGAAAGGCCGCCTCGCTCCCGGTCCATCGCCGGAAAGAGGGGATTTGAATGGCTTTCGCCTACGAGGGGATCGACCATGTGCAGCTTGCCGCGCCTGCAGGCTGCGAGGAGGAAGCGAGGCGCTTCTATGGCGGCCAGCTCCAGTGGGAGGAGCTGCCGAAGCCGCCGGAGCTGGCCAAGCGGGGCGGCGTCTGGTTCCGCTGCGGCCGGCATGAGGTCCATATCGGCGTGCAGGACCGCTTTGTCCCGGCCTGCAAGGCGCATCCGGCCTTTCTCGTGACCGGACTGGAGGCGCTCCGCCAAGCGCTGGAAGAAGCGGGAACCGCGACCGCCGACGATGAGGCTCGACAAGAAGAAGGCATCCGCCGCTTCTATGCGAACGATCCGTTCGGCAACCGGCTGGAGTTCATGGAGCGTACGCTCTGATTAAAAAAGCCGTGCCGCTTGTCAGCTTGCTGACAAGCGGCACGGCTTTTTACGGTTACTTGTTCTCGCCGGTCAGGATCGTCTCGATGCGCTCGACGATCTCGGCGTCCAGCTTCACGCCGGAAGCCTTGGCGTTCTCGACGATCTGCTCGGGACGGCTCGCGCCGACGAGCGCGCTGGCGACGTTCGGCTGGCGCAGGATCCAGGCGAGCGCCAGCTGGCCGACCGTCAGGTCGAGCTCGGAGGCGACGGAGGCGAGCTGCTTCACCTTGCCGATCTTCTCCTCGGTGATGCCGTTCTTGACCCAGTCGAGCTTGGCCGCGCGGCTGTCCGCCGGGATGTCCGACGCCGACGTGTACTTGCCGGTCAGCAGCCCTTGGGCGAGCGGCGAGAAGACGACTTGTCCGACGCCGCTGCGCTCGCTGTACGGGATGATCTCCGGCTCGATGTAGCGGTTGAACATATTGTACTGCGGCTGGTTGACGACGATGCGGTCCAGCAGGTAGCGATCGGCGATCGCATGCGCTTCCGCGATCTGCGAGGCGGTCCACTCGCTCACGCCGACGTACAGCACCTTGCCGGCGCGCACGAGGTCGTCCAGCGTGCGGAGCGTCTCGTAGAGCGGCGTCTCCGGATCATGCCGGTGGCAGTACATGATGTCGACATAGTCCACGTCCAGCCGCTTGAGGCTCGCATGGAACTGGTCGGTCAGATGCTTGCGCGAGAGGCCGCGGTCGTTGGGCAGGTCGCCCATCGGCCAGAACGCCTTGGTCGCCAGCACGTAGGAGTGGCGCGGGAACGCCTTGATCGTCTCGCCGAGCAGCGTCTCGGCCGCTCCGCGCTCGTAGACATTCGCCGTATCGAAAAAGTTGATGCCCAGATCATATGCGGTATGGATCGCCTTGACGGCGTTCTCGCGTTCCACGTACCCTCCGTACGTCAGCCAGCTGCCCAGGCTGATGTCGCTCACCTTGACGCCGGCGCTTCCCAGCCTGCGGTAATTCATGCTCATCGGGATATCCCTCCAATGGAATCGGATTTCGGATCAGCCCCTATTGTACGCATGTTTCTACCGTGATGGAAGTAGTGAAATATTCGTCACTTTATTATACGAGGGTTATCTACTATACTTGAGGTTACTAGCTTTCGAAGAAGGAGCGTTCGACTTGGCAGCCAACAATTATGTACCGAAAAAGCCCGACGTGATCGACTGCAACATCGAAAAGACGCTCGACGTCATCGGCGGCAAGTGGGCTTTTCTCGTCCTGCGGGAGCTGTTCTGCGGCACGCGCCGCTTCGGCGAGCTGCAGCGGCTCATCCCGGCGGTCAGCCCGCGCGCGCTCACGAGCACGCTGCGCCATATGGAGCAGAAGGGCGTGCTGGAGCGCAAAGTATACCCGACCGTGCCGGTCACGGTCGAGTACACGCTGACGCCCAAGGGCGAGGACCTGCATCAGATCATCAAGGAAATGAAGCTGTGGGCGGCCAAATGGACGTGAAGCCGGGCCCGGCGGCTTGAACGGCTTGCTTGACGGCATCAAGCGCTTGCTTGCCGGCGCAGGCGAGCGCCTGCATGCGCCGAGCCCCCGCTAGACGCGCCGGCCGCTCGAGCGCAGGCCGAGCCGCTGGCGCCGCAGGAACGCGGCGCCGTATTCGCCATGCGGATGGATGCGGGCATGCTCGACCTGCACGGTGGAGTGGGAGATGCCGAAGTTCTTTTGAAGCGTGTCGTTGATGGCAAGAATGATGCAGTGGGGCTGGATGCGCTCGTCGGCGAACACATGCGCGGTCAGGGAGTAGTGGTCGGTCGAGACGGCCCACAGGTGCATCTCGTGCACGTCCTCGACGCCTTCGACGGCGCGGATCGCCTGGCGGATCTCCTCCAGGTCGAACCCTCCCGGCACCGACTCCATCAGCACGAGGTACGCCTCGCGCGTGATGCGCGCGCCGCCGGCGAAGATGATGCCCGCGATGACGACGCTGACGAGCGGATCGAGCCAGACGCGGCCGGTCCATAGGATGAGCAGCGCGGAGACGATGACGCCGATCGAGCTGAGCAGGTCGCCGATGAAGTGCCAGAGCGCGCTGCGCACGTTCAGGTTGTCTTCCTCCTTCATGCTGCGGCTGAGCACGATCGTCAGCGCGATGTTGACGATGAGCCCGATCGATGCGATGACGAGCATGAGCCCGAAGTCGATCGGCTCCGGCCGCAGGAAGCGGCGGACGCCCTCGACCAGGATGCCGACGGAGATCGCCGCCAGCGCCAGTCCGTTCAGGAACGAGGCGATGATCTCGAAGCGCAGGTAGCCGAACGTATAGCGCGAGTCCGGCTGGCGCGAAGCCATGTAGATGGCGGTCATGCTGAGGCCGAGCGCGATGACGTCGGAGATCATATGGGCGGAGTCGGAGAGCAGCGCGAGCGAGTTCGACAGCAGGCCGCCGACGATTTCGACCATGGTGAAGAAAAGGGTCAGCAGCAGCGTGATCCAGAGCGTGCGTTTGGATCGGGATTGCGTTTTGACATGCTCCAGGTGATGATAGTCCGGCATGGAAGTCCCGACCTTTCCCGACCTGGCTCGCGGGCGCAGTCGAGGCTGCTGCCCGCAGGTCTAGTTTGTAGTCATTATTATATTATGCCTATTCTTACATGGTTACTATTATTATAAATGACAATGATTGTCAGTCTCAGAAAAGAGGAATGGAACGATGACTTCCCTGTACGGGTTCACACAGGAAGGGCTGGAAGCTTGGCTGGGCGAGCGGGGACACCGCAAGTTCCACGCGATGCAGGCATGGGAAAGCCTGTACCGCAAGCGGGTGCGCGACTTCGCGGGCATGGAGGCGGCCGGCGTCAAGCCGGAGGTCGCGCGGCTGCTGGAGGAATCGTACGCGATCGGCACGCTGGAGGAGCACACGCGCCAGGAGTCGGTGGACGGGACGGTGAAGTTCCTGTTCCGCCTGCAGGACGGCAACCTGATCGAGACGGTGCTCATGAAGCACAAGTTCGGCCTCAGCGTCTGCGTGACGACGCAGGTCGGCTGCAATATCGGCTGCAGCTTCTGCGCGAGCGGCCTGCTCGCCAAGAGCCGCGACCTGACGGCCGGCGAGATCGCCGAGCAGATCATGCGCGTGCAGCTGTTCCTCGACGATGCCGGGCAAGGGCAGCGGGTGAGCCACATCGTCGTCATGGGCATCGGCGAGCCTTTTGACAACTACGCGCATCTGATGGACTTCCTCGCGATCGTGCAGCATCCGAAGGGGCTGGCCATCGGGCCGCGCCACATCACCGTGTCGACGAGCGGCCTGACGGCCAAAATCCGCGACTTCGCGGACAGCGGCGTGCCGGCGAACCTCGCCGTATCGCTTCACGCCCCGAATGACGAGCTGCGCACGCGCATCATGAAGATCAACAAGGCGTATCCGATCGCGAAGCTGCTCGACAGCATCGACTACTACCTGGAGCGCACCCGTCGCCGCATCACGCTGGAGTACATCCTGCTGGCGGACGTGAACGACCGCCGCGAGGAGGCGCAGCAGCTCGCCGAGCTCGTCCGCTCCCGCCCGCAGCTGCTGAAGCTCGCCAACGTCAACCTCATCCCGTACAACCCGGTCGACGAGCACAGCCAGTACCGGCGCAGCGCGCAGGATGCGATCGACGGCTTCTACGACGTGCTGAAGAAAAACGGCGTCAGCGTCAGCGTGCGGCTGGAGCACGGCGCCGACATCGACGCCGCCTGCGGCCAGCTGCGCAGCAAGCAGCTGCGCGGCGGCGAGGGCAAGGAGCCGGCCGCGGCCGGCGTCTAGGAGAGTCCGGCTGCCGAGGAGGGCGGCCCTGCATGTCCTTGAACGGACGTGCAGGGCCGCCCTTCTTTGGCTATATCCATTTCCTCCCTTTACCGGGCATGCGGCAGGCTTCCATAATGAAGGCATCAAGCACGCCCACAGGCGGACAGGGAGGACTGCGATTGATCGGAACGAACATCCGGGCGCTTCGGCTGCCGGACGATTACGACGGCATGGCTGCGTTATGGAACGAGTGGCTGGCGGAGCCGACGACAGCGGAGGCGCTGGCCGAGGAAGACCGCAAGATGTACGAGAAGGGCCATCTGCATCGCAACGAGCAAGGCAAGCTGGAAGGCTACGACCGGCTGCGCCGGATAGCCGAGGCGGAGGACGGACGGATCGTCGGCTATTCGACGATCTGGCGCGCGCCCTGGACGCCGCCGGGCATGGTGAATCACTTCGTGCTCGTCGCCGCCGGCTCGCATGGAAGGGGCATCGGCGCGGAGCTGTCCCGCCTCTCGCGCGAATGGGCGCGCGAAGCCGGGGCGGACACGCTGCTCAGCGAGTGCTGGGACGACGACGAGCGGGCGCTTGCCTTTGCCCGCTGCGGGGGCTTCGAGACGGAGCGGCGCTCGTGGCAGTCGCTGCTCGACCTGGCGACGGGCGAGGATCCTTCGCAGCCGGAGGACCGCGCCGCCATCGAGCAGCTGGAGGAGGAGGGCATCGCCTTCGCGACGCTGGCGGACCTGCCGCCGGGCGAGGAGACGCTGCGGCGGCTCCACGAGCTGGAGACGTCGACGTACAAGGACATTCCGGGCTTCCTCGGCGAGACGCTGCCGTTCGAGGAGTGGCTCAAGTGGAGCCTGCAGGTGGAGGGCTACGCGCCGGAGCGCGTGCTCGTCGCGATGGACGGGGAGCGTCCCGTCGGCATCTGCAACGTCCTGTTCAACGAGGAGTCCCGAGGCATGTACCACGAGTATACCGGCGTCGCGCGGGACTATCGCGGCCGGGGCATCGCCCGCGCGCTCAAGCTGCTGTCGATCCGCCTCGCGCTGCGGACCGGGGCCAGGTACTTGCGGACGGACAACGACTCGCTCAACGAGCCGATGCTCGCGATCAACCGCCGGCTCGGCTACGTGCCGCTGCGCGGACGGCATCGCCTGATCGCGCCGCTGGAGCAGGCGCAGGGATGAGGCCTCCGAATCAAGCCGTCGCCTGGATGGACGGGCCCGCTCAGCATGGCCCTACCGGATTGTGATACACTAGAGGGCATCAGCAACCCGATAGGAGAGAACGATCATGGCGAACGAAGAAATCATTTTGACGGCCGAAGGACTGGCCAAGCTGGAGGCGGAGCTCGAGGATCTGAAAGGTCCGAAGCGCCGCGAGCTGGCGCAGCGCATCAAGACGGCGATCAGCTACGGCGACCTCAAGGAGAACAGCGAGTACCACTCCGCCAAGGAAGACCAGGCGTTCATGGAGACGCGCATCCTGCAGATCCAGGCGATGCTCAAGAAGGCTCGCGTCGCGGACAGCTCCGATACGTCCCGCGTGACGGTGGGCTCGCTCGTCTCCCTGCTCGACCAGGAGTTCGACGAGAAGCTGCAGTACCGCATCGTGGCGCCGGCCGAAGCCGACGTCATCGACAACAAGATTTCCTACGAGAGCCCGCTCGGCAAGACGCTGATCGGCAAGCATGTCGGCGATACCGTCGAGGTCGACGCCCCGATAGGCAAGATCCAGTACAAGGTGCTGGAGATCAAGAGCTCCTGATCTCGCAAAAAAGCGCATCGTTCCCTATGCGGGAACGATGCGCTTTTTTGTGTGGAGCCGCGTGAGCTGCAAAAAAAGAAGCCCCGGCATCCGCTGCCGGGGCTTTGCTCTTTCCTATCGCTTCTGCTCGAAGAAGTCCTTCAGCCGATCCGCGATCGCGTCCGCCGTCGCCGGCGACAGCTCGACATGCGTCGGCCGCTCGAACAGGTCGGCGATCTGCGGCGGGTACGCCTGCTCGATGCCGACCAGCCGGATCGACTCGTCGAACTTGGCCGGATGCGCCGTCGCCAGCGCCACGGCCGGGCTGGCCGTGGCGATGCGGTCGGCCGCCGCGACGCCGCAGGCCGTATGCGGATCGAGCAGGTAGCCGGTCTCGCGATGGTAGCGCGCAATCGTGTCGAGGCATTCCTGGTTGCCGACCGCATGGGCGGAGAAGTCGGCCTGCACGGCCGCGAGCTTGTCGGCCGGAATCGAGAGGGAGCCCTGCTGCTTGAACTGCTCCATCAGCGCGGCGACGCTCGCCGCGTCCTCGCCATAGAGGTAGAACAGGTAGCGCTCGAAGTTGCTCGCGACCTGGATGTCCATCGACGGGCTGTGCGTGCCGCGGAACTCGCCCGGCTGGTACGCGCCCTCTGAGACGAAGCGGGCGAGGATGTTGTTCTCGTTGGTCGCGAGGAGGAGGCGGTCGACCGGCAGGCCCATGCGCTTGGCCAGATAGCCGGCGAAGATGTCGCCGAAGTTGCCCGTCGGCACGCTGAAGCTGACCGGACCGGCTTGTCCGCGCTTCGCCAGCTGCAGGTAGGCGTAGAAGTAGTAGACGGTCTGCGCGAGGATGCGGGCGATGTTGATGGAGTTGATCGCGCGCAAGTGGTAGCGGTGCTTGAAGTCCACGTCGGCGAACAGCTCCTTGATGATGCGCTGCCCGTCGTCGAACGTGCCGTCGATCGCCAGGTTGAGCACGTTGGCGTCGTCGATCGTCGTCATCTGCAGCTCCTGCACCTGGCTGATCTTGCCGTGGGGGTGGAGGATGCAGATGCGGATGCCTTCCTTGCCGCGCACGCCCTCGATCGCGGAGGCGCCGGTGTCGCCGGACGTCGCGCCGAGGATATGGATCGTCGAGCCGGTCTTGGCCGCGACGTAGCGGTACAGGTTGCCGAGGAACTGCAGCGCCACGTCCTTGAACGCGAACGTCGGACCGTGGAACAGCTCCAGCACGTCCAGGCCGTCTCTCAGGCCGCGTACGGGCGTCACGTCCTCGTCGCGGAACGTGGCGTAGCTGTCGTCGACGAGCTGCTTCAGCTCGTCGCGCGGAATTTCGTCCCCGATGAACAGGGAGAAGATCTCCAGGGCGAGCTCTTGGTAGCGGAGCTCCTGCCACTGCCGGAGCGTAGCCTCGGACAGCTGCGGCAGGCGGGCCGGCACCAGCAGGCCGCCGTCGTCGGCCAGCCCCATCAGGATGGCGTCGATGAAGCCGACCCCGGACACTTTTCCTCTCGTGCTGATGTACTCCATATCGATCCCCTACTCTGAGTGAATTTTTCGTTATTGTATCAGAAAAGCCCCCTCTTACCCAGCCCTCGCGGGGAAAAAGGCAGAAGAACGAACGAAAGGCGCTCCGTGGCCGGAGCGCCTTTGTCGCGTGCAGATGCAGTCCAGGGCGGACTACTGCGGAACCGTTTCTTCGGCGTCCCGAAGGGCTTGACCCGAAGCATTCTGTAACTTGCCGATCCAAGCATCGAGCTTTTGCCGGAGAGCGGGGTCAGCGGCGGTCAATGCCGGGAAGGCGTTGTCCAACTGATTGGGGTCGGTCTTCAAGTCGTAGAGCTCATGCTCCCCTGTGCTGTAGGCGACGTAGTTGAGCGGACCGTAGGATTTGACGGAGGTCGTGATGACCGGTTTGGTCCTGAGCCCGACGTAGGCGGGAGCTCCTCCCGAAGCCAGAGCCTGCGCGTCTCCCGGGTCCTGAGGCTCCAGCACGCCGCTCGCGGTGTTCGCGTTGAGGGTGACCGGTCCGGCATGCTCGTTGAGCAGCGCCAGCCGCCATGCCGCAGGGGTCGTTCCCTTCAGGAACGGGACGAGCGATCTGCCGTCGACGAAGCTTGGCGCGGCCGCCCCGGCCAGCTCGGCAAAGGTGGGCGCAAGATCGACGTTGGCGGTGAAGTGGTTGACGACCTGACCCGCCGGAACGCCGGGTCCGCGAATGACGAGAGGAACGTTCAGGTCCTCCTCGAAGGCCGTGTTCTTTCCGGAGTTGAGCCGGTGCTGCCCCTGGTGGAAGCCGTTGTCGGAAGTGAAGACGATATAGGTGTTGTCGAGCACGCCCTGAGCGGCCAGCGTATCGATGACGTTCTGCACCAGATCGGTCACGGCCAGCAGCGATTCCCGCCGCTTTTGATACAGGTTGTCGATCGTCGCGATCTGCGCGGCCGTCAGGAGCGGCTTGTTCCGGATCCAAGCCGGCTTGTCGCTCACGTCCGCCTCGTTGAAGGACGGCGTGCGAGGGGCTTGCGCGCCGGCGTATTTGCCGCTGTGGCGAGCCGGAGGGGTGGCCGGTCCATGGGGGACATAAGGCGCGACCCACGTGAAGAAGGGCTTGTTCGGAAAGGAGGTCGTCGTGTTCCTGATGAAGGCGGAGACTTTCTGGGAGATGACGTCCACTCCGTAGTCCGCTTCGGAATTGCCGTAGGAGACGGTGCTCCCGTTATCGTTCACGGTGTAATTGTATTCCGAATACGGACTTCCCCCGTTCGGGCTGAACCATCTTGTCCAGCCTGGCGGGATATACGTCGAGGAAGGAGCCCCGTTCGGGTAGCCGTTCAGGTATTTGCCGAAGAAGGCGGTTCTGTACCCGGCATCCTGGAGCCAGGTGCCTACGGTGGAGTTCTCCAGTCCTTTGCGGAACACCGTCTGGAAGCCGCCGCCGGAGGAGGCGTCATTGGTATAGATGCCCGTATTGTGCGCGTACTGTCCTCTCAGGATGGAGGTCCGGGATGCGCAGCAGAGGGACAGCTCCACGAAGTTCTTGTTGAACGTGGTGCCCTTCTGAGCCAAGAGGGCCTGGAGGCCGGCGTCTTTCTCAAAGACGCCTTCGTCGAGATCGTCTGTCAGGATGAAGACGATGTTGGGCTGGGCCGGTGCCGCGAAGGCTGTCGTATCCTTCGGATCGGAGTAGGAGTAGGCGATGCCGGAGAGAAGGGAAACGATCAAGGCAATCAAAGCAAGCAGCCGGAGGGGGTTCGATTTGAACCTGTTCATTCGCAAGACCTCTCTTTTCATCAGATATGGTTCACTTCACCCGAAGCTCCCTCATTTGTTGTCCTTGGAAGAACGACAAAAAGAGGCCTGGGAAAAAATCCTCAGCCTCCAGTGATCTGGTCAGCCCGCCGATGCTCGATCTGGCGCTAGCTCGTTCGATGCGGTTGTCGTGCTTTCGTGAATTCATCACCTCCTATTCCGATGGATAAAGTTTGTTATGTCTAAGATGCATAATAGGCCAGATTCAGGATGATGTCAATTCGATCCTCTGTCAGAGCGGTTCCGAAGGTCAAAGCTCTAGCGATGTTCTTCTTGTTGGCGCGTGCCCGATTTTAGTAAAGGCGGCTTCGGCGTTGGTTCCGATGCTCGGGCATGTGGCTCTGTTCGCTACGAATTTTGCTCCGCGAGGCTGGACTTACTGCGACGGCAGGCTGCTGCCGATCAACTCGAATACGGCTCTGTTCAGCATCATCGGGATCTGGACGCTTTTTGCATGAGGAGCGGCCATGGTCGGGCGGGAGGAACGAGGGCTAGGGGCAGCGGCTGGATGAATCAAGCCGTCATCCATGGGCATAGGCGCGTGAACAGCCGCTTGCAGCGAGTCTCGGCCACGTTCACTTCAGCGCCCGCCCAAGCTGCTCGGCCCGGGCCAGCATCTGTCTGCGCCGCTCGTCGCTCGAGCCGCGGACGGAGCCCAGCCGGGTGACGCCGACCGGGCGGATGCCGCAAAACTCCAGCACGCCCTTTTTCATGACGGTGATGCCGGCATCCCTAAGTAGGGTTCGGTAATACCAAACTGGCGAGTCCATCGTGGCGATGATGCGTCCGCTCTTGCCGCCCAGCAGCTTCACCGGCAGCGGCTTGCTGTCGTCGTAGCGGAAAGCGAACCCGGGCAGCAGCGCGCGGTCGAGGAAGCCTTTGAGGACGGCAGGCATGGAGGCCCACCAGATCGGGAAAATCCAGACGGTGTGATCGGCACCCAGCAGCGTATGTTGGGCATGCAGCAGATCGGGCTCCAATTCGGTGCGCTTGCGGTAGCCGTAGCGCAGGTTCGGCTCGAAATCCAGCGAAGCCAGATCGAGTACGCTGACCTCCGCTCCGGAGGCTTCGGCTCCGCGGATATAGGCGGCGGCCAGCGCGTGGCAGAGGCTTTCGGAATCGGGATGGCCGATGATGACGGCGATGCGGCGGGACATGGGCAGGTCTCCTTTTTTCTTCCAGGATGAGGTTGATTCTATGATAAACTGGCCGTAATGCGCCGCGCAGTGAGCGAAGGCGCGAGGGTAGTGACGGAACGCGCACAGGAGGGATCGCATGAGGGAAAACGGAATGACGGTGACGCTGCTGGCGGCATCGGTGCGCGGCATGGCCGCCCGCGGGCTCGATACCGGACGCTTCTGCCGGGAAGCGGGGCTGGATCCGGAGCTGCTGAAGCGAGGCGATGCCCGGATCGCGCATGGGGAGATGGCTCGCCTCATGGACGAGGCGGCGCGCTTCGCCGGCGATCCGCTGTTCGGCCTGCATCAAGGGGCGGAGATGGAGCTGGCCGATCTCGGCGTGGCGGGCTACGTCGTCCAGCACTGCGCCACAGCCGGCGAAGCGGTGCAGGCGATGAACAAGTACCACGAAATGATCTGCAGCGGCTATGAGCTGAAGGCTGCGCCGGCGGAGAACGGCCTGGCGGAGCTGCGCTTCCGGCTGAACGACCCGGCGCTGGAGGCGTCCCGGCACTGCACGGAGGACATGGTCGCCTCGCTCTGCCGCTCGCTGCTGCGGCTTGTCGGCCGTCCGGTGGAGCTGGCGGGCGTGTCGTTCCGGCACGCGCCGGCGGCGGAACCGGAGCGGTACCGGGACGTGTTCGGGCTGGTGCCGGCGTTCGGGGCGGCGGAGGATGCGATCCGGCTGCCGGCCGAGGTGCTGGACTGGCCTGTCATGGCGAGGGACGAGAGGCTGCGGCAGGAGTTCCAGGCGCTGGCCGACCGGATGCTGGAGTCGCTGGAAAAAGGCCAGGCGACGACGCGCGAGCTGACGCGCTATCTGCTGGAGCGGACCGGAGCGGCGCCTCCTTCGCTGGCCGCGGCCGCGCGGGCGCTCGGCATGAGCGCGCGCAGCCTGCAAGCCAAGCTGCAGCGCGAGGGCGCGACGTTCGCCGGCGTCGCCGCGGAGATGCGGCGCAAGCTGGCGCTCCGCTACCTGGCGAAGCAGGAGCTGAGCGTGGCGGAGGTCGCCTACCTGCTCCACTTCTCGGAGCCGAGCGCTTTTCACGGGGCGTTCAAGCGCTGGACCGGCATGACGCCGGGACAGTACCGCCACGGCCTGGCCGCCGAGGCCCGGCAGGCCGGCGGATGAGCAGCGGGCGCCGCTGGCGGGTCGCGCTGGCCGCCTGCGCGGTCTATGCGCTGCTGCTGGCGCTGTCGTTGCAGGCGAGGTCGGCCCTGCCTCGCGGCGAGGAGGCGACCGATGTGGGCCGCGTCGTCAGCGCGCGTGTAGACCGGACAGTCGCCGTCCGCAGCGCGGAGGACGCTCGCCGGGCCATCCGGGAGGCGGCCGCAGAGGGGCGCAAGATCAGCATCGCCGGCACGCGCCACAGCATGGGCGGACAGACGTTTGCCGAGGGAGCGGTCGTGCTCGACATGAAGCGGTATGATCGCATTCTCGCGATCGACGAGCAGGCGAGGACCATTACAGCGGAGGCCGGCGCTACCTGGGCCGATATCCAACAAGCGGTCAACCCGCTCGGCCTGTCGGTGCGCGTCATGCAGTCCCAGAATTTGTTCACTCTAGGCGGCTCGCTGAGCGCCAATATCCACGGACGCGATCCGTCGGAAGGCCCGCTCATCTCGACTGTCCGCTCCATCCGGGTGCTGCTGGCCGATGGAAGCATCGTGACGGCGAGCCGCGCGGAGCGGCCGGAGCTGTTCCGCGCCGCGATCGGAGGCTTCGGAGGACTCGGCGTCATCCTCGAGGCGACGCTGGAGCTGACCGCGGACGAGGTGTACGAGGCGCGGACAAGCATCCTGACGTACCGCGAGTTCCCGCAGCGGTTCGAGGAGGCGGCCCGGTCGCCGGATACGGGGCTGCTGATCGCAAGGCTGTCGACGGCGCCGGAGCATTTTCTCGAGCGGATGTACATGACGGAGTACCGGCGGACAGGCTTGCCGCTGGAGCGCGGCGACCGGGAGCTCAAGCAGGACCGGGCGGTCGAGCTGACGCGATTCGTGTTCGGCCTGCAGCGCAAGTACGGATGGGGGAAAAGCCTGAGCTGGAGCTTCCAGGAGCGGCTTTTCCGCTCGGAGCAAGGCGCGCTCATCACGCGCAACAACGCGATGCGGCCGGAGAGCGACTTTCTCGAGTATCGGGATGCGCAGCATAGCGACCTGCTGCAGGAATACTTCATCCCGCTGGACCGGTACGAGGCGTTCGTAGACGGCTTGCGGGAGCTGCTGCGGGAGGAGCCGCTGAACGTCGTCAACATCACCGTCCGCTACATGCCGCAGAACGGCGAGTCGGCGTTGTCCTACAGCGCCTCGGAGGACCGGGCAGCGCTCGTGCTGCTGATGAACGAGAAGCGGAGCGAGGCTCGAATCGAGAGGCTGGAGCGGCTGACGCAGCGGATGATCGGGCTGGCCCAGTCGTTCGGAGGCACCTATTACCTGACTTATCAGCCTTATGCGACCTTGGAGCAGTTCCGCCGGAGCTACCCGGACTGGGAGGAGCTGGCGGCCGTCAAGCGGAACGTCGATCCGAAAAGCCTGTTCTGGAACGAGTGGTACGAGACTTATGGAAGCGAAGAAAGGGGAGAGGGCCGATGAAGCGGAGCGCGCTGCGCTGGGTCATGCTGTCGCAGAACGCGATGACGCTCGGGTCGGGCATCGTCTTTCCGTTCTACCTCATTCAGGTCAAGGAGATCGGAGGCGGCTTCGCGGAATACGGCATCGCTTACGGCCTGTTCACGATCGGCTCGGCATTCCTGAACGGCTGGTTCGGCCGCTCGTCCGACCGATTCGGCCGAACGCCGCTGATGCTGATCGGCTCGTGGGGCATGGCCGGCTTGTTCCTGCTGTTCCCGCTCGCCACGAGCATCGCCCAGGTGTACGTCCTGCAGATCGCGATGGGCGCGTTCGGAGCGATGCAGCGCACCTGCGAGAAGGCGCTGCTCGCCGATCTGACCGACGGGGAGCCCGGCCGGGGCGAGAAGATCGGCCGCTACCAGACCGGCATCGCGCTGTTTTCCGGCATCGCGGTCATCGCAGGCGGATTCCTGATCGACTACTTCACGCTCGACCTGATGTTTTACGCGGGCTCGGCGCTGCTGCTGGCCAGCGGCCTGCTGATGCTCCGGGTGGACGAGCGGCTCAAGGGCGGGCGAGCGAGCTAGAGGCGCGGCGATGTCGGATTTTGGGGCTTGCCAGCCCTTGTCGAATTGTGTAGGATACGTAAAAGATAACTGAATACAAGCTCGTATAATCATGGGGATATGGCCCATAAGTTTCTACCGGACGACCATCGCAATCGTCCGACTATGAGTGGGAGCGCCCGCGCGGGCGGCCGGACTGGACCTGGAATCAGGCCAGCCGGGCCGCTTCGTCCGGGCGCCGACAGGACTTGTCATCGCAGACAGATCTCACTTGGAGCAGCGCGCCAGGGGAGGTCTGTCTTTTGTTTTGCCGGATGAGAGGAATCGAGGGGAAGAGGGGCGACGAATGATGGAAAAGCTGGAGCAAAGGATTCGCCGGGAAGGGCTGATCCTCTCCGACAAGGTGCTGAAGGTGGACTCGTTCCTGAACCACCAGGTCGACACGAGGCTGGCGCTGGAGATCGGGCAGGAGTTCGCCCGCATCTTCGCGGGTCGCGGCATCACCAAGGTGCTGACGATCGAGGCGAGCGGCATCCAGTTCGCCATGGCCGCCGGCATCGCGCTGGACGTGCCTTTCATCTATGCGAAGAAAAAGAAGGCCGTCACCTTGACGGAGAACCTGTTCACCTCCGAGGTCGTGTCGTTCACCCGCGGGGAGACGTATCAGGTGAGCATCTCGCAGTCGTACCTGACGCCGCAGGACCGCGTCCTCATCGTGGACGACTTCCTCGCGACGGGCGCGGCGCTGGTCGGCCTCGTCGACATCGTGAAGCAGTCGGGCGCCGAGCTGCGCGGCGTCGGCTGCGTCATCGAGAAGAGCTTCCAGGAAGGCCGCGGGCTGCTGGAGGCGCTCGGGGTCGAGGTGCATTCGCTGGCGCGGATCGCGTCCATGCGCCCCGGCGAAGTGACCTATGTGCGCGAAGCGGAGGCCGCAGCCGCGGCCTCCGGCGCCCAGGGCGGAGGCTCGCATGGCTAAGCCGCTCGCTCCCGGCAAGGTCGCCGCGCTCGGCCTGCAGCATGTGCTGGCGATGTACGCCGGCGCGGTCGTCGTGCCGCTCATCATCGGCGGCGCGCTTGGCCTGACCGAAAAGCAGATCGCCTATCTGATCGCCGCCGACCTGTTCACCTGCGGCCTGGCGACGCTGCTGCAGGTCATCGGCTCGCGCTGGTTCGGCAGCCGCCTGCCGGTCGTGCTCGGCTGCACGTTCACGGCCGTCGGCCCGATGATCGTCATCGGCTCCGAGTACAACCTCGCCACCGTCTACGGGGCGATCATCGTCTCCGGCTTGTTCGTCGTGCTGGCCGCGCCGCTGTACGGCAAGCTGCTGCGGTTCTTCCCGACGGTCGTCACCGGCTCGGTCGTGACGATCATCGGCCTGTCGCTCATCCCCGTCGCGATGAACAACGTCGCCGGCGGCCAGGGCGCCGCCGACTTCGGCGCGCCGCGCAACCTGCTGCTCGCGCTGCTGACGCTCGTCGTCATCCTGCTCGTCAGCCGCTTCGCGCGCGGCTTCCTGCGGGCCGTCGCGGTGCTGGTCGGGCTCGCGGCCGGCACGGGTGCGGCGTATGCGATGGACATGGTCAGCTTCGGCGGCGTCGCCGAGGCGTCGCTCGTCAACGTCCCGACGCCGTTCTACTTCGGCGCGCCGGAGTTCAGCCTCGTGGCGATCGGCACGATGATCCTCGTCAACATCGTCAGCATGGTCGAGTCGACGGGCGTCTATCTCGCCGTCGGCAAGGCGACCGACCAGAAGGTCGAGCAGCGCCAGATCGTGAACGGCCTCCGCTCCGAGGGAGCGGCGATCATGCTCGGCGGCGTGCTCAACGCCTTCCCGTACACGGCGTTCTCCCAGAACGTCGGCCTGATCCAGCTGACCAAGGTGAAGACGCGCAACGTCATCTTCGCCGCCGGCGGCATCATGGTGCTGCTCGGCCTGCTGCCGAAGCTGGCGGCGTTGACGACCGTCATCCCGAACGCCGTGCTCGGCGGCGCGATGATCGTCATGTTCGGCTCTGTCGCCGCGGCAGGCATGAACATCCTGTCCGAGGTCGACCTGCGCAAGGAAGGCAACCTCATGATCGTCGCCTGCAGCCTCGCCGTCGGACTCGGCTCCGCGACGGTGCCGTCGATGTTCGCGCAGCTGCCGACCGAGGTGTCGATGCTGATGCAGAGCGGCATCGTCACCGGCTCGATCACGGCGATCGTGCTCAACCTCGTCATGACGCGCCGTCGCGAATCCGCGGCTGCGTTCCAGGAGGCGGGCGAAGCTTCCTGAGCCGGGCGGCCCGCCCGGCTGGAGGCTGGCGTGGCCGCGTACAGCAAGGGAAGAAATTCCCTTGCTGGAGCGCCTCCCCGATAGATAGGTCAAAACGTCCCGAGCCGCTTCGAAGCGGCTCGGGACGTTTTTTTAGACCAGGCTAAGGACTGAACTTCCAAGCGCTGTCTTTTGCCCGACGCTGCCTGCTCTGAAAAAATCAGCGTAAGTGCCGACGGGGAAACAAGCCATGTCCGCACGGAGCCGCTGGCAGCAGACGCATCCATTTGGAGTTCGTTGAGAGGAGATTCGAAGCTGCCGCTGCGATTCCTTTAACCGAAGCCAGTGGGCTAACGACGCATCAGCTTGGTAGAAGGCTCTATTGTGAGTGCCCATCAAGCTAACGATGTGTGGTGAGCGAAGCGTTAAAAAAGCTCAAGAAAACGAGCTGAATCAGGGTGTTTAGAGGGTTTAAGCGTCACATGCGTCGTTAGCTTGTCCGAAACGCGAAAAAAAGGCCGCTAAGCGCACCACGAGTCGTTATGGCGGAGAGGACATCGAGCTTCGAGCTGCCCAGGCCCACGGCCCAGCCCAGCGACGGCCCAGCCAGCATTCCAGGCCCCTAAAAGAAACCTTTCCGCATCAAGGCTTGGGCAGGCTGCGGCGTACCGTCGGCTGCTCGGTCCGCCGGTCCGGTTTGCCTTTGCCTGCAATGAGCGCCGACACCTCCATACCAAAAACGCGAGAAGAAGCCGGAGCCTCGGCTTCTTCTCGCGTTTTTCCTGCGGCTGCACCTAGATGAAGCCGCTGCTTCTTCGGATAGAGGCGCTAATGGAGCAGCCCCTTTTTCCCTAGAACTTGTCGCGCAGGTTCTGGGCGCGCTCCTTGAGCGTGACGTCGCCGTCGCCGTCGCGGTCCTGGTCCAGCGGCGGGCCGTCGCGACGGACGCCGTCCTTGTCATAATACCGCGCGTCCCGCGTGCGGCCCGGCTCCGCGTAGCCGTCGGCGGCGCGATAGCTGCCGTCCACCGGATCGCGGTCGCTGCCCATGACCCGGCCGTCGCGATCGCGGTCCAGGTCCGTGTCGACGTAGCTGCTTCCGTCGACGCCGATCGTCGTCGACGCATCGGCGCGTCCGCCACGCACCGGCGTGCCGTCCGGATACACCTCGCCCGCTGGCACGGCGCCTGCATCGCCGGGCAGATCCGTCGCCGCTGCCGTCTGGTTGTACGGCTGCACGTCGCGCTCATACGACGGGGCGTTGATGGAGCCCGTGCTCCGCAGGGAGTCGTACACCGTGTGGTCCCGCTCGGCGCGCGATTCGACCAGCACCAGGATGTTGCCGTCCTGGACGTATTCATTATAAAGAGAAGCTTCGTTCTCCGGGATGCCCAGGCCGATCAGGCCGCCCACCAGTCCGCCGGCTCCCGCGCCGACCGCTGCGCCCGTAAGCGCGGCGGCGATCGGGCCGGCCGCGACGATCGGGCCGATGCCCGGAATCGCCAGCGCGCCGATGCCGACGAGCAGGCCTGTCAGTCCTCCCAGCATGCCGCCGCCTGCCGCGCCGGCCGCGACGCCTTCCGGCGCCATCGTGCCCGTCTCCTCCTGAATCGTCGAGACATCGCCCTTGTCGCGGGCCAGGATCGAGATGTCCTCGCTCTCTACGCCCCGCTCCTTCAGCAGCTCGATCGCCTCGATCGCCGCCTGCTCCGTGTCGTATACGCCTACGATTTTTTTGCTCATCTCCAATGACCTCGCTTTCGTGGATTCGTCGAGCTTGTATCCGTACCTGCGTTTCCTGTCGTGGAAGTAATATAACCGGACGACTGATTCGGTAAACGGAAGACGGTCCAGAGGCAGCCTGACGGTCCTCTAGGTCCAAAGAATGACAAATTCCGACTTTCGTCGACAGCATTCGATGACGGTATGGTGCCAAAGGATACCTTTCCTGGATCGTTCGTTCACTACACTAGGGCTGGGATGGACAACTCGTGAAGGAAGAGTAGCATCCTACCGCTCGCAAAACCTCGACCGCAGTATTCCAATGGATTGGAAAAATTGGGGCAGCCAGGAACACCGCAAAGTATCCTCGGGGGGGAGGCCTCGACGCAGGACTTCCCTCTATACTGAGTACAGACAGCAGGACGAAAGCTCTTGGGACGGAAGGTCGAGGTGAACGGGATGAAACGGAGAAGCTTGGCTGCCACGACGGCAGCGCTAGGGCTCGCGGCGGCGATCGGTTCGGGAACAGCCTTTGGCCAGGCGGGCTTCACAGCGGCTGTGCAGGAATGGTATTCAGACGCTTTCGGCAAGAAAGCGGACGAGCTGCGCTGGGGGGCGGAGCGCCAAGCCGCCGAGTCGTTCCGGGAAGCCGCCGACCTGCTCGCTCAGCAGGCCGCGCCAACCTACGGGAAGCAGGTCGAAGAGGCCGCGGAGCAAGCGCGTCAGAGAGCTTTCGACACCTACAGCGAGCATCTGGAACGTTATCTTCGCGAGCTGGACGAAGCGGAAGCCGAGCTTGCCGGGCCGAATGGAGCCATCGACCGGAGGTTCGAGGAAGCGGCGGCGGCCGCGCAAGCCCGCGCGGATGATGAGCTGGAACGCAGCCTGGACGAGCTTTTGACGGAGCTGACGCAGGGGGATTAAGCGCTCGAATCGGCGCCAAGCCGAATGCGGGAAGCCTTACATATCGCAACCAAAACCAATTCAAAGGGGATCATTCCATCATGGCCATCAAATCGCTCAAAACGAAAATCGCAGTCGGCGTCGTCGCTACAGGCATCGTAGCCAGCATGGGAACGGCCTTCGCAGGCGTTGACATCGCCGGTCAGTTCAACAGCTGGTACAACACGAAATTCGGCGCGGCTACGACCAAGGTCGCTGTGGATGCGACGATCGATTACGGGAAAAAGCTGAGCAGCTACAACAATGAGTACAATCAGCTGAAAACCGATTCCACAACCGGCGTAACGGCTTACCAGAAAGATCAGTCCGACGCTTCCATGCTGGCCATCAACAAGCAGAAGAACGACTACATCACCCAAGTGAACGCGGCGGCCGACGGCCTGAGCGCGAAAGCTCCTTCGGACTTCCAAGGCTTCGTGAACGGCGTGAACGCGACGGTCGACGGACTCAAGAGCGAAGCGAAGAAATATGGCGAGAACGGCCTGAAAAGCTCCGTGGAGGACCAATCCAAGAAAAGCGTGGAGCAAGTCGGCAAAGATGTCGCCGCTTATCAAAAGTCGTCCACGGACAACCTCACGGCGACGATCAAGGACCGCCAGGACAAGCTGAACAAGCTGATCCAGGATCAAGCCGCAACGTCCGACAAAGCGATCCGCGCCAACATCGAAGCGAAAATCGCCGAGCTGCGCGCCGAGCTGAACGACTATGCGAAGCAGCAGGTCGAAGCGGCTAAGACGAATGTGAAGGCTGAAGCCGACACGAAGACGGCGGCTGCGCTCGCCGCTCTGGAAGCCGCGGCCGTCATCAAGTAATTCCACGAATACAGCAGCGGAGGAATGGGGCATGGCGGGAATTCCCGGCATGTCCTTCGCTTCACCCGCCTGAACGAGAAGGAGCGGTAACCGACATGAGGAAGCAGCGGAGCGGAGCGAGGGCCGGAAGCTATGGATGGGCGAGAAGGACGGCCATCGGTGCGGGAGCGGTCGCGGCCGCGATGGCGATAACGGCCGGAGCGGCCTATGCCGACGTCGATCTGAAGAGCAAAATCATGGCCTGGGCGGGCATGCAGGCCGACGCGGCTGTCACCGAGCTGGACCGCGCGATCCAGGACGAGACCGCCCTTCAGGCGGAGCGGCTGCAGCAGCAGCTGCGCTCGGATCTCGAGCGCCAGGCGGCCGAGTTCGAGCGGTTCTCCGCCGAGCTGCAAGCGGCCAAGCGCCAGGAGATCGCTGATTACGCCCAATCGCTGCTTGCCTCCCGCAGCTTCGACAGCGAGGAGCAGAAGCGGGCGTACGCCTCCCGTCTGGATGCCGTCACGGCATCCGCGCTCGCTTCCTTGTCCGGGGTCGACGTACCGGCCGCCTCCCCGCCGCCGACCGTCTCGGGCGATACCTATGAGGGCGGCGAAGCTCCGTGAGCGGCCGCAGCAAAGAGGTGTGGGGCTGGATTCGGTACATGGCGGCGGCTGCCGCCGCCGTCTTTCTTATCACGCAGAGTGCGGGTCTGAGCCGCGTGTCGGGGCAATCCATGCTGCCGTCGCTGGAAGATCGGGACATCCTGCTCGTGAACAAGCTCTCCCGCTATCTCGACGAGCCGTCCTGCGGCGACGTCGCGATCATCGCCAGCAGCACCCTCGGCTACCGGCTCATCAAGCGGGTCATCGGCGTGCCCGGCAATGTCGTCGAGATCCGGGACGGGATCGTCTACGTCGACAGCCAAGCGCTCCCGGAGCTTTATGCCGTCGGCATGCCCGAGGACATGGAGGCGCAGCGGGTGAAGCCGGGGCATGTGTTCGTGCTCGGAGACAACCGCGACCCCGGGGCCAGCCTGGATAGCCGCAATCCGAAGCTCGGACAGGTGCCGTCCGGCGAGATCGAAGGCTATGCGCTGCTGCGCCTGCTGCCTTGGGGCGGCATCGCGGGGCCGCTGGACTGACCGCCGCGAACGCATCAAAAAAGAGCCGGCGGACGAAAGTCCGCCGGCTCTGCTTATAGGCCGGGTCCGGCTCAGCCGCCGATCGCGGACCGGCTCTGATGATAGTACAAGGCTGCCTTGGTGCGGTCCGGCAGGTCGAGCTTGGACAGGATCTGGCTCACATGCTTCTTGACCGTATACTCCGTCACGACCAGACGCGCGGCGATCTCCTTGTTGGACAGTCCCTCGCTCAGCATCTGCAGCACCTCGCTCTCCTTGGGCGTGAGGCCGGCGGTGATGTCGGCGGGCTGATCCGTCAGCCGCGATTCGAGCAGCTCGACATCATAATACTTGCGGCCCCGGGAGATCATGCGGATCGCATGGATCAGCTCCTCGGGAAGCGCTTCCTTGAGGACGAGGCCTTCGACCTCAAGCTCGAGCGCGCGCTTCAGCTCCGCCGGCGGCATCGACGAGGTCAGGTAGACGAACCGGCAAGCCGCTCCGGCCTGCCTGAGCTGGCCGATGACGTCCAGACCGCTCTGCTGATTGATGCGGTTGTTCATGATGCAGATGTCGGGACGCAGGCTCTGGATGAGCGCCTGCGCCTCCTTGCGGTCGGACGCCTCGCCGACGACATGGATGGAGTCCACTCCGGAAAGGATCGACGTGATGCCGCGCCGGACGAGCTGATATGGATCTACGACTATGACTCCGATCATCGGAATCCCCCTCTTTCATCGGAACGGTCATGCCGTGCTGCTGGATAACAATGGGCATGAGCTATTATACAGTTACTTCAATAGCCGATCAATCCGAAATATGGAAATGAAAGGCTCCGGCCGCCGGCGCAAGCCCGCGTCCGGCTATCGGACGGGCGCGTCCAGCGAAGTCCGTAGCCCAAAAAAGCGAGCTTCTCCCTGGCGGAAGAAGCTCGCTTTTGTCCGTTATGGGCGCCGCTCAGCCGAGCTCGCGGAACGCCTCGGCCGTCAAGCGGCAGGAATGCAGCCGCGCCGGATGGTCGTAAATCTGGCTGGCGACGATGAACTCGTCGGCTCCGGTCTCCTCGCGGATCTCCGGCAGCCGCCGCTTGACCGTCTCCTTGCTGCCGGCGATGGAATAGCGCAGCGTGCCCGTCAGGATCGCCTGCTCCTGCGGGGACAGCAGGCCGTCCATCGAGTCGACCGGAGGCTGCAGCTTGCCCGTACGGCCACGGATGATGTTCAGGAACTGCTGCTGCTGGGACGTAGCGAGCCACGCGGCGATCTCGTCCGTATCGGCGGCGATGACGTTGACGGCGACCATCGCATAGGGCCGATCGAGATGGCGCGACGGCTTGAAGCTGCTGCGATAGAGCGATAGCGCCGGCAGCAGATAGTCGGGCGCGAAATGGCTCGCGAACGCGAACGGCAAGCCGAGCTCGCCGGCGAGCTGGGCGCTGAAGCCGCTGGAGCCGAGCAGCCAGATCGGAATGTCGAGACCTTCGCCCGGCACCGCTCGCACGCCTGGAGCGGCCGTGCCGAGCGACGGGTCGAAATAGCCGCGCAGCTCGCTCAGCAGCTCGGGGAAATCCTGGCCTCCGGCCGTCAGGCCACGGCGCAGCGCCCGCGCTGCCGGCTGGTCGGAGCCGGGGGCGCGGCCGAGTCCGAGGTCGATGCGGCCGGGATAGAGCGACTCGAGCGTGCCGAACTGCTCGGCGATCGCCAGAGGCGCATGGTTCGGCAGCATGATGCCGCCGGAGCCGACGCGGATCCGCTTCGTGCCGCCGGCGACATGGCCGATGATGAGCGAGGTGGCCGAGCTGGAGACGCCGGGCATGTTGTGGTGCTCGGCCAGCCAATAGCGCGTGTAGCCGAGCTCGTCGGCGAGCTGCGCGAGCTCAAGCGTCCGGCGGAACGACTCGGCCGCATCCGAGCCTTCCGTGACGGGAGCGAGGTCGAGCAGGGAGTAGGGGATCGGGTCAGGGGCGGTCATCGGAAAATTCCTCCTTGAGAGCAGGTAATGGTTCTTATATCTATAATACTAGATAAATCAATGAAAGCCTAATGGATGAATCGGGATAGGTCTAAAGATTCATTTATACAAAATCCTGGCATGATTGTATGGTAATTTAGGCCTATATATAGTCTAATGTATCCATAAAGTCCCATCCCAATCTATCCTAAGCGAGGGTGAACCCATGAAGCTTCGTACCGTTCTAACGCTCGGATTCGCGGGCGTGCTTGTGCTCACGGCCGTCGTCGGCGCCGCCGGCTGGCTGCAGATCAGCTCCGTCAATCGGTCTTACGAGCGGCTCATCGAGAATCGGGTGGGAGCGATCGGATCGATCCAAGACCTGCGCTATGCCGCGGCGAGCGAGGACAGGAACATCCGCGGGTACCTCATCACCGGCCAGGAGAAGAACTATTCCGCGTACAATCAGGACCGGAAGGCTTTTGCGGCGGAAATGGAGCGGCTGCAGGCCGGTCTGGAGGAGGAGCAGGCGATCCGCCTCGCCGAAGAGCTGAAGCAGCTCGAAGCGGCGTACGGAAAAATCGTCGCGCAGCTGACGACGCTGCGTCAGCGGGGCGATACGGAGGGCTACTCCTCTCTCATGGTGGAGCAGAGCGTCCCGCTGTCGGCGCAGCTGACGGCAAAGGCGGACGAGCTGGCCGCGTTCGAGCAGACGCGGCTGGACGAAGCGGTAGCGGCGTCGAACGAGCAGGTGGCGAGGACGCGTAGCCTGATGGCGGCCGTCGTGGCGGCGACGGTGCTCATCGGAACGTTCGCGGCCGCCTGGCTGACGCAGCGGATCGTCCGGCCGACGCGGGCGACGGCCCGGCTGTCGGCGGAGATCGCCGCCGGCAATCTGGCCGTGGACGACATCGAGCGGCCGCGCATCGCCGAGCTGGGCGCGATGGCCGACTCGGTCAACGCGATGAAGGCTCGGCTGTCCCAGCTGCTGGATGCCGTCGGCGGGAGCGCGGACGAGCTGGGCGGTTCCGCCCGGCTGCTGGCGCTCAGCTCGGCGGCGGCGGAGAAGGACTCGGTCCGCATGCTCGAGTCGGTGCGCCTCATTTCGGATTCGGCGGCTGGCCAGCGGGAGCGGATGGGCGACAACCGCACGGCGCTCGAGGAAGGCGCGCTCAGCCTGAGCGGCGTCGCCGAGTCCGCTTCGCTGACGGCGGAGTCGTCCGAGCAGGCCCGGCTTCGCGCCGAAGAAGGCAAGCGGAGAATGGACGAGGCGCGCAGACGGATGGACTCGGTCGGCCGCTCGATCGCCCAGGCGGCTGCGTCCGTAGAGCGCCTCGTGCTGCAGGCGAGGGAGATCGGCCGGGTGACGGACGTCATCGCCGGCGTGGCGGAGCAGACGAAGCTGCTCTCGCTCAACGCCTCGATCGAGGCGGCGCGCGCAGGCGAGCATGGACGAGGCTTCGCCGTCGTCGCCCAGCAGGTCAAGAAGCTGTCGGAGGAGACGTCGGCCTCCTCCGTGCAGATCGCCGAGACCGTGCGCGGCATGGCGCTTCAGGCCGAAGAGGCGGCGGAGGCGATGGACCGCGGGCTCGAGGAGACGAAGGCGGGCTCTGCCGAGCTGGAGCGGACCGGCCTCGCCTTCGACGGGGTGAACGGAGCCATCGCCGTCGTCGCGCGCCAGGCGCAGGAAGTGTCGACCGCCGCCGAGGAGCTGTCGGCCTCGATGGAGGAGCTGCTGGCGACGAGCGATGATCTGCTCGGACTGGCGACATCGATCGCCGAGCATTCGGTCCGGGCGGAGGAGCTGTGCGCCGCCCAGCGGGGCGTCATGCAGGAGGTGTCCGCATCGACGGAGCAGCTGCGGGACATGTCCGACGGGCTGCGACGGGAGCTGGGCGAATTCCGGCGGACGGAGGCGGCCGGAACGAATCAGCCGGGATCGGATCGGGCTCCGCAGGAAGGCCCGGAGCCGAGCGCC
Organism: Paenibacillus albicereus; assembly: GCF_012676905.1. NCBI lineage: Bacteria > Bacillati > Bacillota > Bacilli > Caryophanales > Paenibacillaceae > Paenibacillus > Paenibacillus albicereus. The sequence continues at coordinate 5,023,466 of NZ_CP051428.1, read as the reverse complement.
GCTTAGCCGTGCTCGCATTCGTTTGATTGGCAGCAGTCCTCGTCGGTTAAAGGAGAGAAGACTAGAACTCGATTTAGAGGAGGAACTTCTTTTCATGAGCAATCAGCCGAAGGGGCACCGGAACGAGACGGACAAGACCGAGCAGCTGAAGGGCTTCACCGTAGACAACGACGGACAGAAGCTGACGACCAATACCGGCCTTCACGTCGCCGAGGACGAGCATTCGCTGAAGGCGGGCGTGCGGGGTCCGACGCTGATGGAGGACTTCCACTTCCGCGAGAAGATGACGCATTTCGATCATGAGCGCATCCCGGAGCGCATCGTGCATGCGCGCGGAGCGGGTGCTCATGGCTATTTCCAGGTGTACGAGCCCCTCGCGGAGCTGACGGAAGCGGGCTTCCTGCAGGACCCGTCCAAGCAGACGCCGGTGTTCGTGCGCTTCTCCACCGTCGCGGGCTCGCGCGGCTCGGCGGATACGGTGCGCGACGTGCGCGGCTTCGCCGTCAAGTTCTACACGGAGGAGGGCAACTTCGACCTCGTCGGCAACAATATGCCGGTCTTCTTCATCCAGGACGCGATGAAGTTCCCGGACTTCATCCATGCGGTCAAGCCGGAGCCGCACAACGAGATTCCGCAGGCGCAGTCGGCTCACGACACGTTCTGGGACTTCGTCGTCCAGAACACGGAGACCGCCCATATGGTCATGTGGGCGATGTCCGACCGCTCGCTGCCCCGCAGCTACGCCATGATGGAGGGCTTCGGCGTCCACACGTTCCGCCTTATCAACGCGGAGGGAAAGGCGCGCTTCGTCAAGTTCCATTGGAAGCCGGTGCTCGGCACGCATTCGCTCGTTTGGGACGAGGTGCAGAAGCTGGGCGGCAAGGACCCCGACTTCAACCGCCGCGACCTGCATGACTCCATCGAGGCCGGCCGCTATCCGGAATGGGAGTTCGGCCTGCAGGTGCTGGAGGAAGAGGATGAGTTCAAGTTCGATTTCGACATCCTCGACCCGACGAAAATCTGGCCGGAGGAGCTCATCCCCGTGCGCAAGGTCGGCAAGCTGACGCTGAACCGCAACACGGACAACTTCTTCGCGGAGACGGAGCAGATCGCTTTCCACCCGGGCCATCTGGTCAAAGGCATCGACTTCTCCAACGACCCGTTGCTGCAGGGACGGCTGTTCTCCTACACGGACACGCAGCTCTCGCGCCTCGGCGGCCCGAACTTCAACGAGATTCCGATCAACCGTCCGATGTGCCCGGTGCACAACAACCAGCGCGACGGCATGCACCGCATGACGATCAACCGCGGTCCGGTCGCGTATCACAAGAACGGCATCGCCGGCGGGGCTCCGCACCCGACCGCGGACGGCTACAAGCATTATCAGGAAAAGGTCGAAGGCCATGTCACGCGCGAGCGCAGCGACAGCTTCAAGGATCATTACAGCCAAGCGGCGCTGTTCTGGAACAGCATGTCGGACGTGGAGAAGCAGCATATCGTCTCGGCGTTCAGCTTTGAGCTCGGCCACGTCAAGGACAAGGCGATCCGCCAGGCCGTCATCGACATGTTCGCCAACGTCAGCGGCGAGCTGTCGGCGGGCATCGCCGCCAACATCGGCGCGACGCCGCCGGCCAAGGCGGACGACAAGGCCCGAGAGGCGGCCGCTTCGCCCGCGCTCAGCATGATGAACACGATCAAGACGCCGAACGGCCGCAAGGTCGCGGTGCTCGTGGCGGACGGCTTCGACGGCGCAGCGACCGAGGCGCTCGTCCGTGACCTGACGAATGCCGGCATCCAGCCGGAATTCCTCAGCGTCCGGCTCGGCGCGGTCAAGAGCGACGCGGATTCGGCCGTCGAGGCGGCGCACAGCTTCCTCACGAGCGATTCGGTGCTGTTCGACGCCGTTCTCGTCGCCGGAGGGGAGGCGAGCGTCCAGGCGCTGGCGGCCGTGCCGAAGCTGGCGGACTTCCTGAAGGAAGCGTTCCAGCATTACAAGGCGATCGGCTTCGGCCGTGCCGAAGACGCGGAGCAGCTGCTCGCGCTCGCCGGCATCAAGGCCAAGGCGGGCGATCCGGGACTGCTCGCGGGCCAAGGGCTCGGCCAGCCGTTCATCCAGGCGGTCGCCGAGCACCGCCACTGGACGCGCCAGGTCTAGCGGATGGCGGACCGCCGCAAGCAGCCGCCGCGCTTCGATCCGCTCCACCACTTCGTGAACCTGCCGCTCGGGCTCGCGCTGCTGATCGCCTGCTCCGTCCATGCGGCCCGGCAGCCCTGGGGCACGGACGCCGCCTGGACGGCCTGGCTGCTGGCCGGACTCGCGCTTGTGCTGCTGCTGGGCCTGCTGCGGATGCGGGTGTACGCGACCAAGTCGCAGGACCGCATCATCCGCGCGGAGGAGCGGCTGCGGCATTTCCGGCTGACGGGCCGGGAGCTGGACCCGCGGCTGACGCTGCCCCAGCTGCTCGCCCTGCGCAACGCGGGGGACGGCGAGTTCCCGGCGCTGTGCGGACGGGCGGCGGCCGAGCGGCTGGAGCCGCCGGCGATCCGGGCGGAGATTCGCGAGTTTCGGCCTGACGAGATGAGGATTTGAGAGCGGACAACGAATTCCGGCATGACCAAGTATGACTTGGTCATGCCTTTTTCGTCTGTGGCCCAGCGCGCTCCTCGTTTACGAATTGAGCGGCCACCCTTTATACTAGCCGTAACCGAACCGAGCAAGGAGGACGAGCCATCATGACGCTGCAGCAGCTGCGCTACATCATCGAGGTCGCGGCGAGAGGGTCGATGAACGAGGCGGCCCGGCGCCTGTTCATCTCGCAGCCGAGCCTGTCCAAGGCGGTGCAGGAGCTTGAGCAGGAGCTCCAGATCACGATCTTCCGCCGCACGAACAAGGGCATCGAGCTGTCCACCGAGGGGACGGAATTTCTCGCCTATGCGCGCCAGGTCGTCGAGCAGGCGGACTTGCTGGAGAGCCGCTACCGGAGCGCCCGCCGGGCGCCGCAGCATTTTTCCGTCTCGACCCAGCATTACGCGTTCGCCGTGAATGCGTTCGTCCGGCTCGTCGAGCAGTACGGACAGGAGGAGTACGACCTGGCGCTGCGCGAGACCAAGACGCATGAGATCATCGAGGACGTGCGGATGCTGCGCAGCGAGATCGGCATCCTCTACCGCAACGAGTTCAACGCCCAGGTCATCCACAAGCTGCTCGCCTCGGCCAGCCTGGAATTCCACACCTTGTTCACGGCCGAGCCGCATGTGTTCATCAGCATCCGCAACCCGCTCGCGCGCAAGGCGAGGGTGACGGTCGAGGATCTGGAGCCGTATCCATATCTGTCGTTCGACCAGGGCGAGTACAACTCGTTCCACTTCGCGGAGGAGATCCTCAGCACGCTGTCCCACCCCAAGAGCATTCGCGTCAGCGACCGCGCGACGCTGTTCAACCTGCTCATCGGCCTGAACGGCTATACGATCTCGACCGGCGTGCTGAGCAAGGACCTGAACGGCAACGAGATCATCCCCGTGCCATTGGAATGCGACGAGACGATCGAGGTCGGCTGGATCAGCCAGCGCCAGCGCGCGTTGTCCCGGCTGGGAGCCGCCTACGTCGAGGAGCTGGAGCGGGCGGTGCGGCGAGAGGACTGACGCCGTGCGGGGCGGGGGGAGAAGGCGCCAGAATGGGCGAGAGGTCCGGGTCACAGCGAGTCGCCAGTATCGCCTCGCGGCGGGTGCTCTGGAGTGGGGGCGACAGGTCGTTCGTCGACGGCAGAATAGGCAGGACGTAACGAACCTGAGGTGTCTTATTTGCCCCTAGGGAACTCTTCTTGAGCGCTGACGAACCGGAGACGCCTTATTGGCTTGTTCACGACGGGATAAGGGTCTGTTTTGGCGCAATAACGTGTCTCCGGTTCGTTAGCGTGGAGAAGGTCCGATTTTTCGCCGAATAGCGTGTCTGAGTTTCGTCAGCATATGCAGAGAAGGGGACACGGACGAGGCTGTGCCGACGGTCTAGTCCGGGAGGGCGATCTCCCGGGCCTTTTTTGCATGCGGAAAAAGAAGGCCGCCCGCGCCAGCTCAGCCCTCAGCCTGGCCCCCTTGGCTGCGCCCCTCGCCGCCGCCCTCCATCCTCCGTCGGAGCCTGCTCCTGGACTTCAGACCGGCTCCGCCGCCCTCCCGCAGATGGGATCGAAGACCGTTCTCCAGCCGTTTCCAGCCCGCGTCGAGTTCAAGGTACACTCTCTATGGCACTTTAATCCGACAAAGAGAAAGCGACCATGGGGAGGAAGATGGGGATGAGGTCATTCATTCAAGGAGCATTTCGAAACAAGGCGGCGGTGTGGCTGTGCGTCGTGCTCGTGCTGGTCATGGGGACGGCAAGCTACCTCAAGCTGCCGATGGAGTTCCTGCCGGAGGCGGACAATCCGCAGGTGACGGTGACGGCGATCGGGCCGGGCTACGACGCGGCGTCGATGGAGGCGCTCGTGACGAAGCCGCTGCAGGAGGCGACGGCGGGCATCCAGGGCAAGACCGCTGCGTTCGCGACGTCCGGCGACAGCTACTCGCAGCTCAATCTGAACTTCGACTCGTCGACGGACATGAAGCAGGCAAGGGCGGATGTGGAGCGGGCCATCGCCTCCGTGCCGCTGCCGGAGCGGGTCGCTCCGCCGTACGTGATCCAGCTGAACACGTCGATGATCCCGGTGAGCTGGGTGACGCTGACGTTCGACGAGACGATGGCCGAGGCGAAGCGCGCCGAGGCGGAAAAGGACATTCTCGAAGCGTTCCGGGACATCGACGGCATCGGCGCCGCCCAGCTGTCGGGCCGTCCGCAGCCGTCCGTGACGGTGTCCCCGGACGCGGATAAGCTCGCCGCCAAAGGCGTGCCGCTGCAGGCGCTGTATGGCGTGCTGCAAGGCCGCACGGGCTCCGCCTCGATCGGCGAGAGCCAGCTCGGCGGCAGCGCCGTCAACCTGAACGTGACGTCGACGCTGCGCGACGTCGAGACGCTGCGGCAGCTGCCGGTCGCTCCGGGCGTGGCGCTCGGCGAGGTGGCGCGGGTCGAGGCGCAGAGCGAGGCCGGCGGCATCAGCCGGCTCGGCGGCCAGGACGCGCTCGTGCTGACCGTGACCAAGGCTCCGGGCGCCAATGCGGTCGCGGTCGGGAGGGACGTGGAGAAGGAAGCCGAGCGGCTGAACGGAGAAATTCCCGGCGCGGAGCTCAGGGTGCTCATGAGCAGCTCGGACCAGGTCGTGAATTCCGTGAACAGCATGATGAAAGAGGTGCTGCTCGGAGCGCTGTTCGCGACGCTCGTCATTCTCGTATTCATGCGGAACATCCGCGCGACGCTCGTCACGATCGTGTCGATCCCGCTGTCGCTCGGCCTGACGCTGTACCTGCTCGACCTGTCGGGCGTATCGCTCAACATCCTGACGCTCGGCGGCGTCGCCGTCGCGGTCGGACGGCTCGTGGACGACAGCATCGTCGTCATCGAGAACATTTTCCGCCGGCTGCAGAAGGAGCGCTTCTCGATTCCGCTCGTCATCGACGCGACGCGCGAAGTCTCGACCGCCATCACCGCCTCGACGCTGACGACGGTCGCGGTCTTCCTGCCGATGGGCCTGCTGCGCGGCTCGCTGCAGGCGTTCCTGCTGCCGTTCGCGCTGACCGTGAGCTACTCGCTGCTCTCGTCGCTGCTCGTCGCGCTGACGGTCGTTCCGCTGATCGGTGCCGGGCTGTTCCGGAACGTGCGCCTGACGGAGCATGAGCCTTCCCGGCGCTTCCAGCGGTTCCTCGACTGGAGCCTGCGCCGCAAGTGGCTGCCGCTGACGGCCGCCGTCGTGCTGCTCGCCGGCTCGATCGGAGCGTACGCAGCGATGCCCAAGGGCGCGCTCGATACGTCGGACGCCTCCAACCTGTCCGTAACGCTGGCCTTCCAGGCGGATGCGACGCAGGAGCGGATGGCCGCGGACGGAGAAAAGCTGGAATCGTACCTGCAGAGCCTGCCGGAGCAGGAGTGGGTGTACATGACGGCGGGAGGCAACGAGGAGTCGGCCCAGTACGGCGAGATCGCTTCCCGCACGCAGATCCGCTATCTGCTCGGACTCAAGAAGGGAACGGACGCGGAGGCGCTGGCCGAGCAGGTGAAAGCGCAGGCGGGCATCCCTGCGGACGCCGAGCTGGAGGTGAAGACGTCGAGCCTGATGGGCGGCAGCGGCGGCTCCCAGGTGTACGTGGACGTGACGGGTCCGGACGCGGCGACGGCGAGCTCTGCGGCGGCGACTGTCATGGCGGCTATCGAGCCGGTGCAGGACGTGCTCAAGGTCGAGAGCAACGAGCAGGCGAAGAAAGCCGTCTACACGCTGGAGGTCGATCCGGCAAAAGCCAAGTCGGCGGAGCTGGCCCAGCAGCTGCAGGGCATGCTGAACCCGGTGCCGATCGGGCAGCTGGCCGGCGAGGACGGCCGGCAGACGCCGGTCGTGCTGCAGCCGGCGCTCGCTCCGACGCAGGCCGCGGAGCTGGATGCGCTGACCGTGCTGACGGACGCCGGTCCGCAGCCGGTATCGGCGGTCGCCAAGTGGGTTCAGGAAGAGAAGGCGACCGTCTACTACCTGAAAGACGGCAAGCCTTACGTCCGCATCGCGGCCGAGGCGGAGCCGAGCCGGCTGTCCGTCGTCGGCGCGGACATCTCCAAGGCGGTCGACGGCCTGAAGCTGCCCGCCGGCGCGCACGCCTCTGTCGGCGGCGCCTCAGCGGACATGTCGCAGGACTTCGCCGATCTCGGCATGATCGCGCTCATTTCGATCGGCATCGTCTACCTCATCATGGTGCTGACGTTCAAGACGCTGCGGACTCCGCTGGCGATCCTGTTCACGCTGCCGCTCGCGGCCATCGGCGCGGTGCTCGGCCTCGTCGTGACGCAGGTGACGCCGGACTTCACGGCGATGTTCGGCGCGCTCATGCTGATCGGCATCGTCGTCACCAACGCGATCGTGCTGCTCGACCGCGTCAAGCACAACGAGGAGACGATGCCGATCCGCGAGGCGCTGCTCGAGGCGGCCGGCACGCGCATGCGCCCGATCCTGATGACGGCCATCGCGACCGTCTGCGCCATGCTTCCGCTCGTGTTCGGCTCGGCGGAGAGCGGAAGCATCGTCTCGCAAAGCCTCGCGATCGTCGTCATCGGCGGCCTGATCGTCGCCACCGTGCTGACGCTCGTCATCGTGCCGTGCATCTACGAGCTGCTGTTCTTCCGCAAGGCGGCCCGCCAGCGCCGCGAAGGTCTGGGCGCGAAGCGGAAGCCGGAGGAAGCCTCCGAAGCGCTCCCTCTGTAACGGACACGGGCCGTAGAACTCGGGTCAGACGAAAAAGAAGCCGTTCCCCCCGCTGAAGGGCCGGGGAACGGCTTTTTCACGCTGCAGGCCGATGCCCAGCCGTCCCGAGCGGGTCAGCCGGTGCCGAACGACGGATCGGCAGCCCGCGCGTGCCTGGAGCGCTCGATCACCTCGCCGTACTGGTCCAGCAGATCGTCGAGAATCGCCTCCCACGACTGGCTGAGGGCATGCTTGCGCCCTTCCTCGCCCATGCGGCGCGCCTCGTCCGGAGACGCCGCCAGCCGCTCGATGGCGGCCGCGAAGGCGGCGGCGTCGCCCGGCGGGCAGAGCAGGCCGGTCGCCTCGTGGCGCACGGACTCCCGGATGCCCCCGGCGTCCGCGCCGATGACGGGCAATCCGCTCGCCATCGCTTCCAGCGCCACGTTGCCGAACGTCTCCGTGGAGGACGGAAAGACGAACAGATCCGCCGACGCATACAGCTCGGCGAGCTCCTCGCCCTCGCGGTAGCCGGCGAAGATGGCGCCGTCCGGCGCGCCGGCCTTCAGCTCCGGCAGAGCGGGCCCGTCGCCGACGACCAGCCAGCGCGCGCGCCCTTCCCGGGAAGCGGGCAGCCCGCGCAGCAGCTCGGCCAGCGTGGCGACATCCTTCTCCGGCGCGATGCGGCCGACATAGAGCAGGATGCGTTCGTCCGGGGCGATGCCGAACCGCTCGCGGACAGCCGCCGCGCGGCGCTTGGCCGGATGGAACCGCTCGCTGTCGACGCCGCGCGTCCACAGCCGGAGGCCGCCGACGCCCTGACGGTAGAGGGCGAGCAGCGTCTCGCGCGACGGCGCGAACGTCGCCCCGCAGCTGCGGTGGAACCAGCGGATGTAGCGCCAGTAGAGCGGGACCGCTTTGGCCATGCCGTAGTAAGAGAAGTAGCGGTCGAAGTGGGTGTGGTAGGACGCCGCATGGGGCAGGCCGCGCCGCCGGGCATACCGGAGGCCGCACAGGCCGATGTTGAACGGCGTCGCCAGATGGAGCAGGTCGGGACGGAAGCGGTCGAGCTGCTGGCGCATCGACAGCACGTTGGGCAAGGCGAGGCGGCATTCCGGGTAGAGCAGGAACGGGACGCTCGGAGACGGCCGCAGCGACAGCGGCGGCGGATGCAGGGCCAGAGGCGGGCTCGCCTCTTCGGGAGAGGCAGGGGCGAAGACGAGATGCTCGATGCCGCGGCGCTCCAGATGGGCGGTCAGCCGCCCGAGCGTGCGGGCGACGTCGTTCATCTGCGGGGCGAACGTATCCGTAAACAAGGCGAGGCGCATGGCGATCCCTCCCGGTTCGGTCGTGGCGAAAACGGCGGTCCCGGCGATCCGTCCCGCGCTCTCGGCTAGAGCCTACAGGGCGACTGTCAGCGCCGGATCAGCGGGACTTGTAGAGGTTGTAAACGAGGGGGAGTTCGGCGGGATCCGGCAGGCGAACGCTCCAAAAACGCCGACCGGCAAGGAGCGCGGCTCCTTGCCGGTCGGCGTTCCCGTCCGCGTCCATCTCGTTCCCGGACGCTCGCGCCTGCATTTGCCTAAGCCTGCTCCTCCGCCAGCGTGGCGATGCGCAGGATGACCTCGGCCGCCTTGACCATCGTGTCGGCGGACACGTATTCGTAGCGGCCGTGGAAGTTCTCCCCGCCGGCGAACAGGTTCGGCGTCGGCAGCCCCATGTAGCTCAGCTGCGAGCCGTCGGTGCCGCCGCGGATCGGCTTGATGTCCGGCTGGACACCGCAGTCCTCCAGCGCCTGGCGCGCCAGCTCGACGATGTGCATCGCCGGCTCGATCTTCTCGCGCATGTTGTAGTACTGGTCCTTCAGCTCGAGCGTGACGCTGCCCGCGCCGTACGTCTGACGGAACTCCTCGGCGATCGTCTGCAGCAGGCTCTTGCGGTTCTCGAAGCTCTCGCGGTCGAAGTCGCGGATGATGTAGCGCATGCGCGTGAGATCGACGGTGCCCTCGAACTCCATCAAGTGGAAGAAGCCCTCGTAGCCCTCCGTGAACTCCGGCACCTCGCCGGCCGGCAGCCGGCCGTGCAGCGCCATGCCGATCGTCTGCGCGTTGAGCATCTTGCCCTTGGCGTAGCCGGGGTGCACGTTCTTGCCCTGGATCGTGACGAGGGCCTCGGCGGCGTTGAAGCTCTCGTACTCCAGCTCGCCGAGCGCACCGCCGTCCATCGTATAGGCGAAGTCGGCGCCGAACGCCGCGACATCGAAGCGATGCGGCCCCCGGCCGATCTCCTCGTCCGGCAGGAAGCCGACGCGGATCCGTCCATGCGGAATCTCCGGATGGGCGGCCAGATAGGCCATCGCGGTCATGATCTCGGCGATGCCCGCCTTGTCGTCCGCGCCGAGCAGCGTCGTGCCGTCGGTCGTGAGCAGCGTCTGGCCCTTGTAGCCGGCCAGCTCGGGGAACTCGCGCGGCGAAAGCGTGATGCCGAGCTCCGCGCTGAGCACGATGTCGCCGCCGTCGTAGCTCTCGACGAGCTGCGGCTTCACGTTCGCGCCGGAGAAGTCGGAGGCGGTGTCCATATGCGCGAGGAAGCCGATCGTCGGCACGGGCTTGGCGCTCGTCGCGGGCAGCGTCGCCATGACGTAGCCGTTGCCGTCGAGCGTGACCTCGGTCAGCCCGATCGCCTCCAGCTCGTCCTTCAGCTGGCGCGCCAGCACCAGCTGGCCGGGGGTGGACGGGCAGCTCTCGCTGCTGTCGTCGCTTCGCGTATCGACGGCCGCGTAGGCGGTGAAGCGGCGGATCAGCTCGGGTTTCAGATCGTTCTTGTCCATGGAAAAGACTCCTTTATGGCGCCGGAGAGCTCGGGGAGCCCGTCCTCCTTGAGCGCATGCTGTCGTTCGACCCGCCTTGCCGCCGCAAGGACGACCAAGCGGGTTCGTCATGCGTCCACTATAGCAGGTGCGAAGGGCGGTAATCCAGCGAGGCGGGCGGAGCCGGCTCATTTTTGAGGCTGGGGAGCGGCGGATGGGAGCGGCTGTCCTCCCCTGCGGCCGACGATTCCCGTGGCATCGGCCCCTTCCGCCGGCTTGCCCAGCCCCGGCTCCTGCGGGCGGCATATGCTGGTGGCAGAGCTTTTGACGACGACCGTACAGGAGTTGACCGAACCCATGCCGAAGCCGAAGGCGGCGGGAGCCGCAGCGCTCCCCCGCATCGATGTGCTCATCCCCGCGATCGAGAAGGACCTTCCGACGCTTCCCCATGTCATCCGCGCCGCGCGCGCCCAGGTGCGCCATCCGATCGGCGAGATCGTCATCGTCGCCCCCCGCAAGGACGCTATCCTCTCCCTCTGCCGCGAGCACGGGTGGAGGTTCGTCGACGAGAACACCGTGCTTCCCCTGACGAAAAAGGACATCCACTACCGCTCCGCCCGCTGGGAGCGCTCCGGCTGGCTGTTCCAGCAGCTGCTCAAGCTGAGCGGCGACAAGCTGTGCTCGGCGGATTACTTCCTCGTCATCGACGCCGACACCGTGCTGATCCGGCCGCACACGTTCCGCTCCGGCGGCCGCACGACATTCTACACCCGCGGCTGGACGCAGCCGGAGTACCTGCGCATGCACGAGCGGCTCATGGGCCGCAAGGCGGCGTCGCCGCGCTCGCTCGTCACCCACTACATGCTGTTCGAAAAGGCGAAGCTGCGCGACATGAAGCGCGACATCGAGGAGCGCCACGGCATGAGCTGGCACCGCGCCATCCTGACGAAGCTGAACCGCTCGCAGCAGTTCGGCTTCAGCGAGTACGAGACGTACGGCAATTACGTGTACAGCCGCAATCCTGCGGCCGTCCGGCTGCGCCCCGCGCAGAACCGCGCGCTGCACAGCAGGGTCGGCAGCCTGACGCCGGAGCGGCGGAAGCGGCTGGCCGCCAAGTACCGCTCGGTGAGCTTTCACGAGCGCAAAGGCTACGTGCGCCGGGCTGCCGCCGCCGCAGGGACGGCGGGAAGAAGCGCCGGGAAGGCTCCGGCCGGCGCCGTGGCGAAGCGCCTGGCGGGCGGCGGCGCCAGGCCGGCGGTGGCCGTAGGCGCGTCGAAGCGTCGGGCGAACCTCGCCGGCCGGCCGGCTCCGGCCGCCGCGCGCCACGCGGCGCCGCGCGGCGCGGCGCGGCCGCTCGCGGCCGGTCCGGGCCGCCGGTACGGCCGATGAGCCGGCCGGGCGGGCGCTGGCGCGTCGACTGGCAGGGCCCGATCGGACGCCCAGGCGGACTCGGCGGCGCGAGCCGGCAGTACGTGCGCGCGCTGCGCCGGGCCGGCCTGCCGGTGCGGGCCTCGGCGCGGATCGGGCTGCCGCCCTCCGGTTCGTCCGGCGGGGGCGCGGGCAGCAGCGGGCGGAGGATGCTCGTCTACCACCATCCGCCGCACACGCTGGATGCGGACGAGGCGCGACGGCGCGGCTACGATCGCGTCGTGCTCAACACCGTCTGGGAGACGACGCGGGTTCCGGCCCGCTGGCGCGGAGCGATCGACCGGTACGATGCCGTGATCGTGCCCTCGCGCCATAACGTCAAGGCGCTGCGCGACAGCGGCGTCACGGTGCCGGTCCATCTCGCGCCGCATGGCGTCGACTCGCGGCGGTTCCGTCCGGGTCGGCGTCCGGCCGGGGTGCCGGAAGCGTCCGGACGCTTCGTCTTCCTGTCGGTGTTCAGCTTTCAGCACCGCAAGAATCCGGAGGCGCTGCTGCGGGCGTATGCGGAGGAATTCAGCGACAAGGACCGCGTGCTGCTGGTCGTCAAGACGAGCGGCTGGAAGGACGAGGGGGGAGCCGTCGGCGCGGAGCGCCGCATCCGCCGCTATCTGGACACGCTGCGGCTGCCGCATCGGCCGGCGCCGGTCCGGGTCATCTCCGGCCAGATCGGGGAAGGCCGGCTGCAGGGGCTGTACGCAGCGGCGAACGCGTTCGTCCTGCCGACTCGCGGCGAAGGCGTCGGCATGCCGTTCATGGAGGCGCTGGCGAGCGGCGTGCCGGTCATCGCCCCGCGTTGGGGCGGGCAGGCCGATTTCCTGACGGACGCCAACTCGTTCTCCGTCCCGTATCGGCTGCGTCCTCCCGCCGAAAGCATGCAGGGACGCGGAGCGATCTCGCGAAGCTTCAGGGGGCTGTTCGCGCAGAAGGGACAGTTGTGGGCCGAAGCCGATCTGGCCGGGCTGAAGCGGCAGATGCGCGCGGCGAGCCGCGATCGGGCGCTATGCGCCCGGAAGGGGCGGCAGGGACGCCGGGACATGCAGGCGTTCAGCTGGGAGGCGGCAGGGCGCAAGCTGCGCCAGGCGCTCGAGCGGATCGGCTCGGAGCCGGGAGCGGCGGGCGGGCCGAGGAGAGGCGCCAGAGAGCCGGGGACGGCGATCGTGTCCCGGAAGGGCGCGCGGAAGCCGAGGGAAACGGCGAACGTGTCTCGGGAGGGCGCGCGGAAGCCGGGGACGGCGATCGTGTCCCGTGAGGGCGTGCGGAAGCGGGGGACGGCCCGGCGGGGAGGCGCGCTGGAGCCGGAGACGGAGATCGTGTCCCGCAAAGGCGGCCGAAGGCCGGGGGCTTCCTCTCGGAAGCGCGGCAAGCGGGGACGGAGGCTTGCAGGCCTCGGACCAAACACGCGGCGCCGAGCATCGACTCGCCTGCTGCGGTCGGCCTTGCCGAGGCGTTCGAGGCGCTCGACCGGATCGCGGCCAACGGGGCCGCGCGCTGGAAAAGGAGGACGAAGCTAGACATGCGACTCATTTTATTGTCCGGAGGCTCGGGCAAGCGGCTGTGGCCGCTTTCCAACGAAATCCGGTCGAAGCTGTTCCTGAAGCTGCTGCCGGCTCCGGACGGGGGCTTGGAATCGATGATGGAGCGGCTGTGCCGGCAGCTTCGCGAAGAGGGGCTGCTGGAGGGCGCGGTCATCGTGACGCATCGCAGCCAGGCGGAGATCACGCGCGCGCATGCCGGACCGGACGTGCCGATCGTGGAGGAGCCGTCCAAGCGGGGCACGTTCACGGCGGCGGCGCTCGCGGCGGCCTATCTGGCCGGCCGAGCTGGAGCCTCGATCGAGGAGACGGCGGTCGTATTGCCGGTCGACCTGTTCGTGGAGCCCGACTTCCTCGCGCTGCTGCGGCGCCTGCCGGAGGCGACGGCGCGCGGAGCCGAGCTCGGCCTGATCGGCGTCGGGCCGACGCATCCGTCTTCGCAGTATGGCTATATCGTGCCGGAGCGCCGCCGTCCGCCTTCGGAGGAGGGCGGGTGGCTGGCGGTGGAGCGCTTCGCCGAGAAGCCCGATCCGCCCGATGCGACGCGCCTCATCAAGCGCGGCGCGCTGTGGAACAGCGGCGTTTTCGCGTTTCGGCTCGGATGGCTGCTGGATAAGCTCCGGGAAAAAGGCTACCCGGCCGCGTACGAGCAGCTGCTGCAGGGCTATGACGGGTGGGAGGAGAAGAGCTTCGATCAGGAGCTCGCGGAAAAAGCCGCCCATGCCGCCGTCCTCCGCTACGGGGGAAGCTGGCAGGATCTTGGGAGCTGGACGACGTTCCTGCGGCAGCTCGGCGACGTGCAGCTCGGTCCGGGGGCGGTATCGGCCGGCGCGCGCAACACGCATCTCATCAATGAGCTCGGCTGCCCGATCCATATCATCGGCATCTCCGACGCGGTCGTCGCGGCCAGCCCGGACGGCATCCTCGTCGCGAGCAAGGAGCATTCCGACCGCATCAAGGAAGCGCTTCGCACGCTGCCGAGCCTGCCGATGCAGGAGGAGAAGCGCTGGGGCAGCTGCCGCACGCTGGAGATCGATCGGCTGGAGAGCGGAGACCAGGTGCTGACGCGCCGCGTTTCGTTCAAGGCGGGCAAGTGCACGAGCTACCATCTGCACCAGGCCAAGGAGGAGATATGGACGGTGCTGTCCGGCGTCGGCCGCTTCATGCTGGAGGACGAGATTTTTCCGGTCGGACCCGGCAGCGTCATGCGCTTCCCGCCCGGCTCGCGGCACGGGGTCAAAGCCGTGACGGAGCTGACCTGCATGCAGGTGGAGATCGGCCGCGTGCTCGACGAGCGGGACATCGAGCGGCTGCTGATGAGCTGGTAAGGCGCGCGGACATGATCTGGAGCTGCTGCTGCTGCTGAGCTGGAAGGGCTGCGCGGCCTGCCGGGATGCCGGCGGCAGCGGGCAAGCAGGCCGGGCGCCGGGCAAGCAGGTCGGGCGCCAGGCGAGCAGGCCGGGCGCCGGGCAAGCAGGTCGGGCGCCAGGCGAGCAGGCCGGGCGCCAGGCGAGCAGGTCGGGCGCCAGGCAAGCAGGCCGGGCTGCAGCTCTTGACGCGTTCGCCCGTCCTTGCAGGCCGACCGGCATGGGGAGTTGCAGCAAATCAGCTTAACACGGACCTCGGAGCCTTGCCCCAATCCCGAATGGAATCTCTACCTCGACAGCAGCGCGACGGCGGCGGGCCTGCCGCTGCCTCTTGCGACGAATCAGCTCGTTAGGGCACCAGATTCGGTCCCATCAGAAAGGTAACGACGGGTGAAACGCTTAGAAGCCGCAAAGGACGATGAATCAGGGCTGAACACGCGCATCGGAGCGTCTAAGCGTTTGAGGAGTCGTAAGCGTAACGGAAGACGGGAAAAAGGCCCTCTAAGCGTCTGACGAGTCGCAAGAATTTCGGTGGCGCATCCAAAAGGCGGCGTTTCAAAGCGGCGACAAATTAAAAGCCCGACTTATCGGCCATAAAGCATCCTCTAGTCGGGGTGGAGCTGTCCAGGCAGCGTGGCGCCTGGTTCAAGCTTCATTTGTCCATGCTTGTTGGTGAAAAGCTCGGCGGCCTAAAGCGGCATGCCCAGCTTCTTCATGCGGTTGTACAGCGTCGCTCGCGAGATGCCGAGCTGGCGGGCAACCGCTTTTTTGTTGCCGCGCTCGGCCTCGAGCAGCCGGCGGATGCGCTCGCGCTCGTAGTCCTCCGGACTGTCGGGCCAGCGAGCCGGAGGAAGCGGATGGCTTCCGTAGCCGTAGCCGGAGACAGGCCCGCCCAGAGACGGCCCGCCTGGGGCAGGTCCGCTTGGGGGTGGCCCGCCGAAAGCAGGCCCGCCGGAGACAGACCCGCCCGGAGACGGCCCGCCGGAGACAGGCCCGCCCGAGGCAGCTTCGGCTGGAGCTGGCGGCGCCCCGGTCCAGCTGCGCACGGGCGCTGCGGCAGGAGGGGCACCTTCTTTGACGAGCGTGCCCTCGCGCCCCATCTCCTGCAGCAGCCTTGGCGGCAGATGCTCCATGCGGATGACGCCGTCGGTCGCCAGCAGGACAAGCCTTTCGGCCGCGCCGCGCAGCTCTCGGATGTTGCCTGGCCAATCGTAGGCGGCAAGCCGCTGCACGACCTCATGCGGACAAGCCTCGATGAAGCGGCCGTACAGCAGGGCGAACTCGCTGAGAAACGCGGGAAGCAGCTCGTAGACGTCTCCTGTGCGCTCGCGAAGCGGCGGGATGTCGAGCGTGACGACGCTCAGCCGGTAGTAGAGATCCTCGCGGAAGCGGCCGTCCGCGATCATCGCCAGCAGATCGCGGTTCGTCGCCGCGAGGATGCGGCAGTCGGCGCGCCGCAGCGTCGTGCCCCCGACGGCGTAAAACGTCCGCTCCTGCAGCACCCGCAGCAGCTTCACCTGCAGCTCCAGCGGCATCTCGCCGACCTCATCGAGCAGCAGCGTGCCGCCCGCCGCGAGGTCGAGCTTGCCCTTGCGGCCGCGCGGGTCCGCTCCGGAGAAGGCGCCGCGCTCGTAGCCGAACAGCTCGCTCTCGAACAGCGTCGGCGAGATCGCCCCGCAGTTGATCGCGATGAAAGGCGCGTCCGGCCCCGGGCCGGCATCGTGGATCGCGCGGGCGTACAGCTCCTTGCCGACGCCGCTTTCCCCGAGCAGCAGCACGGGCGCTTTGGCGGAGGCGAGCTTGCGTGCCGTCTCGACCGAGGCCCGCACCGCAGGGCTGCCGCCCCGGATGGCCGAGAACGGATCGGCGCCGCTCGGATCGAGCCGCTCGACCTTACGCTCCAGATGCTGCATCTTGGCCGTCATGCGGAACAGCTGCTGGTTCAGGCGAATTTGCGACGTGATGTCCTGCTCGGCCGCCACCGCCCCGATGCGCTCGCCGCCCAGTTCGATCGGCCGGGCGTGGATGACGGCGTGCATGTCGGGCCGCGGCTGATGCTGCGCTGCTCGGAGCACCTCCCCGGTCGTCAGCGCTCGCAGCACCTGGAGCCGTTCTTTCTGGAAAAAGGCATCCGCCGGATGCCCCATGATCTCCTCCCGGCGAATGCCGAACATCCGCTCGGCCTCGCCGGTCCAGGCGATCACCTCGCTGTCGGCGTTGATGACCGTGATCGCGCTGTCGACCGTCTCCAACGTCGCCTCGAAGCCGGCCCGCAGCCGCCGGAACGACTGGCGCAGCTCCTCCAGCGCCGCCGCCGCGGAGACGCAGCCGCACGGCTCGCCGTCGTCGCCAAGCAGCAGGAGCCAAGGACAGCCCGCCGGCAGCGGCGGCAGCTCGTCGAGCCGCATCGAGGCGGGAAGCGCCATCGCGGGCACGGCGGCATCCGGCGGACCGTCCAGGTCCGCAAGCGGGTCGGGCGAAGCATCCCTTTGCAGCGAGTTCGGGAGCGCCAGCGCGCGCACAGCGGAATCCGGCGGGCTGTCCAGGTTCCCCGCCGCGTGCGGCGAAGCGGCCGCTCTCGACCGGGCGGAGAGACTTGCCGCATCAGGCGTGGGGGCGGAGAGGGCAGCAGGCAGCCAGCTCCAGCTCCCGTCCGCTTCCTGGAGGAAGAGCGGCCGCCCTGCCGGGACGGCTTCGCGAAGCGGGGACTCCGACCTGCGCGTCTCGGCCGCATCAGAGGGGGCCGTCCCGTGCCGTTCCTCCAGGCTCAAGACCGGTCGATCTGACAGCTTCTGGCCCGCAGCCGGCTTCGGCGGCTCCGCCAGCTCATAGCTCGTCTGGGGCAGCTCGATCAGGCGGGGGAGGGTAAGCTTCATCGTGGGTTCCTCCTTAGGGTGTCGGTGTCTAAGTCGTGTCTGGTTTAATGGACATCTATGTCTATTTAATTAGACACACGAGACATGATTCCTGCATGTCCCTCCCCCTTCCGCCCAACCGAGTCCGAGCGGTAGGGGATGCCGAAAAAAAGAAGCGGACCCGCCGGGCGGGCCGCTCCTCGGAAGCTTTTTTGGCGGGCGCCTGCGTCAGGGCAGGTGGCCGGAATTTTTCAACGGAACATGTTCTGCAGCACCATCATCAGGTTGGCCGGCTTCTCCGCGAGGCGGCGCGTGTAGTAGGGGTACCACATCTTGCCGTAGGGCACGTAGCAGCGTACGCGGTAGCCTTCGGACGCGAGGCGCGCCTGCTCGTTCATGCGCAGCCCGTACAGCATCTGGAATTCGAACTTATCCTGGCTGATGCGGTTCTCGGAGGCGTACTCGCGCACCCAGCGGATGATCGTGTCGTCGTGGGAGGCGATGGCGGTGTAGACGCCCTGGTCGAGGTGCATGCGGATGATCGCCTTGAAGTTGTCGATGACCTCGGACTTCTTCTGGTAGGCGACCTCTGCGGGCTCCTTGTAGGCGCCCTTCACGAGCCGCAGGTTGACGCCGCTCTGGATCAGGTCGCGGACGTCGGCCTGCGTGCGGCGCAGGTACGCCTGGATGACGGTGCCGACGTTCGTCAGCCCTTCGCCGTGCAGCCTCTTGACCATGTCGATCGTCGCCTGCGTGTAGGGCGAGTCCTCCATGTCGATGCGCACGAAGTTGCCTGCTGCCGCCGCCTCGCGCACGACGGCGCGGATGTTGGCGTAGCAGGCTTCCGGATCGAGCGCGAGGCCCATCTGCGTCGGCTTGAGCGACACGTTGGAATTCACGCCGGCCTGCTCGATGCCGCGCACGAGCCGGATGTATTCTTCCCGGTAGCCCGAGGCTTCGCTGAGCGCGCGGATGCCCTCGCCGAGATGGTCGAGCGTGACGAGGATGCCTTTGCGGTTCAGGTCGCCGATGACCTGGAGCGCGCCGCCGAGCTCCTGGCTGGCGATGAATTTGGCGGCGAGCTTGCCGCCGTATTTGAGCGTAAGCTTCTCGACGAGCGAATTGCCGGAGATCGTGAGCAGCGTCTTGCGGTACAGCTCGGAGCCGATGTCCATGTGATCCCTTCCCCTTTATGCGGATGATGGCGTTCTTATGGTGGTGTAGTAGCAATATTCGTGCCAACGGTATAGGCTATGGCATCCGAGGCGCATGCGCTACGGCGGCTTGGCGCGGCTCGGGCGATAGCTTGCGCCACGGACGGGGCGCAAGCTGCCTGTACCGCGCGACGGAGCGCGAATGGGCCGACTGCGGGTTCACATAGGCGGTAGAATGGGGCAGATGAGCGGACGGGGCAGTAGCGCGGAAAAACCGACTAGCTCGGCTGGAACGGGTGGTCGGATGGGGCAGTAGCGCGGAAAAACCGAGCAACTCGGCTCGAACGGGTGGTCGGATAGGGAGTTGCGCGGAAAAACCGAGCAGCTCGGCTCGAACGGGTGGTCGGACGGGGCAGTTGTGCGGAAAAACCGAGCAACTCGGCTCGAATGGGTGGTCGGACAGGGGAGTTGCGCGGAAAACCCGACTAACTCGGCTCGAACGGGTGGTCGGACAGGGGAGTTGCGCGGAAAACCCGACTAACTCGGCTCAAATGGGTGGTCGGATGGGGCAGTTGCGCGGAAAACCCGACTAACTCGGCTCGAACGGGTGGTCGGACAGGGGAGTTGCGCGGAAAACCCGACTAACTCGGCTCGAACGGGTGGTCGGACAGGGGAGTTGCGCGGAAAACCCGACTAACTCGGCTCAAATGGGTGGTCGGACGGGGCAGTAGCGCGGAAAAACCGAGTTACTGTGGCCCGGGGTGGGCTTTTGAGAGGCGCTAAGTCGAATAAATCGAGTTACTGTGGCCCGGGGTAGGCGTTTGAGAGGCGTTAAGTCGAATGAATCGAGTTACTGGAGCCGGAGGTAGGTGTTTGGAAGGCATTAAGTCGAGAAAATCGAGTTAATAGGGCCCGGGGTGGGCGTTTGAGAGGCGTTAAGTCGAGAAAATCGAGTTACTGGAGCCAGAGGTGGGCGTTTGGGAGGCATTAAGTCGAATAAATCGAGTTACTGTGGCCCGAGGTGGGCGTTTGGGAGGCGTTAAGTCGAGAAAATCGAGTTACTGGAGCCGGAGGTGGCGTTTGGGAGGCGTTAAGTCGAATAAATCGAGTTACTGGAGCCCGGATTCTCCGAGGCTAACCCGTCTGAACAAGGCTGCGCCTCCTTACACCAGCCCGGATCAGTGGCACGTTTCTTGCTTATCTTTTACGGCGAAGAGCTCCGGTCAGCAGCGGGAGCCAAGGAGACCTTTCCGAGGAGGATGGATTCGCATGAGAATGGAATATGTCAACGAGCCGTTCACGAATTTCAGCAAGGAAGAGGAAAGCGCCGCCTACGAGGCCGCGCTGGCCTCCGTCCACGGGCAGCTGGGCCGCACGTACCCGCTCGTCATCGGAGGAGAGGCGATCGAGACCGGGCGCACGCTCGACTCGATCAATCCCGCCGACAAGGCCGAGGTCGTCGGCGTCGTCCACCAGGGCGACCGCGAGCTTGCCGAAAAGGCGATCCGCACCGCCTACGAGACGTTCGGCTGGTGGCGCCATACGAGCGCGAAGGAGCGCTCGGGCTATCTGTTCAAGGCCGCCGCCGTCATGCGCCGCCGCAAGCATGAGTTCTCCGCGTGGCTGACCGTCGAGTCCGGCAAGAACCGCGCCGAAGCCGACGCCGATACGGCGGAAGCGATCGACTTCATGGAGTTCTACGCCCGCGAGATGCTGCGCCTGAGCGAGCCGCAGCCGCTTACCCGCATCCCGGACGAAGACAACGAGCTGTACTACATCCCGCTCGGCGTCGGCATCGTCATCCCGCCTTGGAACTTCCCGCTCGCCATCATGGCCGGCATGACGACGGCCGCGCTCGTCTCCGGCAACACGGTCGTGCTCAAGCCGGCAAGCCCGACGGCGGTCATCGCGGCCAAGTTCGTCGAGCTGCTGGAGGAGGTCGGCGTGCCGGCCGGCGTCGTGAACTTCCTGCCGGGTCCGGGCTCCGAGGTGGGCGACTTCCTCGTCGAGCATCCGCTGACCCGCTTCATCAGCTTCACCGGCTCGCGCGACGTCGGCCTGCGCATCAACGAGCGGGCTGCCAAGACGGCGCCCGGCCAGAAATGGATCAAGCGCGTCATCGCCGAGATGGGCGGCAAGGACTCCATCGTCGTCGACGCCGACGCCGACCTGGAGCTGGCGGCGGATGCGATCGCAGCGTCGGCGTTCGGATTTTCCGGCCAGAAATGCAGCGCCTGCTCGCGAGCCATCGTCCATGCGGACGTGTACGACGAGGTGCTGGCCAAGGTCGTCGAGCGCACCGCCAAGCTGACGCTGGGCGATCCCGCCGAGCGCGGCACGAACCTCGGACCGGTCGTCGACGACAAGGCGTACGCCAAGATCCAGGAGTACATCGGGATCGGCAAGAACGAAGGCCGTCTCGTTCACGGCGGCGGCACGGGCGACGAGAAGGGCTTCTTCATCGAGCCGACGATCTTCGCCGACATCGCTCCGGAAGCGCGTCTCGCGCAGGAGGAGATTTTCGGGCCGGTCGTCGCGTTCATCAAGGCCGCTTCGTTCGACGAGGCGCTCGAGATCGCCAACAACACCGACTACGGCCTGACGGGCGCGGTCATCTCCCGCGACCGCAGCCGCCTGGAGCAGGCGCGCCGCGAATTTTTCGCCGGCAACCTGTACTTCAACCGCAAGTGCACCGGCGCGCTCGTGGGCGTGCATCCGTTCGGCGGCTTCAACATGTCGGGCACCGACTCCAAGGCCGGCGGACGCGACTACCTGCTGCTGTTCACCCAAGCGAAGCTCGTCTCGGAAAAAATGTAATCCCGCGCCGCGATCCGCGCGCGGTATACTAAAGAAAACGCTCGAAGGAGGCCGCCGCCATGCCGGGTCCCGTCCTGCAGCCCCAGGCGCTGCTCCGCCAGGAGCAGCGGCAGAAGCTCGCGCTCACGCAGCAGATGCGCCAGTCGCTGGCGCTGCTCGCGCTGCCCGCGGCCGAGCTTGACCGCGCCGTGCGCGAGCTCGCCGCGGACAATCCGCTGCTCGAGATCCGCGAGCCCGCGGCCTCGCGCCGCGCGGGCGGCCGCGGCGACGCCTCGGCCGCCGACCCGCTCGAGCGCGCCGCAGCCGCGCCGCCCACGCTCGAAGCCGAGCTGCTCGCGCAGCTGCGGCTGAGCGGCGCGCCCGCGCCGCAGCGCCGCGCCGCCGCCTGGCTCGCCGGCAACCTCGACGAGAGCGGCTGGCTGGCGCTGCCGCTCGCGGAAGCGGCGGAGCGGCTGCGCCTATCCGCCGCAGAGGCCGAATCGGCGCTGCGGCTGCTGCAGTCGCTGCAGCCGGCCGGCATCGGCGCGCGGGACCTGCGCGAATGCCTGCTGCTGCAGCTGGACCGGGAGCCGGAGCCGGCTCCCGGGGCGCGCGAGCTCGCCGCGCGCTGGCTGCCCCAGCTGGCGGCCCGCCGCTGGGAAGAGATCGCGGCCGGCACCGGCCTTGGCCGCGAGCAGCTCGAGCTGGCGCGCCAAGCGCTGCTGCGCCTCGACCCGCGGCCCGGCCAGCGGCTGGCGGGCGCGGCAGCGATCCGGACGCAGGCGGTCGTGCCCGACGCCCTCGTCCGGATCGCCGCAGACGGCGAGCTGCTCGTCGAGCTGGCCGCCTCCTGGGAGCCGCGGCTGTCGCTCGCCGATACCGGCTCCGGCCCGCTCGCGGCCGTCGCCCGCGGCCACGAGGCTTACGCCTACGTGGAGGGCTGCCGACGCGCGGCGCGCGCGCTCATCGGCGGGCTGGCGCAGCGGCGGGAGACGCTCGCGCGGGTCGTGCGCGCCGTCTTCGAGGAGCAGGCCGCCTTCCTGGAAGGCGGCTGGCCGGCGCTGCGGCCGCTCACGCTCGCGGATGTGGCGCTGCGCCTCGGCGTGCACGAATCGACCGTGAGCCGCGCCGTCTCCGGCAAGCATGTGCGGACGCCGCTCGGCACCTTTCCGCTGAAGGCATTTTTCAGCGCCGCGCTCGGTCGGGGCGGAGCAGCGGAGGAGGTGTCGGCCGCCGCCGCCAAGCAGCGGCTCGCCGAGCTCGTCGCGGCTGAGTGCCGCGAGCGGCCGCTGTCCGACCAGCAGCTCGCGGAGCGGCTGGCGGAGCTCGGCATCCCGCTGTCGCGGCGCACCGTCGCCAAGTATCGGGGCGAGCTGCGCATCCCCAGCTCCTCCTCGCGGCGGGGCGGCTGAGCGGCAGAGATGCCACGATGGGCAAGCCTTTTCCCCCGGTGCGAGCCGCTCCTCCGAGGATGAGCGGCGCCCGCCTCAGGCGATAGCGGCTCCCCCAGGGCGCAACGCCCTTGGAGCGGCGCCTGCCTGCCGCGCCGTCCGGAAAGTCAAGAAGTCCAGGGCCTCTCCGAGGCGCCTGGGCTTTTTTAATGCGTTGCTCTGGACGCGAGAGCTGCGGGCTCGCCATAATAAGGAAAAGGAGGTCGGCCCATGGACGATCGAGAGCTGCTGCCGCTCAACAACCGCGCCATCCTGGAGCCGCGCGCGGCGGCGCAGAGCTTCCGCCTGCAGCGGATTCTGCCGCAAGGGGCGGCGGCGGCCTATATCCGCCACTACTGGCTGATTGAATGGAACCTGCCGCCGGGCATCGTCCACACGCAGGAGGTGCTGGAGCATCCGACGGTCAACGTCGTGCTCCAGCGGGGCTGCTCGGTCGTCAGCGTCGCCGGAGCCGAGCGCTCGCGGCAGCGGCTCGAGGGGCGGGACGAAGTCTTCGGCATGCTGTTCCGCCCCGGCCTGTTCCGCCGCTGGCTGGACTGCGATCCCGGCGAGCTGGCCGGGCGCAGGCTGCCGGCCGAGCAGGTGCTCGGGCCAACCGTACTGGAGCTGGAGCGCGCCGTATTTGCCGAGCCGGACTCCGGCCGCCGAGCCGCGCTCGTCGATGCGTTCTGGATGGAACGGGTGAAGATGCCGGGCCCGCCTTCCCTTTCCGGTACGGTTCCCGCTCGCTCGGAGTCCGGCTTGCCCGCGCCTGCCGGCACGCTGACCGACCGATCCGGATGCACGTCCCTCACCGCCGGCCTGCCCGCGCCTGCCGGCACGCTGTTCGACCGATCCGGATGCACGTCCCTCGCCGCCGGCCTGCCGTCTGCCCTATCGCCCGATCTCGTCCCGGCCCTGCCGATTCCGACCGCATCCGTTTCGACCGATCCGGACGCTTCCGCGCAGCTGGTCGACCGCATCGTCACCGGCATCCAGCTCGACCGCGGGCAGCGCAGCGTCGAGGATGTGGCTGCCCGTTGGGGGCTGTCGTCGCGCAGCCTGCAGCGGCTGTTCCGCACCTATGTCGGCATGCCGCCCAAGGCGGTCATCCGCCGCTACCGGCTGCACGAGACGATGGGCCTCGCCAGCGGCGACCCGGACTGGGCGGCGCTCGCGCTGGAGCTGGGCTATTTCGATCAGGCCCACCTGATCCGCGACTTCAAGGCCGTCGTCGGCATGACGCCAGGCTCGTATGCGAAACGGATTATCGAAGAGGAAACGTGACACAAAATCAGCGCAGGTCCCCAGACCTGCGTTTTTTTCGTCATTTTATGTAAGTTATATTGACATATACCTTCCTTCTTCCTATACTCTCGGCAAGAAGCAGTCAGGGGGGAAGGGCGCAATGGGGAAAAGAAGGAACAGACAGGGTTACGTCGGAACGGCAAGCCTGCTCGCGTTTCTGCTGGCGCTTGCGCTGGGAGCGTGCTCGAGCGGGGGCGGAGCGGGCAACGAGGGCGAGCAGCCTTCGCCCTCTGCCGGCGCGAGCCCGGCGGGGAGCGCGTCGCCCGCGCCGGGCGGCGAAGGCATCGCCAAGCCGCGCGTCGCGTTCGTCTACCTCGGCGTGCCGGGGGACGGGGGCTGGACGTACGAGCATGACCAGGGGCGGCTCCTCATGGAAAAGGAGCTCGGCATCCAGGCGACGACGGTGGAAAACGTGCCCGAGGGAGCGGACGCCGAGCGCGTCTTCGAGGAGCTCGCCCAGAACCACGACGTCATATTCGGCACGAGCTTCGGCTACATGGACGCGATGGTCAGCGTGGCGAAGCGCCACCCCGACGTCAAGTTCATGCACGCGAGCGGCTACAAGACGGCGGACAACCTCGGCACCTATCTCGGCCAGGAGTACCAGAGCGCGTATCTGGTCGGCATGGCGGCCGGCAAGATGACGAAAAACGGCCATCTCGGCTACGTCGGCGCCTATCCGATCCCCGAGGTCATCTATACGATCAATGCCTTCGCGCTCGGGGTCCGAAGCGTGAATCCGGAAGCGAAGGTGTCCGTCGTCTGGAGCAATACTTGGTATGACCCGGCGACGGAGCGGCAGGCGGCGGTCAGTCTGCTCGACAAGGGCGTCGACGTATTGGCGGCCTACCAGGACTCTCCGGCCAGCATCCAGGCGGCCGCCGAGCGCGGCGTCTGGGGCATCGGCAACGATTCCGACATGGGCCGCTATGCGCCCGAGACGTACATTTCCAACCCGGTCTGGCGCTGGGGGCCGTACTACGTGGAGCAGGTGAAGGCGGTCATCGACGGCACCTGGCAGAGCGGAAGCGACTTCGGCTCGATGGCCGACGGCATCACCGACATCGCTCCGTTCGGCAAGAACGTGCCGGAGGAGGTGCAGGCGCTGGTGGAGGAGAAGAAGCAGGCGATTCTGAAAGGAAGCTTCGACGTGTTCGCCGGTCCGATCCGCGATCAGAGCGGTGCGGAGCGGGTGCCGGAGGGCGGCGCGATGACGGTGGAGGACATTCTGGGCATGGCCTGGTTCGTCGAAGGCATCGAGGGAACGATCCCGCAGTAGGCGCGGAGGCGGAAGGAGAGAGGTTGAATGAGGCTGGAAGATCCCGCTTTGACGGCTTGCTGGCATCCGGCCGCGCTCGCGCGCGACGTGACGGACCGTCCCTATCCGGTCACGGTGCTGGGAGAGAAGCTCGTCCTGTTCCGCAGCGGCAGCGGCAGCGGCGTGCATGCGCTGAAGGACCTGTGCATCCATCGCGGCGTGCCGCTGTCGCTCGGCAAGGTCGAGCGGGTATGCGCGTATCATGGATGGCGCTATGACGGCGCAGGAGCATGCGTCTGCATCCCGTCGCTGCCGCCGCGCCGGCCGATTCCGGCCAAGGCGCGGGCCGAGGCGTTCCGCTGCCGGGAGGAGCACGGCTTCGTCTGGGTGTGCTTCGGCGAGTCCGAGCCGGAGGCGCTGCCGCTGCAAGGAAAGGTCGACCCAGGGCTCATCCCGGTCTGGATGGGGCCGTACCCGGTGCGGGCCGCCGCGCCGCGCGTCGTCGAGAACTTCCTCGACGTGTCGCATCTGATGTTCGTCCACGAAGGGCTGCTGGGCGACAGCCGGCATGCGGAAATCAACGACTACGGCGTGCGGCGCCGCGAGGGCGCGCTATGCACGGACGAGATCATCGTTTACCAGCCCGACCCGGACGGACGGGGGATCGGCGTGGAGAGCCGGTACGTGTACGAGATTTTCAGCCCGACCTGCGTCAAGCTCGTCAAGCGCAGCAGCGGCTCGGACGAGGAATTCCACCTGTTCCTCATCGTCTTGCCGGAGGCGGAGACGGCCTGCACGGCCTTCATGCTGCAGCTGCGCAATTATTCGCCGGACGTGCCGGAGCAGGTGTTCATCGACTTCCAGAACACGCTGCTCGCTCAGGACAAGGTCATCGTCGAGGCGCAGAAGCCCGAGCTGCTGCCGCTCGATCTGCAGGCCGAGCTGCATCTGCGCTCCGACCGCGTCGCGATCGCCTATCGCCGCATGCTGAAGGAGCTCGGCGTGACGATCGGCACGGAATAAAGCGAAAAAGCCCCGCCCTGGATACATCCGGGAGCGGGGCTTTGGGCATGGCGGCCTGCGGTCTTGACGGCGATCGGTGCGGGTCTGGGCATCTCGGCCGTCGGTTCAGCGACTCGCCTGCCGCCTTCAGCGCCCAGCCTTGCGCCGGCTGCGGAAGAACCAGAACGCGCCGCCCAGCAGGCCGAGCGCCAGCAGCGCATAGACGATGTTGGAGTAGACGTCCATATAGGCGACGATCGATTCCCACGATTCGCCGACGGAGGCGCCGACGGTGACGAGCACGGTGTTCCAGATGAGCGAGCCGATCGTCGTCAGCGTCAGAAACAGCGGAAAGCTCATGCCGGACATGCCCGCCGGGAGGGAGATGAGGCTGCGCACGAGCGGCACGAGCCGGCACAGCAGCACGGCCCACGGGCCGTAGCGGTCGAACCAGGCGTCGGCCTTGCGGACGTCCTCCGGCTTGAGGCGCAGCAGATGGCCCCAGCGGCCGACGATCCGCTCCAGGCGGTCCGCATGCAGCCAGGCGCCGATGAAGTACAGGATGACGGCTCCTATGACGGAGCCGAGCGTGGCGGCGATGATGACGCCGACCACGGTCATGCTCGTCTTGGCGGTCATGAAGCCGCCGAAGGTCAGGATGACCTCGGACGGAATAGGCGGGAAAAGATTTTCGATGGCGATCAGGAATCCGACGCCGAAATAGCCGAAGCGGTCCATGATCTCGGTAATCCAGGCTTCCACAAAACCATCCTTTCGAAGGGCGTCCGTCGGCGGACATAGTTGCATCTTTATACGACTAAGCATGTCCTTTGGTTTCAGAAAATAAGCCGCCCCCCCAGGGTGCTCCGCGAAAGGAGCACCCCGGGGGGCGGCAATATGGAAACGCCGGGCGGCCGGGCGGCGGCCGATCCGGACGGGAGCGTCGATGGGAAGCGGGCAAGCGGGGCGCTCAACGCTTATACAGGCCTGAAGCGTCCCGCCGGCCGCTCAAGTTCAGTCCATGCTGCGGGCCTGCCCCGTCCTGTCTTGCCCTCCGCTTTACCCCATATGCTGCAGGTAAGGCGTCAGGTCGACGCCCAGCCCTTCGGCCAGGCGCTTGCCGAGCTCGGCGTCGGCGCGGAAGAAGTTGCACACGGCGCGCAGCTGCGTGCTGGACTCGACCTGGGACAGGTCGCCGGTCAGGTTGCGGATGACCGCGTCCTGCTCGGCCGCCGAGTAGCGGCGCCACACCTGGCCGGCCTGGCCGAAGTCGTTCGTCTTGGCGATCTTCTGCCGTCCGGCCTGCGCGCCGGTGGCGAGCGCTGCGTGCGGCTCGACGTACGCCGGATCCTGCTGGGGAGCGTCCTTGTGGCGGGACGGCTCGTAGTTGACGGAGCCGCTGAACGAGCCGTGCTGCATCGCGCCGTCGCGCTGGTTGTTGCTCACCTGGGCGAACGGGCAGTTGATCGGCAGCTGCAGATAGTTCGGGCCGACGCGGTAGCGCTGCGTGTCGGAGTAGGAGAAGAGGCGTCCTTGCAGCAGCTTATCCTCGGACGGCTCGATGCCCGGCACGACGACGCCCGGATTGAAGCCGACCTGCTCCGTCTCGGCGAAGACGTTGTCCGGATTGCGGTCCAGCGTCATCGTGCCGACATGCACGTACGGGATGTCCTCCTCGAACCAGTCCTTCGTCGGATCGAGCGGATCGAAGTCGAACGAGTCGAGGTCGGCCGGATCGAGAATCTGCACGAACAGGTCCCATTCGGGGAACTCGCCGCGGTTGATCGCTTCCTGCAGGTCGCGCGTCGCATGGTTGAAGTCCTGCGCCTGGATCGCGCTCGCCTCGTCCGCCGACAGATGGCGCACCCCTTGCTTCGGCACCCAGCGCAGCTTCGTGTAGACGCGGTTGCCGTGCTCGTTCACCCACTTGAACGCATGGACGCCGGAGCCGCGCATCTCGCGGTAGCTGGCCGGGATGCCCTCGTCGGAGAACAGATGCAGCAGCATGCTGGTCGACTCCGGCGTCAGCGACATGAAGTCCCAGTAGCGGTCCGGGTGCTGGATGTTCGTGCTCGGATCGGGCTTGAGGGAGTGGACCATGTCCGGGAATTTCATCGCGTCGCGGATGAAGAATACCGGCAGGTTGTTGCCGACGAAGTCGTAGTTGCCCTCGGTCGTGTAGAATTTGACGGCGAAGCCGCGCGGATCGCGCAGCGTCTCCGGGGAGTGCTGGCCGTGGATGACCGTGCTGAATCGGACGAATACGTTCGTCTCGAGGCCGGCCTCCTGCAGGAACGCCGCCTTCGTCCAGCGCTTCATGCTGGCGGCCGTGCGGAACACGCCGTGCGCGCCGGCGCCGCGGGCATGGACGACCCGCTCCGGAATCCGCTCGCGGTCGAAGTGCGCCAGCTTCTCCAGCAGCTGGTAGTCCTCAAGCAGCGTCGGGCCGTTTTGGCCTGCCGTTCTGGAGTTCTGGTTGTCCCCGATCGGGACCCCTTGGTTCGTCGTCAGTCGGTTCATGGAATTGAGTTCCCCTTTCTCCCCGGTCGATCCGGCTTCAATGAGATTTGTTTTCAACTTTACATGGTTCCTATATGATAGTCAATATCTATTTATAATTATTATAAAATAGAACCGAGGAAGGAATTGGACCCGCGCCGCGGAATCCATAAGGACCAACGACGACAGCGCCTGCCGATTGCGAATTCCATGCCGGGCGCGCCGAGTCTCCAAGCGGCCGCGCGCCCGGTCCGAAGGAGAGAGCGGAATGCGGACGGAACCGCGGCTAGGCCCAGGCCAACGGCCGGGAATGGAGCAGGCGAAGCCGGAGCGGGGCATCAACTCCAGCTGGACCTACGGGCTCGGCATGCTGGCGATGATGGTGCCGAGCCAGGCGTTTCTATCGTTCTACAGCTACTACTATGTCGACAAGCTCGGCCTCGGGCTCGGCCTGGCGACGCTGGCGCGCACGATCTACCTCGTCTGGGACGCGGTCAACCAGCCGCTCCTCGGCTACGCGTCCGACCGCACGCGCAGCCGCTGGGGCCGCCGCAAGCCGTGGCTGTACGGCGCGCTGCCGGCGTTCGCCGCCGTCTTCATCGGCCTGTTCTCCGTGCCGGAGAGCGTCGCCGCGACGGCCGCCGAGGGCGGCCTCGCGCTGTTCTACTGGTTCCTCGCGGCGCTCGTCCTGTTCGAGACGGCCTCTTCCGTCCTCTGGGTCAACTACGGCGCGCTGCTGCCCGAGCTGTTCGCCGGCGCCGCGGCCCGGGCCAAGGCGTCCGCCGTCCAGCAGGGCTTTCAGATGCTCGCCATCCTGATCGGCACGGCGGCGACGCCGCTGCTGTTCCAGCGGCTCGGCTTCGGCGGCATGTCCTTCGTCTACGCCGCCGTCTTTCTCGTCTGCATGCTCGCCTTCCTCCGCCGCCTGCGCGAGCCTCCGGAATCGCGCCTCCAGCCGCCGCTTCCTTTTCTCCAAGCGTTCCGCATCACGCTGTCCAACCGCAACTTCTGGATCTTCCATCTCGCGAATTCGTTCGCCCAGACCGTGAACGGGCTGCTCAGTTCCATGATTCCGTTCTATGCCAAATACGCGCTCGGTATTCCGGAAAGCCAAGTGTCGCTGCTGCTCGCCTCGGTGTTCGTGCCCGTCATCCCGCTCGTCGCCGTCTGGTACGTCGTCGCCCGCCGGCTCGGCGGCCTGCGCAGCTGGCGGCTCGCCCTGATCGCCTACGGCGTCAGCGCCGCGCCGCTCTGGTTCGCGCAGAGCCTCGGGGGCGGCATCGCCGCCGGCATCTGCATCGGCTTCGGCCTGGCGGGGTTCCTCGTGACGCCGGCCGTGCTCAGCGGCCGCATCATCGATCTCGACGCCGAGCGCACGGGGCGCCGGCGCGAGGGCGTCTACACCGCCGTCGGCGGCTTCATCACCCGCTCGAGCGGGCTGCTGTCCGCGGCGGCGTTCTGGATCGTCGGCCTCGCGCTCGGCTACCGCAGCGGCGCGGATCCCGGTCCGAATCCCGAGCTGACCTTCCGCGTGCTCATCAGTCTCGTGCCGATCGGTCTGCTGGCCCTGTCCGTCGCCATATCCTTGTTGTATCGGGAAGAAAAGGAGGAACCGCATGACCAGCCGCAGGCTCATCCTGAATTGTGACGACTTCGGCCAGTGCCGCGCCGCCAACGAGGCGATCATCGCCCTGCTGGAGGAAGGACTCGCCAGCTCGGCGACGCTCATGGCTCCCGCTCCGGCGTTCCGCGAGGCGGCGCAGTGGGCGCGGCGCGAGGGCGGCAAGGTCAGCATCGGCGCGCACTTGACGTTCACCAGCGAGTTCCCCGGCTGGCGCTGGAGCCCGCTGACCGGAGCGGCCTCGCTGCAGGACGGGGAGGGCTTCCTCCATCCGGACGTGGAGGCGTTCGAGCGCCGGGCGGAGGCCCGCGACGTGAAGCGGGAGATGGAGGCGCAATTCCGCGCGATCCGCGAGGCCGGCGTAGAGGTCACCCATGCCGACAACCATATGGGGAGCCTGTACGGCCTCGCGGCCGGGCGCAGCCATCTGCCGCTGACGCTGCGCGAATGCTCGGCCCGGCGCCTGCCGTTCCGCCTGTTTCGCCGCATCTGGGAGCAGGACGCCTTCCTCGCGTCGATCCCTGGCGCGGAGAAGACGCTCGGCAAGGTCGTGCTGCTCGCCGATCTGCTCGGCGTGCCGTTGCCGGATTATCTGGTCAGCCACCCGTACCACGTAGAGCCGGGAGAGACGTACGCCTCGTTCAAGGGGATGCTGTGCGCCAAGCTCTATGAGCTGCCGGACGGCATCACGGAGACGTACGTCCATCCGGCCGTGTCCGACCGCGACATGGAGCGGATTGTGCCTTCCTGGGAGAAACGGGTGTGGGAGTTCCGGCTGCTGCAGGACGAGGACTTCCGCTATGCGCTGCGGGACGCGGACGTCGGGCTCGCGACGTACCGCGACGTCGCCCGCGAGCAGAAGCGCTCCCGCATCGGCGCGCTCATGGGCATCGGCAAGCTGCTGGGGTGAGAAGGGGCGGAGTGTTACGAACTGGATAGGAATTTTATGAAAATGGAATTCGTCTAATCCAGCGAGGAAAGAGGTGGAGCGGTCATGGAGAGCGCAGCCGATTCGACAAAGATCGCGGAAGGGCGCCGTGAGCGGAGAGCGGTCCGGCTGATCCTGCTGGCGCTTGCGGCCGTTCTGACCGCAGGCTTCGGCTCGCTGCTGTCGCCGCAGCTGGCGATCCGCGCCGACCTGCTGCTGAAGCTTCATCCGCAGGCGGCGCTGCTCGCGGAAATCCGCCAGACCCACATTGTCTACCGAGGCATGCGCTATTACGGCATCGATCGGGGCAGGGACCGGCAGACCGGCAACAGCTTGAACGGGTTTTATGTCAGGAAGGTCGGCCCGCTGCATTTTGTCAAGGCGTCGGGCGCTCCCTGATGAACGAATGCAGCAAAAAACAGGAATATTCATGACAAAAAGGGATTTTATTCGACATAATCTAACAAAAACCGGTAGAGCGGGCGATATAGGTAGGAAAAGACTCGAAACCGAGGTCCTATGCCTATTTATAAAAAATTCCTATACCGGCTGATTCTGAACTATCTGATCGGCTCGTCGCTCGCCGTCGTCGGCGTCGGCGGGGCGATCATCGCCCTTAGCCTACGGCTGGAGCCGGGCCAGCCGGCGATCGTCGCGATCATTCTGCTGCTGTCCGTCGTCTGCATGCTGATTTGCGAAGGAACGGCTTTCCGGCGGCATGTAGCTCCAGTGCGCGAGCTGTACCGGATGGCCGAGCCGGACGCGGCGACGGCCCGCCAAGCCTATTTCCGCGTCCATCGTCTGCCGCTGCTGGCGGTGCGCCGCATCCTCGGCCCGCATCTGTTCGGATTCACGCTGCCGGCCCTGCTGCTGACGCTGGCTTGCCGGCCGCTCGGCTGGCTCGACGTGCCCGGCGGGTATCTTCTCATCGCGGCGCTCGCGTCCGCGCTTATCGCGTCGCTGCACGCGATGGTGGAGTATTTCCTCACCGCCCAGGCGATCCGGCCGCTGCTGCTCGACATCCAGAGCTTCTCGAAGGCAGGCAGCGAGGAGATAAGCCTGCGGGGCAAGGTGATCGTGCCGATTCCGGTGAAGTTCCAGGCGAGCATTTTCGTCATCGGGGCGCTTCCGGTCATGATCTTCATCCTATCCACCCAAGTCCGCCTGTCCGTACGCGGCGAGTCGAGCCTCAGCTACTGGGCCTGGAGCGCGCTTATGCTGCTCGTCACCCTCGGATTCGCTTCCTTCGCAGCCTGGCTGCTCGGCAAGAACGTGCGCCAGCCGATCGAGGAGCTCTACACGATGATGCGGCTCGTGCGCAAGGGCAACCTGTCCGTGCGCGTGCCGGACCTGTACTCGGACGAGTTCTCGCGGCTCGTCGACGGGTTCAACCATATGGTGCAGGGGCTCGGCGAGCGGGAGCGCATGAACGAGCAGCTGCTCCAGAGCTACTTCTCGACGCTCGCCGCGGCGCTCGACGCCCGCGATCCGTACACGGCCGGCCACTCCCAGCGGGTGGCGGCCTACGCGCTCATGATCGGCCGGGCGGAGGGCATGTACGGCGACCAGCTGGACGTGCTGCACAAGACGGCGCTGCTGCACGACATCGGCAAGATCGGCGTCCGCGACAGCGTGCTGCTCAAGGACGGCAAGCTGACCGAGGAGGAGTTCGCCCAGATCAAGGTGCATACGGTGATGGGCGAGAACATCCTGCGCCAGGTGGAGCCGCAGGAGGCGATGGCGGCCTTCCTGCCGGGGGTGCGCTCGCATCACGAGCGCTATGACGGCAAAGGCTACCCCGACGGCCTGCGCGGCGAAGAGATTCCGCTCATGGGCCGGATCATCGCCGTGGCCGACGCCTACGACGCGATGACGTCCGACCGGCCGTACCGCAAGGGCATGCCGACCGCGCAGGCGCTGGCGATTCTGGAGGACGGCCGCGGCACCCAGTGGGACCCGAGGTTCGCGCGGACGTTCATCAACGCGATGGGCGGCATGGAGCAGCCGGGCCAGGTGACGCTGCTGCCGCGCCGACCCGACGGAGCGAAGGCCGAGGCCGAGCCTCCGCAGGCGGCGGAAAGCGAGCGCAGCAAGAGCTCGTAGCGTGGCACTCCGCTGCTTGCAGAGGAGTCGAGCCTCCGCAGGCGACGCTTGGGCGAGCGGCGGGCGATGCCGTCCGCTGCGGCGGATCACGGAGCAGGAGGCGGAGCCTCCGCTGCGGAAGCGGCGGAGCGGATGTTCCGCTGCCGCTTCGCCGGCCGGCGCGGCATAGCCGCAGCCGTGAAAAGGGCTGTCCCCGCTGTCATCCTCCGGATGGCAGCGCCGGGACAGCCCTTTTTTTGGTCTCTGCGCCGCAATCGCCGTCAACTTGCTGACAGGCTGTTGTCAGCGATGAGGGGTATACTGATCGAATGGGAATCCAGTGAGCCAGAGGGAGGATCGGCGATGAAAGAGGAGGAGCGCGCGGCAGCGTGGAATAGGAAATCAGAAGCGGCATCGCGGCTCGCACGGGACCGCATGGACGAGCTGCGCTGGCCGGAGCGCTTCGCGGCGGCGGCCGCTTACATGGCCGCTCTGCCCGCAAAGGACCGCTACAGCCGCGAGGAGCTGCTCGCGGAGCCGCTGCTGCTGAGCCGCGAAGGACCGCTGGCCATCTACTACGCTCCGCACAACGAGCTGGCCGCGCCCGAGGCGAGGCTCGTCTTGGCGGGCCTGACGCCGGGCTGGCGGCAGATGGAGCTGTCGCTCCGCACCATGCGCGCCTGCCTGGCCGCCGGAGCCTCGCCCGCCGAAGCCTGCCGGCAAGCCCGTCGGGCAGCGCGCTTCGCGGGGCCGATGCGGGCCGGACTGCTCGACATGCTGGAGCGGCTCGGCTTGCCCGAAGCGCTCGATGCGGCATTCGTCCGATCGGACGCGCCTCCCCATGGCTCGGCGGCAAACCCGCCGCCCGGCCCATCGCCCGCCCGCGCGGCCTCGACGCCACAATCGGCAGCGTCCGCAGGTTCGGATCGGCCGCAGCTCGACCGCCATCCCGCATCCGCGGCTCCGCCGCGACCGGACGAGGCGGACCGAAGCCTGCTTGACCATCCGCTCGTCCACACGACCTCGGTGCTGCCGTGCCCGGCGTTCCGGGACGGGGAGAACTACAGCGGCCATCAGCCGCCGCTCCGGCGCAGCCCGCTCCTATGGGAGACGGCGATGCGCCATATGGAGGATGAGCTCGTGCGGCTGAGGCAGCCGGCGCTGCTGCTGCCGCTCGGCAAGGCGGCAGAGGAAGCCGCCTCCGAGCTGGTCCGCCGCGGCCTGCTGCCGGAGGAGCGGCTGCTGCGCGGCTTCCCGCATCCGTCGGGCGCGAACGGACACCGGTTCGTCCAGTTCGAGCGGGCTTTTCCGGAGATCAAGGACAGGCTGGACCGCTTCTTCGAACAGGAGAGGGCTGTGGTTCCGCCTAAAACCATCAAGGAGGAATGATTCATGCTGCCCCTAAGAGACCTGTACCACGAACGCATGCTGCTGGAAGTCGGAGAGGCGCTGAAGGAGCTGCATCCGCCGTTCGATCCGGAGCGGTTCGCGGCATCGGCTATGGAGGAGCCGTGGCAAGGAGCTTCGTTCAAGGAACGGACGCGACTCGCCGCAGAGGCGCTCGGGCGCTTCCTGCCGCCGTCCTTTCCGGAGGCGGCCGAGCTCGTCTGCCAGGCGGCGGAGCGCTTCAGCGGACTGGAGTACATCTTCTTTCCCGACTTCGTCGAGCGGTTCGGCCTGGAAGACCGGGAAGCGGCGATGGACGCGCTGGCGCGTCTGACCCGCGCTTCCACCTCGGAGTTCGCCGTCCGGGCGTTCCTGCTCGCCGATCCGGCCTGGGCGATGGAACGCTTGGGCCGCTGGTCGCGCGACTCGGACGAGCATGTGCGCCGCCTGGCCACCGAGGGCTCCCGTCCGCGCCTGCCGTGGGGGCAGCGGCTGCCGATGTTCGTCCGCGATCCGCAGCCGACGCTCGCCTTGCTGGAGCCGATGCTGGCCGACGAGAGCGAGTACGTGCGTCGCAGCGTCGCCAACCACCTCAACGACATCGCCAAGGATCATCCCGAGCGGGTGCTGGAGCTGGCGGAGCGGCATCTCGGCCGTGACGCGCGCTCCGATTGGACGCTGCGCCATGCGAGCCGCACGCTGCTCAAGCAGGGGGAGCCGCAGGCGCTGCGCTTGTTCGGCTTCGCGCCGGCGACGGAGGCATCCGCACGGAACTTGCAAGTGCTTACGCCCGTCGTGCCGTTCGGCGGACGGCTGGAGTTCGCGTTCGAGATCCACAACTCCGGCGAGCCGGTGCCGCTGCGGCTGGAGTACGAGATCGGGTTCGTCAAGGCGAGCGGACGGCTGGCGGGCAAGCGATTCAAGCTGTCCGAGCGGGCCTACCCGAGCGGCTCGACGCCGGTCGTCCGCTCCCATGCGATCAAGCCGATCACGACGCGAAAGTATTACCCGGGATTGCACAGCATTACTTTATTGGTCAATGGAGAGCCCCAGGGCGAGCTCGGATTCGAGCTCACGATGGAGCCGGCGGAAGGAAGCAGCCAGGAGGCGGAGGGCTAGCCGAGCCTTGCCTCCCGCTGCTCGCTGCCGGGCAGCGAGGCGGACGAGGCGGATAGGAGCTGCGGCAAGCAAGGAGCCGAGCAGGCTTGCATCCCCGCCTGCCCGGCCGCTGCCTGCGCCGAGCGGTCCGCGACCTTGCTGAATCAGAAGCATAAAGAAAAAGCGCGCCGGAAGGCGCGCTTGAGGTGTGGAACACGATCAAGGGGCAGGGACGACGGCCGGAGCGAGCTCCGCGCCGATCTGCGCCATGTCCTCGCGAATGTCGCGAAGCAGCTGGATGGACGCCTCGATCTCGACCTTGCGGGTGGAGACGCTCTCCACGCTGCAGCCGATCGGGATGCCTTTCTCGAGGCCGAAGCGGTACAGCTCCCGGAACACCTGGCGGGACAGCTGCACCGACTTGTCCAGGATGTCGACGGAATGGATCAGCTCGTTCTCCAGCCACTTCGGAATGCTGATGCCGAGCCACTTCATGAATTCCAGCGTCTTGGCGGAGCCGCACGGGGCGAGGTTGAACAGGATCGGCGCCATCTCCGTGCCGCTCTCGCGGCTGGAGTAGTAATAGTCCGACAGGAAGCTCTTGGATGCCTCCACGTCGAAGGTCGCTTGCGAGACGAAAAAGCCGCAGCCGGCTTCCTGCTTCGCGCGCGCCCGCTCGTGCTCGTCCCCCTTGCTCCGGTGGCGCTCCGGGATCACGACGCCCCCGGGCAGCAGCCGCTCGTTGAGGATGCCGCACATGCGGTACGCCTCGGGCAGCCGGATCTGCACCTGCTGGCGGCTGGAGGACGCGCCGACGAAGACGGAATAGCGCTGCTCGTCGCGATCGCGGAGAATCCAGCTGGCGAGCTTGTCGGGCCCTTCGCAGGCGACGCAGTGGTAGATGATGGCCGGCACGCCGAGCTCCTGCTTCAGGTAGCCCTCGTAGTATTCGGTCGGATCGAGCGCCTGGAGGAAAGGAAACGGCCGGCTCTCGTCCGTCCGCTCGGCCTCGTCCTGCACGTCGTACAGCACGAGGCCGTCGATGCCGCTTCCCTTCAGGCGCTCGATCTGCTTGTCTGCGATCTCCCGGATCTTTTCCGGCGGATGGCTGCTTTTGGGCGGCGTCATGCCGTAAGTCAATATGCCGCTTTCCTTGCGGAGCAGCTTTTCTCTCAGGGTCGAGCTCATAGGGGCCTCCTCGGGTGATGGTCCGTATCCCGCGCTGACGCGCTGCCGCGCCCCGCAGCTTTTCTCCTAGTGTACCATGCCGGAATCGTCAGCTGTAGCGGTTTTGGCGGAACCGGCTATAGCGATCTGCGGGAGCTGGCTATCATCGCCGGCTATAGGCAGCAAGCGGGCGTACCGGAGCCTTCCAAATTCCGGTCGGGAGAAGGGGGCGGCCGGTGCCGAAGCAGGAAAATCCCCGTCCGGAATCGGACGGGGATCGGGAGGAGCGGACGGACGGGCCAAGCCCTCCGCCGCCCTTAGCCGGCATCAGCCGAGCTTCGTCACTGCAAAAGCCACAGAGCCGGAGTCGTGGCTGGCTCCCAGCCGGCGAGCGACGTGTGCGGCTGGCGGCAGGAGTACGTCTTTCCGCCGTAGGTAACCAGGTCGCCGACTTTGTAGGCGATTCCCGGAGCCCAGGCTTGAGCGCCCGGATTCGGATTGGTCGTGCCGACGGCCGTCTTGCCCGTGACCGTAGCGGCGGCGCTGACGTTGCCGGCCGCATCGACGGCGCGGACCGTGAACGTGTAGCTCGTATCGGTGCTCAGTCCCGCAATCGTGTAGTCGGTTACGGAGCCGGACAGCGTCGCGACGAGCGTGGAGCCGTTGTAGACGCGGTAAGCCGTCACGCCGACATTGTCGGTGGAAGCCGTCCACATGATGGAGATGCTATTCGACGTCGTGGCGTGGACGTGGATGCCGCCCGGCACGGTAGGTGCCGTCGTGTCCGGCGTGGAGCCGGTTGGCGTGGACACCGTCAAGGCGTTGCTGGCCGCGCTCGTGTTGCCGGCCGCATCGATGGCTTGCACCGTGAACGTATAGCTCGTGCCGGCCGTCAGGCCGGTTGCCGTGTAGCTCGTGCCGGATACGGTCGCGAGCAGCGTGGAGCCGCGGAAGACCTTGTAGCCGGTAACGGCGACATTATCGGAGGAGGAGGTCCAGGACAGAGCGACGCTGTTCGGCGTGATCGTGCTGGAAGCCAGGTTCGTCGGAACGGTAGGAGCGGTCGTGTCGGCAGGAGGGTTGGTTCCGCCGCCGATGTTGACGTCCACGACGCTGTAGAACGCGTTGCCCGTATCGGCGACTTCCCAGACGCCGAGGATGACGTAGTAGCCCGTGCGGTCGGACGGCACGTTGCACGTATGCGTGACGGTCGCCGGAGGCTGAGCGCCCGTATCCTTGACGTAGCAGAATTGCTCCAGATCAGCGCGGGCGATCGCCTTGTTCGGATCCCAGCCCTTTTTGGTGATGTAGTATTTCCACTCGGCAGTGGCATGGCGGGCCGTAATCTTCCAAGTGAACGTGTTGGTACCGCTGTTGATGTTTACTTTGGACCAGCGGGTCGACGTTTGAGCGTTCAACTGCGGAAACGCATCGCCGGCGCCGGCGATCTGGCCGTCAGCCGGACCGCCGGCCGGGAAGTTGCCTTTGGCCTCGAGGCTTTGCGGCTCGTACACAATATTGCCGCAGTTCGTGTTCACTCCGGTGGAACAGAGCTTGGCGCGGCTGGCGGGCGAGTCGATGTAGCCATGCGCGGAAGCGCTTCCAGCAAATACCTTCGTACAGACGATGGCCAGCGCCATCAGGGCGAAGGCGGCGAGCACCTTCAGGACAAGCGAGCGGCTTTCAGTCAAGCGTAACGTCATTATTCATGCCTCCTGGTTCGAATGGGATTGATGATGCCAACGTGAATCTTCAGCCTGAGCGATCGATTGCGGTCAGCGATGCGGCCGGACAAGCCTCCTTTGCGGAAGAGTAGGGAAGCGGGGCCGAGCATATGCCTCCCTTTGATCCCAATGTAAGGGAAATACCGGTAAAACAATAGGGGGAATTTTCCTGGCGGCAGGGGGAGAATAGTCTGTAAACAAGTGGAAACGGACAAAAAAACACGACATCGGAAAAGATGTCGTGTTCATTCTAACCGATCTAGCGATCGTTCAGGCGGCGAAGCGTGTCGCGGATCTGTTCCAGATGCCGCGCTTCATGCAGCGGCACGAGCTCGACCCACTGCGCCGCGCTCATCGGACCGAACAGCGGATGCTCGAAGCCGCGCGTCTCCATGCGCTCCGTCCCGTAATCGGCGGCGATCGCCTCGAGCAGCCTCCGGCGGACGTCGGCGATCGCCTGCTCCGCTTCTGCGGCCGTATGGATGCGCCCGGCGGGCTGCACATGAGCCGGCGCTTCCACAAGGCGGGTACGGTCCTTCACCAGCTCAAGCGGCGCCCGGCGCAGATCGGCGCGCTCCGGGCCGGCCAGCGCGGCCGACAGGCCTTGGACGATCGCGCCTTCGAGCGCGGCCAGATGCTCCAGATTCTCCAGCACCGACCAGCCTCCGCCCGGGCGGGGCGCCTCGAGCGTCTCCTGCGGCAAGCCGCGCACTGCCTCCAGCAGCTCGGACCTCGTCATTTCCAATCGATTCAGCACCTGTTCGCTCATCTCTCTCTTCCTCTCTGCGGCGAGGGTCAGCCCTCGGCCGGCTCTTGTTGGGGGTGCTCCAGATCGAATTCCGGCAGCGCCCAGACGGACACGCTGCCCCCCTTCACGGGGAACTCGGCGAAGCCGTCCTCGCCGATGACGACGCGCTCCTCGCGGGTGTTGGTCAGATCGACCCACACCTCGCCTGCGCGCTCCTCGCCGACGAACATGCGCTTGGCGCAGTCGTCGGCGTTGCAGACGACGACCGCGCAGCCCGAGCGCTCGATGTCCGGCGCGCCGCGGCGCACCCAGCCGATGACATGGGGATCGTCGAGGTAATCGTCCTGATCTCCATAGGCGCGGTGGTAGCGGGCCCACAGCAGCGGGTCGATCGCCGCCTTTTTGTCCTCGATCGGCTCCTCGCCTCCGATGCCGTAATAATCGCCGTAAAAGACGACCGGATAGCCGTCGAGACGGAGCAGGATGAGGGCGTAGGCGCTCTGCTTGAACCAGTCGCCGACCCAGGACTCCAGCGCTTCTCCGGGCTGGGTGTCGTGATTGTCGACGAGCGTGACCGCGTGCTGAGGCCGCTCCCGCACGAGCGCGCCGTCGAAGATCGTGCGCAGGTCGAAGTCCCTTCCGCCCTCGGAGGCTTCCTTGAAGCGGTAATGAAGCGGAGCGTCGAACAGGTCGAGCTCATGCTCGGCCGCGTCCAGATAAGCCAAGCAATCCTCCGTGATGCTGTTCCAGAACTCGCCCACGATATAGAAGGGGCCGTCCGCCTCTTCCTTGACCGAGCGGCAAAAGTCGCGGACGAACGTGTGGTCGATATGCTTGATCGCATCGAGGCGGAAGCCGTCGACGCCGGTCTCGCGGACGAGCCACTTGCCCCAGCGGATCATTTCCTCGCGAACCTCGGGGTTGTTGTAGTCGATGTTGGCGAACATCAGGTAGTCGTAATTGCCGAACTGGTCGTCGACGTTCTCGTTCCACTGCTTGTTTTCGCCCAAGATGCGGTATACCCCGGTTTCATCGCGCTTGGCGTCGAAGTCGGTACCGTTGAAGTGGGTGAAGTTCCACTTGAACGCGGAGTGCACGTCTCCCCGGCCGGGAAAGGTGAACTTCGTCCAGCCCTCGATGTGGCGCGGATCGGAGATTTCTTCCTGGCGGTTTTCGCCGTCGACCTCGATGACCTTGAACTTCTCCTTCTCGTCCGCGCCGGCCTTGTGGTTCATGACCAGATCGGCGTAAACGGCGATGCCCTGCTCCTTGCAGGCGGCGATCGCTTCCAGCAGCTCTTCCTTGGTGCCGTATTTCGTCCGCTGGGCGCCTTTCTGGTCGAACTCGCCGAGATCATAGAGGTCATAGACGCTGTAGCCGTTGTCTTCGGGGGAAGAGGCCTTGGTCGCAGGGGGAATCCAGACGGCGTCGATGCCGGCCGCCTTCAGCTCGCCGGCACGCTCCTTGAGGCGCTGCCAATGCTTCCCGTCGGCCTGCACATGCCATTCAAAAAACTGCATCATCGTATGGTTGCGTTCCATCTAGCTCGGATCACCCTTCGGCTCGGATTTTGCGAGTCATTACCCCGGCGCGAGGGAGGATCAATCAGAAAGGGTCCGATGCGGACGCGGTGTCATGTCCGCTATGGCGACAGACCCTTCACGATGAAGGCGATCGTCGCCTGCAGCTCCGCCTCGTCGTCCCAGTCCGGGAAGCGGCCTGCGGCGGCGGCCAGATGCCCGGCGATATAGCCGAGGATGCCGGAGGCGGTCAGGCGCAGCACGGTCGGAGGCGGGAGCGGCGCGAGCTGCCCCTGCTCCTGGAAGCGTTCGACGGCCGCTTTCAGGCGCGGGTAGAGCAGCGGCACGAGCGTCTGCTTGACCTGCTCCTGCAGATCGGGCTGCAGCGGGAGCTCCTGGACGATCATCTTGACGAGCCGCGGGTTCTGGCGGATGAACTCCAGCCGGTTGGCGAGCATCGCCTGCACGAACTCGCCATAGCTGTCGTAGCGGACGTCCAGCACGTCCTTGAACTCGCGGAGCAGGAACGGAGCGAGCAGCTTGACGATCGCCGGCTTGGCGATGCGCAGCAGCAGCTCCTGCTTCGTCTTGAAATGGCGGAAGATCGTGCCCTCGGCGACGCCGGCGCGAACGGCGATCTCGCTCGTGGAAGCGGCGGCGAAGCCTTTTTCGGCGAACAGCTCGACGGCCGCCTCGACGATCCTCGCCTGCCTGGCGGTCGTCTTGCCTTCGTCCGCGGCTCCCTGCAGCAGCTCTTCGAGCCACGGTTCATGTCGGTTCATCTATCGTTCCCTCCCTTGAAGTGGCAGCGGAGCGCACGCATTATGCGGATCGCTGCTTTTTGAGCGCGAGCACGTTGAGCAGCGCGAACAGCAGCGCGAAGCCGAGCAGCGCCGCAAGCGGCGGCCAGACCTCCGCCAGTCCTTCCCCGCGCAGCATGACGCCCTTGAGCGCGTCAGCGCCGTAGTAGAGAGGCATCGCCCAGCGGATCTGGCGCACCGCTTCGTTCATGCTGTCCAGCTGGAACAGTCCGGAGAAGAACACCTGCGGGACGATGACGAGCGGGATGAACTGGATGATCTGGAACTCGCTGCTCGCGAAGGTCGACAGCAAAGTCCCGAGCGTGAGCGCCGTCAGCGCCAGCAGCAGGCAGGCGAGCAGGACGAGCCAGAACGGGCCTTCGCGGTGGAGGCCGAGCACCGACACGGAGTACCAGGCGATGAGCGCGGCCTGCGCGAGCGTGAACAGCCCGAATCCGCCGAGATAGCCCGCGACGACCTCATGGCGGCGGATCGGCGTCGCCAGCAGCCGCTCCAGCGTGCCGGTCGTGCGCTCTCGCAG
The DNA here is from genome assembly GCF_012676905.1 of Paenibacillus albicereus. Classification (NCBI taxonomy): domain Bacteria; kingdom Bacillati; phylum Bacillota; class Bacilli; order Caryophanales; family Paenibacillaceae; genus Paenibacillus; species Paenibacillus albicereus. The sequence goes on along the minus strand of NZ_CP051428.1, from coordinate 4,981,109 downwards.
GAAGGAGACGCCCGCCAGCAGGAAGACGAAGAAGAAGCCGAACAGCCCGATCAAGGCGGGACCGAGCGAGTCGAATGCCGTGAGCTCCGCCGATCCGTGCAGGTAGGCGGGCTCCAGCATGCCGGCGGCTCCGATGGCAGGGCCGGCTGCGTCTTCGCCGGGGGCCGCCGCTTGCGTCGGATCCGCTCCGGCGCCGTCTGCGGCGCCTCCCGTCGGAGCGGCTGCGTCCGCTCCAGAAGCGGTAGAGCCGGCTGCGGCCTGGCGCAGCAGCGCCAGAGCGGCTCGCGAGCGCGTCGGATCGCTTCCCTCCAGCGTCGCCTGCGGCGGAGCTGAGGCGGCGTCCAGCACGGCATCGAGCTCCTGCTTGCCGAGCGCGTCCAGCGCTTCGTCCGGGTCCGCGTATGCGGTCACCGCCGCGCCGGCCAGCTCCAGCCGCTGGGCGGCCGCTTCGGCGACGGGGCCGCTGCCGGCGACGCCGATCTTCGGAGCGGACGCGTCGCCTCCGAACACAAGGTAGAGCAGCGACAGCACGAGCAGGGGGGCGAGGAAAAGCAGCGCCAGCGTCCGCTTGTCGCGCAGGAACTGACGGATGATGCGCCAAGCGAGCGAGCGGATTCTCATGCGGTGGCCCCTCCCCCGAGAACGATGAACGCTTGCTCGATCGTCTGCGCTCCGCTGCGCTGCATCAGCTCGGCAGGCGTGCCGGATGCCGTCATGCGGCCCTCTCGGATGAAGGCGAGCGAGTCGCAGCGCTCGGCCTCGTCCATGACATGCGTCGTCAGCAGGATCGTCATGCCGCGTTCGCGCAGCCGCAGCAGCTCTCGCCAGATCGACTGGCGCAGCACGGGATCGATGCCGACCGTCGGCTCGTCGAGCAGCAGCAGCTCCGGCTCGTGGAGCAGCGAGATCGCCAGCGACAGGCGGCGCTTCATGCCGCCGGAGTAGGCGGCGACGGGCTTGCGCAGATGCGCCTGCAGGTCGACGAGGCTCATGACCGCCTCCATCCGCTCCTGCAGCCGCTTGCCGGAGAGGCCGTACAGCCCGCCGAAGAAGACCAGGTTGTCGCGCGCGGTCAGCTCGCCGTAGAGCGCGTCCGACTGGGCCATGTAGCCGACGCGGCCGAGCACGGACAGGCGCGGCATGCGCTCGCCGAGCACGAAGGCCTCGCCCTCGTCGGCGCGGTCGAGGCCGGTCAGCAGCTTGACGAGCGTCGTCTTGCCGGAGCCGGACGGGCCGAGCAGCCCGAGCAGGATGCCGCGCGGGACGACGAGGCTGAGGCCGCTCAGCGCCTCCTTGCCCCCGAAGCGGCGCGCGACGCCGCGCAGCTCGGCGGCCGGCACGGGTGACGTCGCGGCTGAAGGATGTTGGATCGCCATCGGAGCTCGCTTCCTTTCGACTTAAAATGAGTGAGTACTCACATTCAGTATAAGCGAGAGGGGAGCCGATTAGAAGCGTCCGTCGGTGGCTGCCGGGATGAAGGCCGGCGGACAGGAGGCCATGACAGGGAGAGGATAAATCCTAAGGCGGCTCGCCAAGCGCGAAACGCTAGGCGAGCTTGCTCCCTCTTCAGGAGGCTGCGGCGCCAACGAAACTCCGAGACGCTATTTGCCATAAATGAGCTTATTGAAAAACGTAACGATACGGAGGAGCGCTATTGCAGGCTGAAATGCCGAATCAGCAGCTCTTGAGGCGGAATAGCGCCTGTGCGTATCGTTAAACGTTTTAAAGAGGCTTTTTGAGCGAAATAGCGTCTCTCCGTATCGCAAGGGTCGTTGCCGGAAGCTTGCTCGGCAAGCGGAGCGGTCCGCCGCTTCCTTTGGTGTAAAGGCTGACAAGCCCTACCTGCCGTCCGGCCGCCAAAGCTCGGTCAGCGGACCGCCGGGGCCAAATACCGGATCGCTCTGCGGGATCGGCACGAGCCGGATCTCCTCCAGGTCGCGATGTCTCTCGTCCGGCTCGCCCGTCCTCACATTGTACTTCGCGCCTCCGGGATAACCGCCCGCGATGAGGAAATCCTCGCTCGCGGACAGACGCTTGTGCCCGGTGCCGGCCGGCAGCACGAGCACGTCGCCTGCCCGCACTTCAAGGCTGCGTCCGCCGTCGCCGCCGAGCTGGAGGCGGGCGCTGCCCCGCACGACTCCGAGCGCCTCATGCGCGTTGCTATGGTAATGGTGATAGGGGTAGACGCCGTTCTCCCAGGTGTTGCCCCAGCCGCTGGCCTCGAAGCGGACGGTCGCTCGGGCCGGCTCGTCGATCGCTCCCGCATAATACAGGACAGGCAGGAACGGGTGGTTCGGCATCGTTCCGTCGTCTTTGAATCGATAGGTCTGCACGCCGCCGGGGGAGGCTTTGTCACGATCCTTCATCGTCTGCCGCCTCGCTTTCAGATTATGGGTTGGTCTGTATGGATTACCCGTCGCGCCTTATCCGCAACCCTGCCTGGAGCATCGCTTCTCGGCATCGGGACTCGAATCCGGGCCAGCCGCGCGATTCAGGCCCCCCTGCCGGGAGGTAAGAGGAAGCAATACGACTATTCCAGCGAAGCAGGCGAAAGGGAGGCGGCGGAAATGAAGGAGCGGGACGAGGGCGGCGTGCAGGAGCAATCGGGAAGCTTGGCCTTGGCGTCGACGGGGGCAGAGGCGGTCCAAAAGGAGGCGGCGGCCGCTTATGCGTCCTCCTTTGAGGTTGAGCCGGCCTCCATGAAGCCCGGAAGGGTAGACGGCGAGGCCTCTGCCGAAGGATGCCAGCCGGGTGCCCTCCAGAGCGAAGGGACTTCTCTGGGAAAGGACCCCGTTGTGCTTCAGCGCGATGCAGGACGCGAGCCGTCCCTTGACGGGCCGGCGCATGACGGCATGTCGGCCCGGGAAGGAAGGATCGAAGCGCTGCTGCCGTCCGGCTCCGACTGGGAGCGCGAGTGGCGGCGGGCGGCGGAAGCCCAGTACGACCAGCACATGGGCGAGATCGGCCGAGAGCTCGACCAGGACATCCTCATCGCTCTGGTCGGAGACGTCAACGCCGGCAAATCGTCGACGCTCAACCGCATCGTCGGCGAGCCGGTCGCCGGCGTCGGCGCGGAGCCGGGAGAGACGGCCATAATCAAGCCGTACCTGTTCAAGGACCGGATTTTCTTCGTCGACACGCCCGGGCTGAACGACGTGCGGGTAGAGAATTCCCAGCTGACGATGGACTACTACCGCAAGGCGGACATCATCCTGTTCTTCCTGAACGCAGCCGGCACGGTCTACTCCGAGGCGGAGAAGCGCAGCTTCGAGGCGATCCGCGACGCGAACGCGAACATCGTGATCGTGCTCAACAAGATCGACGCCGCCGACGAGGTGGAGCGGATCGTCGAGCGCGTAAGGATGGAGACGGGCGGGCGCTTCGAGGTCGTGCCGGTGTCCTCGCGGACGGGCGAGAATATCGACCGGCTGCGGGCGTCCATCCTGGAGCTGCTGCGAAAAAAGTCCAAGGATCTGCTGTTCGCCCGCAACATGAAGGAAAAGTCGGCGGCGGCCAATAAGTGGATCCTCGGAGCGGCCGCCTCCGCAGGGGCGATCGGGGCCGCGCCGATCCCCGGCGCGGACATCGTGCCGATCACGGCCGTGCAGATCGGCCTGCTGACTCGGCTCGCCGTCCTGTACGGACGGCCGATCAGCAAGGAGACGGCCCGCGAGCTCGTACTGGCGACCGTCGTCGGCAACATCGGCAAGAGCGTGTTCCGGCAGGTGGTCAAGCTGTTCCCGGGAGCGGGCTCGATTGCGGGCGCGTCCGTCGCAGGAGCGATGACGCTTGCGCTCGGCTACGCCGTCAAGTATGCGTACGAGCATGACATGGAGATCAGCACGGCGACGGTGACGAAGCTGTACGGCATGTTCCGCAAGCAGCAGGGCTCGGCCGGGGCCTAGAGCCTGGCCGCCATCGGGGCGGATTCGAAGGAGCCGGGCGCGGGCAAGCTAGAGCAGCGAAGGAAACGAAGGGAGGGAAAAGCTATGCCAAGGCCGGATGAGGAGAAGGACAAAGCCATCCGCGAGCAGCAAGATCGGGAAGGCGGACGCGAGGTGCCGGAGGAAGCAGTCGAGCAGCAGGACGACCCCGAGCCGGAGGGCGGCAAGGCCAGCGGCCAGCCGGGACTCGGCGGCTAAAGGAAAATGTGGAAGAGGCCGAGCGCGGCGCCGGGTATCCGGCATCGCGCTCGGCCTCTTTTCGCAGGGGGCAGCGGCGCATCCGGGCGGGCTGGGAAGAGCCAGGCGCGCCTTTCTGGAAAGGGTGAGGCGATCGGCGCCGGACGGAGCCCGCGGCCCTCGGCCGCCGCTCCGCCCATCAGCTTATGGCCAGGACGGAGACGGTCATCAAGCGTGCCGCCCGTTGCAGCGCACCGGCCGTCGAGCGAGCCGGCCCTTCGGCAGCGGAGCCGGCTCGCTCGACGGCCGGCTCCGCTGGCTCAACCGCCGAGCCGCTGCCCTCTGTGACGGGAGGCGGAGTCGCCGCGAAGCAAGGAGACGAGCCGGGCGCGCTCCTTTTTGAGCTGCCAGGCGGCGTTCCACAGGCTGCTGCGGATGGAGCCGCTCTCCTCCTCGCGCAGCTGCAGGTAGATGCCCTCCATCTGACGGGAGATTTCCTCAAGGTCCAGCTGCAGCTGGAGCCGCCGCTCCTCCTGCTCCTCGAGCTCGCGCAGGGCGTCGCCTTGGCGAAGCTCGTGCATAATGGACTGCCGCCAAGCCTCGTCGCCGATCGAGGAGGCATAATTGAGCAGATCGAGCCAATCGTTCGTCCATCTGGCTTGCCTGGAGATGCGGTCCATCCCTACCACTCCCGTCTCATTTTAATTCCCTATATACCTACTATTATACTAGGATATACGAAACCTGCAATGCCTTCCGCTCTGAATCTTATTCGGAAGCGGAGGCTTGCATGACGGGAGAACGTCTTTGGGACGGAGCCGCCGCATCTGCGCCGCCGCAGCGGGCGATTACACCGCGCCGGCCGATACGACGCGGTTGCGGCCTTGCTCCTTGGCCTGGTACAGCGCCTGATCGGCGCGGCGGTACAGCTCCAGGTAATCCGGGAGGCTGCCGGCAGGCGAAGCCGCGGCTCCGAAGCTGGCGCGGATGCCGATCTGGCGGCCGTCCGGCAGAGCGAGACGCGTCTGCTCGGCGGCGGCGCGGATCCGCTCCGCGAACTGGACCGCCTCCTCCTCGCCGCAGCCCGGCAGGAGCAGGACGAATTCCTCGCCGCCGTAGCGGGCGAACAGCATGCCCGGCTCCAGCCGCTGCCGGACGAGCGCGGCCGCTCCTTGCAGGACGATGTCCCCGGCTTCGTGGCCGTAGGTGTCGTTGATGGATTTGAAGTGATCCAGGTCGAACAGCAGCAGCGAGCAGGGCTGCTTGGCCCGGACGCAGCCGGCCAGCGCCTCCGCCGATTGAGACAGGAAAGCGCCGCGGTTGAGGATGCCGGTCAGCGAATCGACCGAGGCCAGGCGATGCAGCTCCTCCTGCAGCCGCCGGCGCTCGGTCGTGTCCCGCAGCACGAGCAGATGCCCGCCCCTGCGTCCGGCTCCGCGCGGCACGGGCGCGGAATACACCTCGTAGTGCAGCGCGTCGTCGCCTTGGCCTCGGGAGAACGGAACCGCTTGACCGGCCGACGCCAGCGCCGCGTGGAAGGCGGCCGACGCTTCCGCGGGCAAGCCGAACTCGCGGAAGCTGCCGCCGACGGCGGCGTTTTCCAGCTCGGGCAGCAGCAGGCGCGCGGAGCGGTTCGTATCGAGCAGCCGCCAGTCGGCATCCATGACGAGCACGCCCTCGCCCATGCTTTCCATGACGCTGTCCCGAGCGACAGGCACGATCGTGATGAGGTCTGCCCGCAGGAAGGCCCAGGCGTACAGGGCGCTCGTCAGGCACAGCACGATCGGCACGGGATCGACGTCGTAAGGGCTCAGGCCGAGCAGATAGGCGAGGGAGGAGGCGACCGGTACGGCGATGCCGACCGCGACGGCCGCCAGCTGCAGCTTGAAGCCGCGAGAGCGCTGGGCGAGCCGGATCAGCACCAGCACGAGGCTGAGCATAAGCGTGCCGGACGTGAAGATGCCGTGGACGATATACCACTGGCCCATGTCGAACGCGATGCTGCGCACGCCGTCGACCGTCTCGAAACGCATCTCCCGATAGAACCAGGAGTGGTAGGAGCTGGTGGAGACGAGCGCGAAGCTGACGGTCGGGATGACAAACAGCAGCCGCTTGGCCCAGCGGGGCAGCAGATCGGGCTTGCCGATCAGCTCCAGCGCCATCAGCAGCGTGAGGGGAGCGGCGAACGGCATGCCCGCATATTGGACGGCGGTCCAGAACAGGACGCCGGTGAGCGTGTCGGAAGCCTTCTCGAACGCAGCGCCGAGCGTGTAGAGGACAAAGGAGCCGCAGAGCAGCAAGTAGATGCGCCGAAGCGACACCATGCCGCGGATGAACAAGGCATAGATCGCGATCAGGAGGTTGAGCACGCCGCTCAGCGAGGACAGCACGATATAGACGGCGGTGAACGCAGGCATCGCATGACATCCTTGTCGTAATTTGGTCGTATCTTCAGGGTAGCATAGCGGCTGGGGATTAGAAACGGAAAATTGCGGCGATTGGTGTCAAAGGGGGGAGCGGGAGGGAACGCCGACAGTCCTCGTCAGCGCATATCTCTGCAAGCCCAGCGAGCCGAATGAAGGCAGTCTGGACCCCGTCAGCGCCTCCCCGCACGCCCGGCGAGCCGCATGAAGGGAGTCTGGACCCCGTGAGCGCATCTCCGCACGCCCGGCGAGCCGCATGAAGGTAGTCTGGACCCCGTGAGCGCATTTCCGCAAGCCCGGCAAGCCGCATGAAGGGAGTCTCGACCCCGTGAGCGCATCTCCGCACGCCCAGCGAGCCGAATGAAGGGAGTCTGGACCCCGTGAGCGCATCTCTGCACGCCCAGCGAGCCGAATGAAGGTAGTCTGGACCCCGTGAGCGCATCTCCGCAAGCCCAGCGAGCCGAATGAAGGCAGTCTGGACCCCGTGAGCGCATCTCCGCAAGCCCAGCGAGCCGAATGAAGGGAGTCTGGACCCCGTCAGCGAATTTCCGCACGCCCAGCGAGCCGAATGAAGGCAGTCTGGACCCCGTGAGCGCATCTCCGCAAGCCCAGCGAGCCGAATGAAGGCAGTCTGGACCCCGTCAGCGAATTTCCGCACGCCCGGCGAGCCGAATGAAGGCAGTCTGGACCCCGTCAGCGAATTTCCGCACGCCCGGCAAGCCGCAGACAGGCAGCCATGACAAAAAGGGGCTGTCCCAAAGGTCCGACTCACGGACACTTCGGAACAGCCCTGAACCTGGAATGGAGGCCGCGAGCGGGCCGTGCCGTCCGCGCGCCAGCCGCCGGCTGGCGGCGAGCCGCGCTGGCCGCCGCCTAGCCGCCTGCGGCCATGGCCACAGCCTCCGCCTGGCCGCCTGCGGGCATGCCACAGCCTCCGCCGGCTGCCTGCAAGAGCGGCGCGGCGCCCGCCGCTTACAGGCGCGGCACCGCCGCGTCCGGCTTCGCGAAGGCGAGCAGCGTCTCGTTGAACTTGGCCGGCTCGTCGAACAGCATGGCATGTCCGCTTTCCTCGAACCGATAAAGCTCGGCATGCGGCACGAGCTCATGCGTGCGCTCGGCCAGCTCCGGCGGACAGATCTTGTCCTTCATGCCTTGGAGCAGCGCGGTCGGCACGGTGATCGCAGGCAGATCCTGCCGAAGGTCCTCGTTGCGCAGCGATTCCATCGCCCGCACGGTGCCGTGCGCCGACGACTCCAGGCAGATCGAGCTCATCCACTGGGCGAACGGCGCGGAAGGCTTCTTGTCGGCGAACGTCTTGCCGAACGCCTCGAGCATCGCCGGGCGGTCCTTGTGCGCGTCGTCGAGCATCGCGTCGACCTGCTGCGCCGGCGTGCCGTCCGTGAAGTCGCTCGCCTGCGTGAAGCGCGGCGCGGCGGCGCCGGCCAGGATCAAGCGGGCGACGCCGTGCTCGCGATGGCGGTGCATGTAGCGCGCGGCGATCGCGCCGCCCATCGAGAAGCCGACCAGCGTGAAGCGCTCGAGCGCGAGCGCGTCCACGACCGCCCGCACGTCGTCGGCCATGCGGTCGTAGCCGTAGCCTTCCCACGGCGCGTCGGACTTGCCGAAGCCGCGGAAGTCGATGCCGACGAACCGCAGCCCGTGGCGCGGCAGCAGCATCGCCTGGTATTCGAACATGCGCGAGCTGGCCGGCCAGCCGTGCAGGAAGACGACGGCGTCCCCTTGTCCGACATCCTCGACGTTCAGCATGACGCCCGGTTCGACTTCAATCCTTTTTCCCATAGCTCTCATCCTCCGATCGGGTCCGCTCACCATCGCGGCCTTGTCCCCCCTCTTACCCGTGCCCGCCTTCATCGACGCGCTCGGACGCGCATGCTACAATGAAAGGCAAACGAATGTTCGGAGGGACCCGCATGGAAGAGCTGGAAAAGCAAGGCGGGCCGGAGCTGGCCGAAGGCCGGCTGCGCATCGCTGTGCGCGCGCTGGCGGAGTACGCTTGCCGAGGCGGCAGCATCGAGTACGGATTCCGCAGCTCGGCCGCGCTCGCCGATGGAGCCCGCATCCATAAGGAGATCCAGGCGGCGTACGGCGAGGAGGACGAGAGGGAGCTGTTCCTGCGGGAGCGGCTGGAGCATGCCGGCGTCTCCTGGACGGTGGAGGGGCGCTGCGACGGCCTGCTGCGGGAGGACGGGAAGGAGACGATCGACGAGATCAAGTCCGTCTCGCGGCCGCTCGCGGACCTACCGGAGGGCGGCTGGACGGTCCACTGGGCGCAGGCGATGGGCTACGCCGCCATCTATGCGGAGCGGGAGGACCGGCCGGAGATGCGCGTGCAGCTCACCTACGTGCATCGGGACAGCGGAGCCTCGGTCCGCTTCGCGCGCGTCTGTTCGCGGGCGGAGCTGCGGACCTCGCTGCTTGCGCTGCTGGAGGCGTACGCGCCGTACGCCCGCATGCTGGCGGAGCATCGCCGGCGGCGGGACGCGAGCCTTGCGGCGCTGGACTTTCCGTTCGGCCGCTTCCGGCCGGGGCAGCGCAAGCTGTCCGCCGCCGTCTACCGCACGCTCGAGACGCGCGCCGGGCTGTTCGCCAAGGCGCCGACGGGCATCGGCAAGACGATGAGCGTGCTCTGGCCGGCGGTACGGGCGCTCGGCGAGGCCGAGGAGGGTACGGACGAGGGCAAGGGCGCAGGCTCGGGCGTCTCGCGGCTGTTCTATCTGACGGCGCGCACGACGACCCGTGCGGCAGCGGAGGACGCGCTGCGGCGGATGGAGGCCCAAGGGCTCGTGCTGCATGCGGTGACGCTCACCGCCAAGGAGAAGATCTGCCCGCAGGAGGAAATGCGCTGCGACGGGGCGGAATGCCCGTTCGCCGACGGATACTTCGACCGCATCAACGGAGCGGTGCTCGACCTGCTCGGCCGCGAGACGCTCATCACGCGCGAGACGGTGGAGCGGTATGCGCTCAAGCACCGCGTCTGCCCGTTCGAGTTCTCGCTCGACGCCGCCTACGCGGCGGACGCGGTCATCGGCGACTACAACTACGTGTTCGATCCCAAAGTCTCGCTCAAGCGGCTGCCGGCGGAGCAGGCGCGCCGCAGCGCGCTGCTCGTCGACGAGGCGCACAACCTGCCGGACCGCGCCCGCGCGATGTACTCCGCCGCGCTGGAGAAGGACCCGTTCCTCGCGCTGCAGCGCGAGCGCAAGTCGTCGGCGCCGGCGCTCGCCGCGGCAGCCAAGGCCGTGAACGCCGCGTTCATCGCGCTGCGCAAGGAGATGGACGCCGGCGGAGGAGGCGCGGCAGGGCTGCGGCCGGCCGGCGGCGGCGCGTTCGCCGCCGACGAAGCGCCGGCGGAGCTGCTGGCGGCGGCGCGCGGCTTCGTCGAAGCGGCGGGAGAGCTGCTGGCCGCCGGCGAGGCAAGCGGCGACGCGGACGGGCAGCGGCGGCTGCTCGACGCGTACTACGCGGCCAAGGCGTTCGCCGCGGCCGGCGAATGGTTCGACGAGCGGTTCACGCTCGTCCTGGAGCGCCAGCGGGGCTCGTCGGTGCAGGCGACGCTCCGATGCCTCGACCCGTCGGCGCTGCTGCGCCAGACCGGCCGCCAGTACGGCGGGCGGGTGTTGTTTTCCGCGACGCTGTCGCCGCTGCCCTTCTACATGGATCAGCTCGGAGCGGACGAGGAGGACCGCTCGCTGACGCTGCCGTCGCCGTTCGATCCGGCGCAGCTGGACGTGCGGGTGCTGCCGCTGTCCACGAGGTACGCCGACCGCGCGCATACGCTGTCGCCGCTCGCCCGCGAGCTCCTGCGCACCGTGCTGGAGCAGCAAGGGCATTGGCTCGCCTTCTTCCCGTCCTATGCCTATCTGAACGCGGCCTACGGGCAGCTGCTGGCAGAGCTCGGCGGGGAGGGGAGCCGCTCCGGCAGGGCCGATGGGCCCGCCCCAGAGGCCGGGGGCCGGAGCATGGATTCCGGCCGCGCCCCCTCCGCCGGCCCTGCAGGTCCGGCGGAAGCTCCGCCGTCCCCGGCGGCTGGCGGAGAGGGCGGCGTACAGCCGGAGCCGTTCGGCGGAGAGCGGGCGATCACGCTGCCGGACGGCCGGGAGCTGCGGCTGCAGCTTCAGCGGCCGGCCATGACGGAGGAGGACCGGGACCGATTCCTGGCCGCCTATGCCGACCCGCCCGGAGAGAAGGGGCCGATCCGGCTCGGCTTCGCGGTCATGGGCGGCATCTTCTCCGAGGGCGTCGATCTGGCGGGCGACCGCCTCACCGGCGTCGCCGTCATCGGAGTCGGGCTGCCCCAGCTCGGGCCGGAGCGCGACCTGCTGGCCGCCTACGAGCAGCGCCGGGGACGCAGCGGATTCGACTACGCCTACGTCTACCCCGGCATCAGCAAGGTGCTGCAGGCCGGAGGCCGCCTCATCCGCAGCGAGACGGACCGCGGCACGCTGCTGCTCGTCGACGACCGCTACGCGCAGCCCCGCTACCGGCGGCTGCTGCCGGAAGAATGGCTGGCATGTCCACGGAGGGAATCGCCTGTCATACCTGACGGCGGAGGAGGGATTCCGGATGATGGAGGCCCGGTCCTATGAGCGGAGGGATCGACAGAAGATCATAGCGATTTTCTGAGAAGCCGGCTTCGCGGGAGAGTCTGCGCGCAGCCTCTGGAGCCATAGACGATTCAGCGGCAACAGGCTGCAGCAGCAGATCAGGGCCATCGGCCTATGACCCGCTCCGCACGGCCTCTCCACCCCCCTGTCCTGCTTCGGCGGGAAGGGGGTTTTTCTGCTTGCTGCAAGCGGACGAATCCCCGTTCTGTCCGGACGGCCTGGCCGCATAGAAATAAAGGACAAGGCAACTTGATTCAATAATTATACCGCTGGGTTAATATTAGGAGACGGCCTCTGTCCCTTTCCGGCCGGGGAACGGGGATCAGCCCGTAGACGCCAAGCAGGAAGCAGGTGCGAGAAGTGGGGAAACGAATCAAGGCGGCCGTCATCGGCGCCGGTCCGGGAGGGCTGGCTGCAGCGATGCTGCTGGCGGCTCGCGGCCATGAAGTGACGCTGCTGGAAAAGCAGCCCTATGTCGGAGGCAGGACCTCCGCGCTCCGTCTCGGAGCCTACACGTTCGACCGGGGGCCGACGTTCCTGATGATGCTGCCGGTGCTGGAGGAGCTGTTCGAGCGGTCGGACCGCCGTCTGGAGGATTATCTGGAGCTGAAGCGGGTCGATCCGCTGTATACGCTGAAGTTCGGCGATCTGGAGTTCTCTCCCGGAGGCAGCCACGAAGAGACGGCCCGCCGGGTAGAGGAGCTGTTCCCGGGCAACGGCGAGCGGTATATGCGCTTCATGACCCGGGAGCGGGACAAGCTCAGCCGCGTGCTGCCGCTGCTGCGGCGGCCGTTCGGCTCTATCGGCAGCTACCTCGCGGCCGACGTGCTGCGGGCGCTGCCCAAGCTGGACGCCGCAGATACCGTACATAAGCGCCTCTCGCGCTATTTCACCGACGAGCGGCTCCGCTGGGCGTTCTCGTTCCAATCCAAGTATCTCGGCATGTCGCCCTGGGAGTGTCCCGGCACGTTCACGATGCTGAGCTTCCTCGAGCATGAATACGGGCTCTACCATCCGATCGGCGGGCTGAACCGCATCAGCGAGGCGATGGCGGACGTCGCCCGCGAGCACGGCGCCGTCATCCGCACCGGAGTGGGCGCGCGCCGCGTGCTGACGAACGGCGGACGCGCGGTCGGCGTCGAGCTGGAGGGCGGAGAGCGGATCGCGGCCGACTCGGTCGTCATCGGCGCGGACTTCGGCCATGCGATGTCCACGTTATTCGACCCCGGCACGCTGAAGTCCTACACGCCGGCCAAGCTGAAGAAGAAAAAGCTGTCCTTGTCCACCTTCATGCTCTACCTCGGCATCGGGGCGGAGCTGCCGATGCTGCCTCATCACAAGATCGTCTTCGCGGCCGACTACCGGCGCAACGTCGACGACATGACGAAGCGGATGACGCTGTCGGACGATCCTTCCCTCTACATCCATCATCCGTCGCGGCTCGATCCGACGCTCGCTCCTCCGGGGAAGTCGGCGCTCTATCTGCTCCTGCCCGTCCCGAACAACCGCTCCGGCCTCGACTGGCGCGAGGAAGCGCCGAAGGTCCGCGCCCTCATGCTGGAGCGGCTGGCGGCCGAATGCGGCCTCCCCGGCGCGGCTGCCGTGGAGGCGCTGATCGAGGAGGAGCGGATGTATACGCCGGAGGACTGGGAAAAGCAAGCGTATGTCTATCAAGGCGCGACGTTCAATCTCGCGCACAGCCTGGATCAGATGATGCATCTGCGTCCCCGCAACCGCTTCGAGGAGCTGGAGGGCTGCTATCTCGTCGGAGGTGGAACGCATCCCGGCAGCGGCTTGCCGACGATCATCCAGTCGGCGATCATCAGCGCGCAGCTGCTGGAGGAGGAGCATCTCGGCCGGTCCGAAAAGGGCGGCCGCGGCTGGAGCGGCTGGAGGCGGTCCGGCCGCACCGGCGAGGCGGTCCGAGCCGCCGAAGCCCCGGTTCCCGGCGGCTCGCCCGCTCGCGGGACGCGCGGTCCTGCCGCCGCTCCGCCGGAGGTCCGCCCATGAAGGCCGCGATCGTCGGAGCCGGCGTCGGCGGCCTCGTGACGGCGCTGCTGCTGCGGCGGCAAGGGCTGGAGGTGGACGTCTACGAGAAGGAAGCCCGCGCCGGAGGGCGGCTCGGCTATGAGGAGGACGGCACCGGCCGGTTCCGCATCGACCAGGGGCCGACGATCGTGCTGCTGCCGGATCTGCTGCGGGACATCCTGGTGGAAGCCGGCGTGCCGCCGGAGGCGATCGAGCTCACGCGCGTCGATCCGCTGTACGACTTCTACTATCCGGACGGCACCCGCTGGACCAAGCATCAGGACGCCGGCCGGCAGGAGCAGGAGCTGGAGGCCGCCTATGCCGGCGGAGGAGCCGATTTCCGCCGGTACATGCGCGACATGGAGGGACTGTTCGACTACGGCTTCGAGGCATTCCTCTCGCGCACGTTCAGCCGTCCGAGCTCGTTCCTAACGCCCGCCAACCTGCGCTTCCTGCTCCGCTCCCGCGCTTGGCGCGGCCTGCGCCCGTGGACGTCGGCCTATTTCCGCGACGAGCGCATCCGCGACGCCTACTCGCTGCAGTCGCTGTACATCGGGGGCTCGCCCTTGCAGGCGCCGGCCCTGTACGGCCTCATCCCCTACAGCGAGCATAAGCACGGCATCTGGTACGTGAAGGGCGGATACGGACGTCTGGCCGAGGTGCTGGAGCAGGCGTGCCGCAGCGCCGGCGTGCGCGTCCATCTGTCCTGTCCCGTGGAAAGCGTGCAGGTGGAGCAAGGACGCTGCACCGGGCTGACGGCGGCCGGAGAGCGGCGGACGTTCGACGCGGTCGTCTACAACGGCGACTATCCGGGCATGGCGGGACTGCTGGACGGATGGCGTTCCCGGCCGAAGCGCTACCAGCCGTCATCCGGCTGCCTGCTCGTCTACCTCGGCCTCGACCGGCGCTGGGAGGAGGCGGGCGCGCATCAGTTCTTCCTGCCGGAGCGGCATCTGGATCATATGGAGGACGTATTCCGGCACGGACGGTTCAGCCAGACGCCGTCGTTCTACGCGTTCAACCCCGTCGCGGTGGATTCCGACGCGGCCCGTCCGGGGGAGAGCGTGCTGTACGTCCTCATCCCGGTGCCTGCGGACGAGCGCTTGGACTGGGAAGGAGCAGGAGCCGAGCTGGTCGAAAGGGTGCTGGAGCGCGCCGAAGCGCTGCGCTTCCCCGGCCTGCGGGAGGCGATCCGCTGGCGGCGCGTGCGCACGCCGCGCGAGGCGGCCCGCTCCGGCCTGTACCGGGGCGGCAGCTTCGGCATCGCGCCGGTGCTGGGCCAGTCCGGAGGGTTCCGCCCGCAAGTGAAGCCGCTCCCGATCGAGAGGCTGTACGCGGTCGGAGCGTCGGTCCATCCGGGAGGAGGCATCCCGATCGTCATGCAGGGAGCCCGCCTGCTCGGGCGAATCATCGCGAAGGAGTTGGGGACATGAACAACGGCACGACGGTTTTGGATGCGGCGCTCGCCGCCGAATGCGAGGCGGTCATGAAGCGAAGCTCCGCCAGCTTTTACGAGGCGTTCCGGCTGCTGTCCTCCCCTCGCCGGGAGGCGGTGTACGTGCTGTACGCCTTTTGCCGGATGATCGACGACAGCGTGGACGAGCCCGACACGAGCCCGTATACGCTGGATGAGCTGGAGGAGCGCTTCGAGCGGCTGGAGCGCGCCGAGGGCCACTTCATCTGGCCGGCGCTGCGCTGGCTGCTGGCGAGCTTCCCGATCGGCAAGGAGCCATTCCGCACGCAGATGAGCGGCCAGCGGATGGATCGGATCCGCACGCATTACCGCAGCCTGGAGGAGCTGGAGGACTACTGCTACCGCGTCGCGGGCTCGGTCGGCGAGATGCTGCTGCCGGTGCTGCACGAGCGGCCCGGAGCGGCCATCACCGAGGCGGGCGTCTGGCTCGGCAAAGGCATGCAGATCGTCAACATCCTGCGCGATGTCGGAGAAGACCAGCGGCTCGGCCGGCGCTACGTGCCGCTGGAGCTGATGGCGCGCTGCGGCTACAGCGAGGAGGAGTTCGAGCGGGGCGAAGTCAACGAGGCGTTCCTGCGCGTAGCGGAGGAGCTCGCATCCATCGCGGGGGAGTGGTTCCGCCGAGGGCTGGAGGGCATCCATACGTATCCGGCCGACAGCGCGTTCTCGATCCGGCTGGCGGCCGCCTACTACGGCGAGATCGTCGAGGCGGTGCGGGCGATCGGCTGCCAGGTGTTCACGCAGCGGGCTTACGTCGATGACGACGGGCGCAAGCGGCTGCTGAGAGCCGTGCTGCTCGACATGGCGACGGCCGAGACGGCGCGCGGCGGCGAGCGTGGCGTCGCGGACGAGGCCGGGCGAAGCGCCAGCCGACGGGATGGAGACGAAGACGGGCCGTCCCAGGTGGCGCTGTGAGCGGCGGGAGGGAGGCGAAAGCGGCGCCGCTGCGGTCGGGCGCGCCGCTTCTCGCCCGCATCGGCCTCGGCGGCTTGCCGCTGACCGCGTTTTTCCTCGTCTGGTACGCCGTCGGCTTCGTGCTGCAGGTGTTCGCGGAGGTGCCGCCCGCGCTGTCGTTCGCGAGCGGCGTGTTCCTCGTCCTGTACGCGCTCAGCGGGCTGGAGCTGCTCGCGGTGCGGACGGGCTGGCGGCGTCTGGCCGCGCCGGCGCTGCTCATCGCCGCCGGCACGTTCGCGGTCGAGTGGGTCGGCACGCATACGGGATTCCCGTTCGGCGAGTATGCCTACACGGACGAGCTCGGCCGCATGCTCTCCGGCGTGCCGTGGACGATGGGACTGGCCTGGATCGGCGTCATCGCCGGCGGCGCGCTGCTGTCCGGGCAGACGAGCCGTCTGTCGCGGGCGCTGGAGACAGGCCTGTGGGTCGTGCTGCTCGACCTCGTGCTCGACCCGGTCGCCGAGGCGCGCGGCTTTTGGGACTGGGCCGGCGGCGGCTTCTACTACGGCATCCCGACCGCCAACTTCATCAGCTGGTTCATCGTCGGCGCGCTGCTCAGCCTGCTGCTGCCGAACGTCTCGCACGGCCCACGGGAGCGGCGGCTCGCGCTGCGGCTGTACCAGCTCATGCTGCTGCTGTTCGGCCTGCTCGCGCTGCGCGCGGGACTGGCCGCCGCGTTCGTCCTCTCCCTCTTTTGGATCGCGCTCGCCGAAGGGAGGGTCCGCCTTGATTCCCGCCGCCAAGAGCGTTCCGTTTAGACGGCTGTTCGCGCTCTACCAGAGCCTCTATCTGTTCCCCCGGCATCTGCACGGCGTCTATGTATGGGGCGAGCTGGAGCCGGCCACGCCTGGAGCGCGCAAGCTGCCCGTCGTCTATGCTGCCAACCATGTGTCCTGGTGGGACGGGCTCATCCTGTTCCAGCTGACGGAGCGGCTGACGCAGTCCGACCCTTATATTCTGATGGACGAAAAAGGCCTGAGGCAGTATCCGTTCTTCCGCCGCCTCGGCGCGTTCTCGGTCAACCGGGAGCAGCCTCGCGACACGCTCGCCTCGCTCGCTTACGCGGAGGCCAAGCTGCGCGCCGGCCATCCGGTGTGGATTTTCCCGCAAGGGGCGATCACGCCGCCCGATCGGCCGATCGAGGCGCTCGGCGGCATCGGCCATCTGCTGCGGCGCCTCGGCGAGGCCGAGCTGCGCCCGGTGACGCTGCATTACATGCTCGGCGACCACCAGAAGCCGGCGGCGACCGTCATGGCCGGCGAGCCTGCGGTCCGCGACTGGTCCGGCATGAGCCGGGACGAGGCGTCGGCGCTCGTCGCCGACCTGCTGCAGCGCCAGCTCGAGGCGCATCGGCAGGAGCTGACCGACCGTCCGCTTCCGGACGGGGGGCGCTTCCGGCTCGCGCTGCGGGGCGGCCGGTCGACCTCGGACCGCTATCGCGGGTGGAAGGAGGGATGGCGCGGATGGAAGCCGTTTTCTCGATCCTAGCGGCCTTGCTTCTGCTCCAGCTTGCATTCGTGGGATGGAACACTCGGTATTACCGGGATCTGGGCAGCGGGGGAACATCGTCTTCCCGAGGCGCTCCGGCGACCCAAGCGCGTCGGAGTGGAAAGGACGGTTCTTCTTCCAACGCCACCAATCTCCCTCGTTCTTCCATATTCATCGAAAGTAACTCTAAGGATTACTTTATATTACCCGATGATATATCCGTGCTCATCCCGGCCCGGAACGAAGAGCGGAACCTGCCGCGCTGCTTGGACAGCCTGCTGGCGCAGCGAGTCCCGCCACGGGAGATTCTGGTCCTGGATGATCGCTCGGGCGACGCGACAGCGCGGATCGCGGAGCGAGCGGCGGGGCGACCGGGCTCGCGCGTGCGGCTGCTGCGGGGCCGTGAGCTGCCGGACGGCTGGATGGGCAAATCGCATGCCTGCGCCCAGCTGGCGGCGGAGGCGTCCGGCCGCTGGCTGCTGTTCCTCGACGCCGACGTCGCGCTCGAGCCGGGCGCGCTGGAGGCGGCGGCCCGCGAGGCATCCTCGCAGGGAAGCGGGCTCGTCAGCGGCTTCCCCCGTCAGGAGACCGGCACCTGGATGGAAAAGCTCGTCGTGCCGATGATGCTGTTCACGATCCTCTGCCATTTGCCGCTGCGGCTCGTGAGCCGCTCTCGCTCCCCGCGCTTCGCGGCGGCGAACGGCGCGTTTATCCTGATCGCCTCGGACAGCTACCGCCGCATCGGCGGGCATGCCGCGGTCCGTTCCTCGCTGCTCGACGACATGGAGCTGATCCGCCTCGCCAAGCGCGGCGGCGAGCCGGCGCGGCTCGCCCGCATCGACGGCTTCGCCTCCAGCCGCATGTACCGCAGCGCCGCCGAGGTGTGGGCCGGCTACCGCAAGAACCTGTTCCCCGGCCTCGGCCGGAGCCTGCCGCTGCTGCTCTTCGTCAGCGCGGCCTATGCGGCGCTGTACCTGCTGCCTGCGGCGGGGGTGCTGGCGGGGCTCGCGGCGTGGGCGGCCGCCGGACATCCGCCGGCGTGGCTGCCTGCGGCTGCGGCGGCCTGGGCGCTCGGCGCGCTCGTCAAGCTCGCGGTGGACCGCAGCGGAAGGGCGCCGGCCTGGCAGTGCCTGCTGCTGCCGGCAAGCATCGCGCTCGTCCTGCTGATCGGGGCCGACTCGGCCCGCTGCCATTACCGCAAGCGGGGCTACGAATGGAAAGGAAGGCGATACGCATGAACGACCGGGCGAGACTCGGCCGCGGCCCCGAGCCGGCGGCCGCCCGCGCCGCAGCCGGAAGCCGCCGAGCGGGGCGCCGCATCGCCGTCGTCGGAGGCGGACTCGGCGGGCTGTCCTGCGCGATCCATCTGGCGGCCCAAGGCTGCCGGGTGACGCTGCTGGAGAAGGAGCCGGAGCTCGGCGGCAAGCTGCAGCGCGTCGAGGCGGACGGCTACCGCTTCGACAACGGGCCGAGCACGCTGACGATGCAGCCCGTGTTCGATGCTGTCTTCGAGGCGGCCGGGCGGCGGCGCGAGGACTACGTGCGCTTCCGGCCGCTCGATCCGATCGCGCGCAACCGCTTCGCGGACGGCACGGTCGTCGACCTGACCTCCGACGCGGAGCGGATGGAGGCGCAGATCGCGGCGTACAGTCCGGAGGACGCGCGGAATTACCGCGCCTACATGCGGGAGAGCGCGCGGCTGCACGCGCTCGCCGAGCGGGAATTCCTAAGCGGGCTCATCCTCGACTGGAAAGACCGGCTGCGCCCGTCGCTGCTGGCCGGCTTCGCCCGCATCCGTCCGCTCGCCTCGATGGAGCGGACGCTGCGGAGCTACTTCCGCCATCCGAACACGCTGGCGATGTTCGGCCGCTACGCGACGTATGTCGGCTCGGCTCCGCGGCAGACGCCCGCCGTCTTCAACATGATGGCGCATATCGAGGCGGGCGGCGGAGGCGGCGTGTTCGCCGCCGAGGGCGGCAGCTACGCGATCGTGGAGGCGTACGCGCGGCTCGCCCGCGAGCTCGGCGTGGACATCCGCACGGGCGCCGAGGTCCGGCGCATCGCCGTCCTGCACGGCCGCGCCGCCGGCGTCGAGACGGACAGCGGCTTCGTGCGGGCCGACGCCGTCGTCCTGAACGCCGATCCGCTGCAGGCGCTGCGCCGGCTCGTGCCGGAGCTCCATCGCCCGTCGATGCCCGATCGGCGCCTTGACCGGCCGGAGCCGTCGGTGGCCGGCTTCGTGCTGCTGCTCGGAGTGCGCGGCGAGCTGGACGGCCTGCTGCATCACAACGTATTTTTTCCGGACGACTATGAGGCGGAATTCGACGATCTGTTCCGGCGGCGGGAGCTGCCGGCCGATCCGGCTGTCTACGTGTGCCGGTCGGGCGCAGGCGGGGCTGCGGAAGCGGGCCCTGGCAACGGGCGGACGAGCCTGTTCGCGCTCGTGAACGCCCCGGCCCAGCGGGACGGGCTGGACTATGAAGCGCTCCGGCACTCCTATGCCCAGCGCGTTCTCGACCGGCTGGAAGCGCACGGCCTGAGCGGCATCGCCGAGCGGACGGCGACGGAGGCGGGCGGCCTGCGCCGCGTGCTGACGCCGGACGATCTGGCGCGGCGCACGGGAGCCTGGCGCGGAGCGATCTACGGCATGTCGTCGAACCGGCCGAGCCAGGCGTTCTTCCGCTTCCCGAGCCGGGACCGCGACATCCGCGGCCTCTGGTATGCAGGCGGCTCCACCCATCCCGGCGGAGGCACGCCGATCGTCACGATCGGCGGACGGCTCGTCGCCGAGCGGCTCCTGGAGGAGCTGGACGGCTAGGACCGATTCCAAGATCCGGATGAAACTTTTTTCCAGATGCGGCCGTATCTAGCTCCAGCGTCATTCCCCGGCCGGCAGTCCCGAGGCAGCGGACTCGCGGCGAGCGGAATGGGCAACTATCGGTCAGGGAGCGTGGGCGGCATGTCATTTTTCAAGAACATGATGGCTTCGATGGGAGTCGGGGGGGCCAAGGTCGAAACGGTGCTCGAGGTGCCGTACACCGGCGTCCGTCCCGGAGACGAAATCTCCGGACGGATCATGGTCGAGGGCGGAGCGGTTCCGCAGCAGATCAACGGCATCGAGCTCGTGCTCATGACGAGCTACATCAAGGAAGTGAACGACAGCAAGGTGAGGGAGAACGTGGCGCTGGCCCGCCTGCCGCTGCGCGAGTCGTTCCAGATCGGCGCCGGCAGCCGCGAGGAATTCGACTTCCGCTGGGTGCTGCCGCAGCATACGCCGGTGACGGCGGGCGGCACGCAGGTGTGGATCAAGACGTCGCTCGACATCGCGAGCGCTCTCGATGCGGCGGACAACGACTATATCAAGGTGCTGCCGCATCCGCTCGTCGCCGAAGTGCTGGACGCCGTCGAGCGGCTCGGCTTCCGCACCCGCGAGGTAGAGTGCAAGTATGTGGGGCATTCTCGCTACGGAGCGCCCGTGCTGCAGGAATTCGAGTTCGTGCCCCGCACGCGCGAGTTCGGCCGGCTCGACGAGCTGGAGATGGTGTTCCTTCCGTCGCCGGGCTACGTGGATGTGCTCATGGAGGTCGACCGCCGCGGCGGCGCCTTCTCCGAATGGCTCGGCACCGACGAGACGCGCGCTTCGTTCCGTCTGCACGAGGCGGACGTCCGGCGCGGCCCCGAGTCGCTGGCGCGGGAGCTCGGAGCCCGCATCCGCAGCTTCATGTAGAACGTCAAAAGCCTCTTTCCGATTCGGTCGGAAAGAGGCTTTTTCGTGCGGGCCGAACGAGGTCACAGGCGGTTCTGGAGAGCTTGGGCCTGCCGGTCGAGATCGCCGGCGGAGTCGCCGATGAGCTCGAACAGCTCCAGCGCTTCCTGCATCCGGTCGCGGCTTTGAAGAACGGTCTGCTGGGACGCCTTCGTTTCCCGGCTCGTGCGTTCGACCTCCTCGGACAAGCTGCGGATCGAGTCGCGACTTTGGGCGGTCGCCGACTGCACGAGCGCAGACAGCCGGCGGATCTCGGTGGCGATCACGTCGAAGCCGCGTCCATGCTCGCCTGCGCGAGCGGCCTCCAGAGCTGCGTTGAGCGAGAGCAGCTGCGTGCGGGAAGCGATCTCCTCGATCGTGTCGAGAATGCGCCTCAGCTCGTCGGCGCGCCCCTCCATCCGGTCCAGCGCCTCAAGGCTGTCGGCGTTCTCCTCGGCGGACAGCTCGATCGCTTCCGCCACCTGGCCGCTCTGCCGGATGCCGTCGCGGGCCCGATCCAGCATCTGCCGGGACATGCGGCCGAGCTCGTCCGAGATGGCGCGGGCGGCACGCTCCCGATGCGTGATGTCCGTCGCCGTCTTGAGCACGGCGGCGACCTGTCCGGTCGCATCGTTCACGGGCATGTAGGTCGCCTCCAGCAGCAGCAGGCGGCCGTCTTTGGCGACGCGCTCGATCTTCTCCTGGAACTTCTCGCCGCGCCGCAGGCTGCTCCACAGCGACTCATATTCCTCGCTCTTGGTATAGTCGGGCAGGCAAAAGGCGCGGTGATGCAGCCCCCGCACCTCCGAAACGCCGTAGCCGAGCGTGCTCGCGAACAGCTCGTTCGCCCAGAGAACTTCGCCGTCGGGCGTGAACTCGATCATCGCCAGCGACTGCTCCATCGCGGCTACGACCGCCGCGTCCTCCAGCACATGCGTGCTCCGTTTTTGTCCCGTGATGTTGGTCATAGGTTGTCCTCCTCTGCTTTCCCCCGACTCCAATGCTGCCCCAGCTTTATATCGGTTGCCTGCAAGGATGACAAGAGGGGAAGCCGAGAAGATGGAGCGTCCGTCCGGCCCTCGGTCAGCGCTGGCGCGTCAGCTCGGCATAGCGGGCGTGGATCGCGCGCGCGACCGGTCCCGGCCGTCCGGAGCCGATCGCTCCTCGGCCATGCACGCCGGCGATCGGCACGAGCTCGATGCCGCTGCTCGTCAGAAACGCCTCGTCGGCGGCGAGCAGCTCCTCCGGTCCGAACGCTTCTTCGAGGAACGGGATGCCTTGCTCCTCGGCGATGCGGCGCACGGCGATGCGGGCGATGCCGCCGAGGATATGGTTGGTCGCCGGATGCGTGCGGATCGCGCCGTCCTTGACGAGATAGGCGTTGGAGCTCGAGCCCTCGGTCACGAAGCCGTCCCGCACGAGCACCGCCTCGAAGCAGCCTTCCTCCACGGCCGCCTGCTTGGCGAGCAGGTTGGGCAGCAGGTTGAGCGACTTGATATGGCAGTTCAGCCAGCGCTCGTCCGGATGAAGCAGCACCTGCACGCCTTGCTCGCGCACGGCGGGGGCGAGCTCGCGCCACGGCTTGATCGTCATCGTCAGCGAGGACGGCACGGACGGGAACGCATGGTTGCGCGGCGCCATGCCCCGCGTCACCTGCAGGTAGATGTCGCCGTTCGCCAGGCCGCTGCGCGAGATCAGCTCGTCCATGATCGCGCGCAGCTCGTCCCGGTCCGGCGCGATGTCGATGCGGATCAGGTCGGCGCTGCGGTACAGCCGGTCCAGATGTTCCTCCAGCATGAACGGATTTCCTTCATACACGCGAAAAAATTCATAGACGCCGTCGCCGAACTGATGGCCGCGCTCCTCGATCGGCAGCACCAGCTCCTCCAGCGACACGAAGCGTCCGTTGATGTATCCGAGACTTGTCATGGGTCATTCCCCTTTTCGATGGAGTGCTTTTTCCTTCGGAACGCTATCCGCGATCCGCTCATCCGCCAGGCGGACGAGCGGCCAGCGCTCCAGCCAGCCCTTGGCCGCCACCCGCCGTCCGAACAGCGACTCGTCGCGCTGCAGCGGGCTCGGCCGCAGCCGCATCGCCAGCAAGTCGCTCAGCCCATGCGGCGCGATCGCCTCCAGCCGTCCGTCCTGCGTCAGGCGCAGTCCGACGGCTGTCGCCGTCTCCGGCCACCGGCTCATCGCGTCCGCGACGCCGCGGAACGGCTCGTCGCCGTTCTTATGGTGCATGCGCGCCTGGTTCTTCACCGACCAGCGCAGGCCGGGACGCGCCCCGGCGAGCGCCTGCTCCCACGGCTTTTCGGCGGCCTCGTCCGTACAGCGGGGATCATGGTAGACCACATCGGCATCGTCCAAGGGCGTGCGCTCGGCGCGGCCGTGCAGCCGGTCCCAGACGAGATTGCGGATGTAGCCGGCCGCCAGCCAAGCTCCGGGCGGTCCGTGCTCGCGCACATGCCCGAGGTCGGCCATCAGCTCCGGTTCGGCGGCGGCGAGGTCCAGCAGGCGGCGCAGCAGGTCGGCTTCGCTTGGCGAGTTCCGAAGCTCGGCAGAGCGGCCGGACGAAGGTTTTGTCATCCGAATCGTTCCTCCTCCTTGACGTGGAGCTGCCCGGAAAGCATATCGGCGCTGCTTCCAGCATACTCCCGTGCAGCAGGAGGCACAACCGGAGGCAGCCGCTGGACGGGTTGTCTCTCGGACGAAGGCGAGCCTGCGGCAGAGGCAGCGAAAAGAAAAGCCGATTATCGGTCGGCCGCGCGCTCGATTCCTATCCGATCAACCTATTGCAGATGCGCTTGGGAACAAGAGCGGCTGAAGACGCATCTGCGGCGCTGGCTGATGACTAGATGAAAGGCAAGAAAAGGCGAAAGGGACCGATCCAGATCGATCCCTTTCGCCTGGCAAGGAGGAGCGGATGGCGCGTCGTCTCAAGCGAGCCGTGTGCGGGTTGCAGGAGCGCTGGAAGGGCTGCCGCTGGAAGCCGCATCCCGGCGCGGGTCGAGCAGGGAGGCCAGCGGATGCTTCTCGCCGGCGATCGACGCCAGCAGCATGCGGGCCGCGAGCGTGCTGTAGACGGTGCCGTTGCCGCCGCAGCCGAGCGCGTGGAACAGGCCCGGCTGCTCGCGATCCTCGCCGATGAAGGGCAGGTCGTCCGCCGATTCGCCGAACATGCCGCACCACGCGTAGTCCGCCCGGAATTCCGCATTGGGGAAATAGCGGCTCAGGTCTGCGATCAGCATCGCGGAGCGGTCGGCGAGGAACGTCTCGTCGCCGGTCGGGTCCGGACGGTCCTCGTCCAGCCCGCCGGCCACGATGCGCCCGTCCGGCGTCGTGCGGAAGTAGAAGTACGGACGCGCTGTCTCCCACAGCATCGTGTCCGCCGGAAAGTCCGCCGGCACGCTGCCCGGCTGCGTCGCCAGCGCATACGTGCGGCGCAGGATCGGCTTCAGCTGCGCCGCCGCCGCGACTCCCGGCACATAGCCGGTGGCGACGACGACATGCGAGGCGGTCACCTCGCCTTCTCCGGCGAGGATCGTCCATTTGCCGCCGCGCCGCTTGACCTCGCGCACCGGCGAGTTCTCATAGAGAGAGCAGCCGCCGGCGACAGCAGCGCGCAGCAGAGTGCGCGCCAGGAGGGGCGGATTGGCGAGCGCGTCGCCGTAGGCGGTCATCGCGACCGGCTTATAGGCGGAGAGGCTGGCGGGAACGGACTTCGGCATCCCCCAGGAGACGGGGAAGCCATTGCGCTCCAGCAGCTTGTATTCGCACAGCAGCCGCTTCTCGTCCTCGTCCGAGGAGGCGGCGTACAGGCTCGTCGCGGGCTGGAGAGCGGCTCCCTTGGACCCGGCCGCCTCCGCGAGCAGGCCGAGCATCGCGACCGACTGGCGGCATTGCTCGTAGAAGCCGACCGCCTGCGCCTCGCCGATCCTCTCGGCCAGCTCGCACAGCATGATGTCGTTGGAAAACTGCAGCAGGCCCGTGCTCGCGGCCGTGCTCGCGGAGGCGGCGCGGCCGCTTTCGAGGATGACCGAAGGGATGCCGGCACGCGTGAGCGAGGCGGCCAGGATGGCGCCGGTCATGCCGCCGCCGATGATCGCGACCCGGGTGACGACCTTTTCCCGCAAGGAAGGATGGGCGTCCAGTCCGTCCGAGGGCGTCAGCGTCGAGGGCCAGTAGAGCGTTCCGTCAAACAGCTTGCGGGTTGCGGTCTTCTTTTCCATGTTGGGTTCCTCCCGGGTCGTGTCGGTCTTGGTACCTATGGGATAACCGCTGCCCGGAGCGGTTGAACCAGAGAAAGAAACGAAGCCGGACGGGCTTGCGGCGCGTACCCAACCCTAGGCAAACGAAACGCGAAAAGGAGGAGAAACGATGAAAAAACGCGGACGCTGGATATGGCTGGCGGCAACGCTCGCCCTGCTCGCCGTGATCGGAGGCTGCACCGCATGGTATTTGAGCACGGAGGGCGGGTCCAGGCAGCTGAAGACCTGGAAGTCGAACAATGCCGGCGGCCTGGAGCGGACGGTCAAGGTCTACGACCAGGGGGGCAATCTGCTGCAGCAGTATGACGGACGGATCGACATTCAGGATACGGAGTTCGGCAACAAGGTGCTGTTCGACTTGAACGGCAAGCGCATCGTGATCTACAACGCCACCGTCATCGTCGAGGAAAAATAAACCCCGCCGCGCGCGGGCAGGTTTCCCCTTACTTCGACACGGGGACTGGGTTACACTGGGTATGCCTGTACCTCGATGCCCGGCATCCGCAGGCGAAAAGAAGCGCTTGACCGCCGTTCGCCTGCTTTCGTCTCGGAAGGGGGAAGCCGATGGAAACGCTTGCCGCATCGCTGTTCTTTCTCATCTATGCTTTGGTCGCCGGGGTATTGGTCTACCGCATGCGCAAAGGCACGTTCCGACGCTTGCGCAAGGAAAACGCCGGACTCGTCGCGCTCGTGCTGCTCCAGTTGCTCCTCCTGAACGGAACAGCCGCGCTCAAGACGGTGCTGGGAGCGGCGATAGCCGTACTGTTCGCGGCCGGCTGGCTGCTGGCGGACAAGGCCCGGCAGCGCGGACAGCCATGACCATTGCCCAGGAAATATTCCCCTGAATGGGGAACAAGATGTGAACTTGCCGGACTACGGAAGGAAAACCGCCGCCCCTGTCGAATGATATTACCAGGCAATACCGCCTGGCCGGATTCGAAGGCGCGCCCGCGTCCGACCGGCCCAGGCCGGCCAGCATCCGCTCTCCCGAGCCGAGAGACGAGGAGGAACCGAAACATGAAGGTACATTTTCAGGTAGGCAACGACAACGGCAACAGCGAGCATGACCTGTTCGTCGACGGCAAGATGATCCGCCAGCCGAACGTCTGCTGCCGGGTGGACAAGCTTCCGTGGAGCGACGAGCTGCCGCCGGAGAGCTTCATCCGCAACCTGCAGGACCAGCTGATCGTCACGATCGATTCCCCGGCGGCGCGTCCGGGCATGTACTATATCGGCAAGTTCGCCCTGATGAGCGGCGAGCTGCTGGAGAACCTGCAGATCGGCATCGACAACAAGGCCGACATGGATCTGCCGATCATCAACACGCTCGCGCAAGTGGCGGCGGTCGCGGTCCAGCGCGCCTACGACGAAGCCAAGGGCGTGCCGAGCGAGCCGATCGAAGTGACGGTCGACATGGCGACGGCGCTGCCGGTCACGCAGCATACCGACGAGAACGCCGCCAAGTTCGAAGCCAAGTTCACCGAAGGCACGCACCGCGTCACCGTCCATCTCAACAAGATGCGAGTGCCGGTCAGCATCGTCTTCGACTATGTCAAGGCGATTCCGGAAGCGACGCCGGTCGTGTTCGCCCTGCAGAAGGACCGCGAAGGCGCATGGCGCTCCGGCGACATCTTCGCCGAGTTCGTGGAAGCGTATGAGCTGGGCTCCAAGTTCAACGGCTCGTATTTCAAGGACAAGCGCGTGCTGCACACGGACATCGGCGACGGATCGACGGAATATCCGATCACCGAGGGCAACAAGTTCCTGCGCCAGTTCGTGCACGGCAGCCATCACGGCGCCGGCTACGCCATCGAGGAGGCGCTCGACGACTTCAACCGCCTCGTGCATCTGCCGGACAGCCCTCGCCAGTTTTTCAGCGACGTCATCAAGAACCCGCAGCACAAGTACCACAGCCGCGCGATCCAGACGCTGCGCCGCCCGCTGGAGGGACAAGCCCGCCACATCGTGCAGAACCTGCGCAAGCAGCTGACCAAGGCGCGCAACGAGATCGACGTCATCTGCGTGTACGGCGGGGGCAGCGTCCTCATGAAGCCGATCCTGCAGCCGATGCTCCAGGAGCTGTGCGAGGAGCGCGAGATCAAGCTGCTCTACATCCCGGCCGAACATGCGGTGACGATGAACGCCGAGGGGCTTGACGCCTTCGTGCGGGGCAAGATTTTCGAGGCGCTCAAGGCCAAGGGCCCGAAGCAGCCGGCCTGAGGCCGGGACAAGACAGCAGGCGAAGGCGCACAGGGGGTGAGGCCGGGTGAAGAAGATCAAGCAGCCCGGAGAGAATATCAGCCTGAAGACGAAAAAGAACGAGTCGCCCGAGGTGATGGACTGGATCAACGGCCAGTCGAACCTGATGGACTCGATCCGTTACCTGGTTGAAAACGAGATCCGCGCGAACGGCGTGCGGAATCTGCAATTGTTCATTCCGGCCGAGAGGGGCATCCTCGTGGCCGGAACGGCGGGCGGCGCTGCGGCGCTGGTCGCCGCCGCAGGTGCGACGGCGCAGCCGGAGGCGGTGCGCGAAGCCGCTGTGGCAGCGGACGAGGTCGCGGCGGCCGGCGAAGCGTCGGCCGCCGCGGGCGAGGCGGCTGCGGCCGCTGAGGTTGAGATCGAGCAAAATCGCTACGCTGACGCTGAAGATGATGGCGGGGAAGGCGACGTGGCTGGCGCCGCGAGTACCGGCGTCGATCTTGAGGGAGACGATATCGACGATGACGATATCGACAGTTGGATGTAGCAGCCGGCTGTTCTCCGACCAGGAGCCGGCTTCGCCGGCTCGCCTATGGTTTTAGCGCATGGAACCGCTCCGGCGGTTCCATGCGCTTTTTTTAATGGCTAGGTTGAATTCTAATGTTGATCTTTGACCCGAAGTCGTTGAAAGGCGGTGTTCCTCAACATAAAGCGGCATTTCATGAGCCTAATCCGACAAGGCCCGCATGATGTTGAATTTCGCCTCTGCCGCAATCGCTTCATTTCCGTCATCGACTGCTTGCATCAAGATCAGGATGGGGATGTATACCGCGATCAGGCGTGCCAGCAGCTTCGTTTCCTCGTCCGCTCCTCCGTACGTTTCGAAAAACGCGCCGCGAGCGAAAGGCGGCAAAAAGCTATACGCAACGCTCAAATCGCATGCCGGATGGCCTACGCTCAGATCGCCCCAATCAATGATGCCGGAAACGATCCCGTTCTCGTTCACAAGTATATTTTTGAAATGAAGATCGCCATGCAGCAGTACATTCACCGCCTCGACACGGTCCTTTTGCAGCCTGCCCATATACGTTTCGATCGCGCCGGACTCCTCCGGCGACAAGTGGTCAACCACCTTCGATAGAAATCCCGTCATTTGCACTTTGCGCGACGCTATGTCCGTCAAGTTCCGATGATCTTGCTTAACACCGCCCTTCAGCGCCGCCTGCACGGGAAACTCATGCAATCTGCGCAAAAATTTCGCCAGCTTCTCTGCCGACAAAGCCCGGCGTTCTTCCGTCAAACCGATGGGGAAATCTCCTGGCACGTAGGCATAGCCAAGAAATGGCGCCGGGTATTCGTCGCTTGCTTCGCCGTAAAACAACGGTATTGGATAAGGGAGGGTCATAAAGGGCTCCAGCTCCGGCAGCAGCCTCCCTTCGGTACGAATCGTGCCAATTGCAAACGTTCTTCTTGGAAACCGGAACACGTACTCATCTCCGATGAGAAAAACCGTATTGTCCCAGCCCGAGTCCAAACGCTTCACTTGCTTCGATGACAGCTGAGGGAATTGTTTGCCGATCAGCGTCCGCGCCTGCTCCTCGTCCACCTCCCACTCCGCATCCCATACATTCGTTCCTCCCATGAATGATCCGCCTCCTCGTTCCTTATGTTATTTAGATGTCTACATTCCCTGAAAGTTACGCATGACGGCCCGTTAATTTAACAAGCGGCCTCGAGCCGTGTCCGCGCCGTCAGCCGCCTCGCGCAAATCTGCCGTCCGCCGGGAAATGGCCCCATTTATCCGGATAGCTTCTGCGGGGGCGCATAAAAGGAGCTCGGCATGCAAATTCTGTCGAAGGAATCCTCAATTTTCTTTTGCAGTTCCGACGTTTAAGTTGTAAACTTACGTGTAGAAGTTCCGGGCCGTCTACGGGCCGACAACGCAAAGACCGGGAAAGCGACCGACCCTCGTCGTTCGCGGCCGGGTGCAGCAGGCGATTCGGCGCATGGCGCCTTGTTTTGTGAAATTTGGTACAAAGCCGTCCGCGCCCGCCGTCCTGCCGCATCCCGAAGCGAAGCGAATTGCCTCCCCGACCGGCCGTCCCGCGGCCGCATGGGGGCGGAACCGCATTTCCAGAGTAAAGGAGGAAGTATTTTTCATGTCCGACAACCAAACCACTCCAGCGGTGGCGACGCAAGAGCCGGCCTCCGTGCAGCAGCGCGACATCCTCGACCAGCTCATGAAGCCGGAAGTGCAGCAGTCCCTTACGGTGCTCGTCGACAATCTTCCGAAGCTGGCCGAAATCGTGACCCTCATGACCAGCTCCTACGACGTAGCCAAGTCCCTCGCGACCGACAAGGTGCTGCTGAGCGACTTCGGCGGCGGCCTCGGCGAGATGGTCAAGCCGATCGTCGACAAGACAAAAACGGTCGCTCAAGCCGCTATCGAGGCGGGCGACCATGCGGCCAACGAGTCCAGCACGGTCGGCCTGTTCGGCATGCTCCGCATGCTCAAGGATCCGAACGTGCAGCGTACGCTGCGCTTCACGCAGGCTTTCCTCGAAGCGCTCGGCGAAAAGGAAAAGCAGAAGAACTAGCACGAATCCCGTCCTCCCGCGCGGAGGCCGATAGAACGTGAACGGAGGATGAACATGGCCAAGCATATTCTCATTCTGGGCGGCGGCTACGGCGGACTTCTGGCCGCTACGACAGCGCGCAAGCACTTCACGCCGGCACAAGCCCAGATTACAGTCGTCAACCGCATCAACGCGCACCAAATCATCACCGAGCTGCACCGTCTGGCCGTCGGCAACCTGTCCGAGGGCAACGTCGCGCTGCCGCTCGACAAGCTGCTGCGCGGCAAGGACATCGACCTCAAGATCGGCGAAGTAACCGAGATCAAGCCGGACGAAAAGACCGTCAAGCTCGGCACGGGCACGACCCTGACGTATGACGCGCTCGTCATCGCCCTCGGCACCGAGACGGCCTTCTTCGGCATCCCGGGCCTGCAGGAGCACAGCTTCACGCTGAAATCCGTCGCTGACGCCAACAAGCTGAAGGCCCATGTCGAAGCTTCCGTGGCGAAGTACAAGCAATCCGGCGACAAGGCCGACCTGACCGTCGTCGTCGGCGGCGGCGGCCTGACGGGCATCGAGCTCGTCGGCGAGTTCGCCGACATGCTGCCGGGCCTCGTCAAG
Organism: Paenibacillus albicereus; assembly: GCF_012676905.1. Taxonomy (NCBI): domain Bacteria; kingdom Bacillati; phylum Bacillota; class Bacilli; order Caryophanales; family Paenibacillaceae; genus Paenibacillus; species Paenibacillus albicereus. The sequence goes on along the minus strand of NZ_CP051428.1, from coordinate 4,950,581 downwards.
CAGCACGGCATCAGCTATGACGACGTATCCCTATACTGCGTCGAAGCCGCTCCGACGATCCTCCCGGGCTTCCCGGCCGAGCTGGTCGAGCGCGCGACGGCTTCCCTCGAGAAGCGCGGCGTCGTCTTCAAGACGGGCCTGCCGATCACCGAGATGAAGGGCAAGACCGTTTCCCTCAAGGACGGCAGCACGATCGAGTCGAGCACCGTCATCTGGACCGGCGGCGTGCAAGGCACGGCTGTCGTAGCGAACTGCGGCATTGAAGTAAACCGCGGCCGCGCGACGGTAACGGAAGGCCTGCAGTCGACGTCCCACCCGGATGTGTTCATCGCCGGCGACAGCGCCGTCGTCATGGGTCCGGAAGGCCGTCCGTTCCCTCCGACGGCTCAGCTGGCTTGGCAGATGGGCGAGCTCATCGGTTACAACCTGCATGCGTACTTCAACGGGTACACGCTCGATACGTTCCAGCCGGTATTCTCCGGCACGCTGGGCTCGCTCGGCCGCAAGGACGCGATCGGCACGATCGGCGGCAACCAGACCCGTCTCAAGGGCCTGCCGGCGACGCTGATGAAGGAAGCCTCCAACATCCGCTACCTGTCGCACATCAACGGCCTGTTCTCTCTGGCCTACTAAGCTTTCCCGGCAAGAACGCGCAGCCGCGCGGACAGGAATTCCGATTCCTGCCGCGCGGCTTTTTCGTCTTCTGTCGTCGCCGCGTCCGATGCCGGCGGACGCCCTCTCTGTGCGGGCTTCGTTTATTCCGCTTGGGGATCGGGTAAGAAGAACTAGAACAGCAACGCCACTACATCCCCAAAAGGAGCGATCGGACATGGCAGAAGGACTCAGCGACAAAGTCAAAGGCGCCGTCAACAAGGTGAAGGGCGAGGCTAAGGATCAATGGGGCAACGCTACGGACAACCGTCGCCTGCAGGCGGAGGGCAAAGTCGACAAGGCGAAGGGCGAAGTGCAGGAGAAAGTCGGCGAGTTCAAGGATCGCCACTAAAGCGGCGGTCGGCCGACCATCGGCAAGCACTCACGATTACGTCTTGTTCAACAAACGGCACAGAAGATGCACAAGCGTCAAGGATGGCTCGCCTGTCGGTCTCGGCAGAAGAGCCATCCTTGACATGCGATATCGGACAAGCTCCCCGGCTGCGTCAGCAGCGCGGCGGAGCTTGTCTTTTTTTGAATTCGTATGGCGCCGAGGACTCGGCAAACGGCGCTGGTGCTGCGGACCGGCGGGCTAAGATCGTTCGGGAGGGAGAGGCAAAGATTCGAATTTCGTTTCAAACGATGTTTCCATACGCGGATATTCCGGATTATTAACATAGGGGTTATGAATAATGTTCGTTTTTCAACCAACCTCTCCCTCTTTTTGTGCTCGTTTCTGACCAGAAAAGCCCAGATGGGCGGTTTTACCCGTTCGTTTTCGCCGCTGTTCGCCATTTTATGCGGATTTCGTGTGCGAGTAGCCAAATTTCGCCCTTCTGCCCAAGTTCCCGGCCGTCGTCCATAAGGTCGATTCGTCGTCATCTTGTGGCCGTCGGCTTGCCTCCGAGCCGTTAGTGCCTCCTGCCTCTGGCTTTCCACCGGACCTTGGCCTTGCCTCCAGACCTTGGCCTTGCCTCCGGCCCCTGGCTTTCCTCCTGCCTCAATTGTCCCCGTGTTCCGTCATTGCAATCTGCCGTATCACGAGGCATCAATTCAACCTTAAAATACGGATAGTATCGGCTTTATATTTAGAATTAACCATTATAAAAATGCACAAAATAAACATTCCGGAATTGGAATTCATCGCTGCGATTCTCCGAATCCAAGGTTGGAAAACGTCAAAAACGAACGCCCGGAAGAGGGCGTTCGTCGGAATCGAGTTCGATCGCTGCTGCGAAGAGTCGAGCGGGATACTAGTACAGGAACGCGCGGCTGATGATGACCAGCAGGATGAAGAGAACCAGAATAGCGCCCGTGCTGGAGTAGCCGAAGCCGCCTCCGCAGCCTGGGCCGACGCCTGCTCCTCCTACAACTCCGCCGCCTACACCGTAAGACATGTGCAAATCCCCTTTCGAATGGAATGGATTATTTAAGTTGAATCGTTTGCGGTTTCTCGAAAGAACCGGCGGGAAGCCGCTCGCGGGAGTCCGCGATCCGCTCTTGCCGAGCGGGCTCCTTCCATGCGAACTAGTAGAGGAACGCCCGGCTGATGATTACCAGCAGAATGAACAGGACGAGAATCGCTCCCGTGTTCGTCCAGAGGCCGCCGTAACCGACTCCGCCACAGCCTGCTCCGACTCCACCTACACCGCCAACGCCGTATGACATTTGTCAAATCCCCTTTCGCTTGAGATAAGACATCATACGCATGGGGAGGCCGGGATGTTTGGGCAGGGAGGGCATGCGCGCATAAATGGGCTTCCGCCGGGATGGCCGGCTGCGGCGCGGGAAAGGAAGGAGGTTCGGCAGAAAGCCTCCGTTCCTCTTTCCAAGGCCCGCGCTTGCCGCAGCCGGCTCGCGGCTGAACGTCATTTCGGCTTAGACGAAGAAAACGCCGGAAATGACGACCAGCAGGATGAACAGGACGAGAATGATGCTGGTCGAGGAAGCTCCGCGCGAAGCCGAAGCGGCTCCGACGCCTTCGACATAGTCGGACATCTGGCAAATCTCCTTTTCTCTCAAGTTGACTCAGCATATGTGAGACTCGCTCGGGACGTTCGGACAGGGCGGACAAATGTGCGCCTGCCGCCATGCCCTCGGAAACGGCCCGTCTGGAGGAAGGGCTGGCTTGCGAGGCGGGCCGAAATCCAGAAGAAAAGGGCAAAATCCCCCGCGGCGGCTGCCGTGGGGGAACTTCGCTTCAAGGTGGATCAAGCCGCGATTCGGTCAGGTATTAGTACCACAGAAACGCGCGGCTGATGATGACCAGCAGGATGAAGAGAACCAGAATGGCTCCGATGCTCGAGTAGCCAAAGCCGCCGCCGCAGCCGCCGCCGTAGCCAACGCCGCCAACGCCGTAGCCAGCGCCGACACCACCAACACCGCCAACTCCATAAGACATGGTGTCAATCCCCTTTCTTGTGGTATGCCACATCATACGAAGAGGGAGGGCAGGGCGTTTGGGCGGCCGGTACAAATGTGCAGGAGCGCAATTTCAGCTGTCGCCCATTCCGGTCAAGCCGCATCGGCATAGGAGCTTGGCCGAGGCGCCGGATTCCCCGGGAAAGGCGGCCGGAGGGCGGCCGGTCGCGGTAGCGTTCCGTCACCCATTGGCGGCGTTCCGTCATCCATCGGCGGCGTTCCGTCACCCGTCGGCAGCGCCACGGGGCTGCCGACGGGACGCCAGCGCGCGGGGCTGCGCCTTTCAAGGCCTCTCGAGGCGACGCCGCAGCTCGGGCTTGATGCGCCATCGAGCCCGGCCGCATATCGGAGGCATGCCCCCGCATAGACTGTAGTCCGCGAAGGACAAGGGGGGCGACGAGGCTTGAGTATTTTCCGGGAAATAATCCGAGGCTCGCACGAGCAGGTCGTGCTGTGCCATGATGCCGAAACGGGCCTGAAGGCCGTCATCGTCCTGCACGACACGAGGCTCGGTCCGGCGCTGGGCGGCTGCCGGATGAAGCGCTACGCCTCCGAGGAGGCGGCGCTTCAGGATGCGATGAGGCTGGCGCAGGGCATGACGTATAAAAACGCGGCCTACCGGCTGCCGTACGGCGGGGGAAAGGCCGTCATCTGGCAGGACGAGGAGTTTCCGACGTCAGGGGAGAGGGACGAAGCGGCGCGGACGCGGCTTTTTCAAGCGCTCGGCACCCGGATCGAGCAGCTCGGCGGACGGTATGTCGCGGGTCTTGATCTCGGCACGACGATCCGCGACATGGACGCGATCCGGACACGGACGAAGCATGTGACCGATACGACCGGCACGATCATGGCGACGGAAGAGTTCACGGCGGAGATGACCGCGTACGGCGTCTATCTGGCGATGCGCGCTGCGGCGAAGAGGGAGCTGAACCTGCCGACGCTGTACGATCTGAAGGTGCTCGTGCAAGGACTCGGCAAGGTCGGCCGCCGGCTATGCCGCTATCTCTACGAAGACGGAGCGCGGCTGCTTGTGTCCGATCTGAATCCAAAAGCGGAAGCGGAGGCGATTCGGCTTTTCGGAGCGAGAAGGGTGAGGCCTGATCTTGCCGCCGGGACGGCTTGCGATATCTTCGCGCCCTGCGCGGCGGGCGGCGTCCTGAACGACCGGACGATCCCTCGGCTGAAATGCCGGATGGTGATCGGAGCGGCCAACAACCAGCTGCTCCTGGAGCGCCACGGCGAGCTGCTGGAAGAGCGGGGCATCCGGTATGCGCCGGACTTCATCGTGAACGCCGGAGGCATCATCATCACGGCGGGAGAGCTGCAAGGACTCGGCCGGGAGGAGCTGGTGCGGAGCGTAGAGGCGGTCGGCCCCATGCTGCTGGAGGTGCTGGATCTGGCCGAGGCGCGGAACATCCCGGCATCAGAAGCCGCGCTGCGGCTGGCCGAAGCAAGGCTGGGGGGCGGGTGAGGAGAGAGAGAGGAGCGAAAGGAGCGAAAGGAGGGCCTGCATGCGGCAGGGGAATAGGGCCGGTCATGCCGCATGCAGGCCGAGAGGCATGGGGCAAGGAGGCCTTGCGCCCCGCCGCTCGGCCGACGAACGGCAGGGCGGCGGCAGCGGGCCAGCAGCGGGGCGGCAAGAGGGGAGTTCGGGCGATCGGGGGCGTAGAAATCCGCTTCAGCCGCCGAGGCCGCGGGCCATCGCGGCGATCAGCCGTCCGGTCCGGTCGAGGCCGTACTCCCAGAACATGAGCCCGCCGAGCCCGCGCTCCTGGATATAAGCGCACTTGGCTGCGATGGACGTCTCGTCGTCATAGGAGATGAACGTCTCGCCGTCGAACAGGTACGGCGCCTGGGCCTCCTCGTCCCAGTAGCGCTTGAAGCCGTTCTTTCCGATATATGCCGCATCGAGCTCGGTGAAGTCGGGGCCGTATCCGCCCGTCGTGGCCGCCATCTGGTGCAAGCCGTGCTGCCGGTCCGGCACGCCGCGCCAGAGGCGGGAGTAGAAGGCCGCACCGAGCACGAGCTTCCCTCGCGGCACGCCGGCGGCTTCAAACAGCCTCGCCGAGGCGTCGGCGCTGATGCGGAACAGGTCGCCCGGCGGCGTGTACAGGTTCGAGTGGTGCCCGGTCAGCACCTGGAAGCCGCCGCGCATGTCGTAGGTCATGAGCTGGATGAAGTCCAGCAAAGGATGGACCTCGCCCATGTCCGTGCCATCCAGGTAGTACTGGTCGGCTCCAGCGGCGATCGTCAGCAGGTAAGGCCGTCCGTCCGCCCGTCCCTTGGCGTCGAGCGCCTCGCGCAGCTCCCGCAGCAGCAGCGTGAATGTCTTCTTATCGTCCGGGCTGCTCGCGATGCCGGCCGTGCCGTAGCTCGGATACTCCCAGTCGAGGTCGATGCCGTCCAGCGGCAGCTGCTCGAGCACCGTCAGGGCGGAGGCGGCCATGCGGGCGCGGCCTTCGGCCGTGCCGGCGGCTTCGGAGAAGCCGCCGGCGCTCCAGCCGCCGACGGAGAGGATGAGCTTGAGCGCGGGGTAGTCGGAGCGGATGCGCCGCAGCACGTCCATGTGGCGCAGATGCGCGATCTGGATCGCGTCCTCCCGGACATGGCCGAAGGCCAGGTTGAGATGCGTCAGCCGCGCCAGGTCGCGGTCCGTCATCAACGGCAGGTGGTGGTCGTTCACGTATCCCGCGCGGATATAGGCTTCGGTCATGCGCCGCACTCCTCCCACAGCCGGCGCGCGTTGTCCATCGCGATCCGCGACGCCTCGCGGCACTCCTCCATGCCTTCGAACTCCACGGTCACGTAGCCGTCGTAGCCCGAAGCGCGGATAAGGCGGATCAGCTTGCGGATCGGCAGGTCGCCGTGGCCGACGATCGCGCCCCGCAGATGCTTGCCGTGCGAGCTGCGGAACCAGACGCCGCCGCCCGGATTCTCGTCTTCGGGACGGATGTAGAAGTCTTTGAGATGCACGAACGAGGCGTAGGGCAGGTTGTTCATGACGCCGACGACCGGGTCCTCGTCGACGCACAGGAAGTTGCCGACGTCGAGCGTCGTGCGGAAGTTCGGGCGGTCCACCGCCCGCAGGATGCGCTGCACGCGGTCGCTCGCCTGGGCGCTGAAGCCGTGGTTCTCGATCGTCGTCGTGATGCCGAGCGGAGCGGCATAGTCGGCGATGCGCCGAGAGCCCTCGACCATCTTCTCGAGATGGTCGTCGAACCAGCCGATCCCCATCTGCTCCGCCGGGATCGTGAACGCGGTCACGTCATGCCGCATGTGCCGCACGCCGAGCCGGGCGCACAGGTCGACATGCCGCTGCACGCGGCGCACCTCCTCCTCGAACGCCGCCGGCGTCTCCTGCACGAAATTGGCCGGCAGGCAGTAGTTGGACAGCTCGATGCCGCGCGCCGCGGCCTTCTCGCGGACGGCGTCCGCCAGCTCCGGGTCGTCCACGAGCGTATAGCCGTAGGGCACCATCTCCATATGCTCGCCTCCGTTGTCCGCGATCCAGTCGATCGCGTCCAGCACAGTCATCTCCCCCGCCTTGATCGCGTTCAGCAGGCTGTACGTGCTCAGTCCCAGCTTCATCCTATCGTCCTCCTTCTTGAGCCTTGGTCAATCGAAAAGCAAGCGCGAGCGGATTCGGCTCCGCGCGCAGAGGCTCGGGCACCGTCAGCGCCAAGCCTGCGCCGCTGCGCTCCAGCAGCGCGGGGATCGCGGCTCCGTCCGGACCGGCAAGCGCCTCGGCCCGCGCGAAGCTGCCGGGCGGCACGCCGTCCATGCCTTGGCTGATCCCGTCTGCAAGGCCTGCGGCAAGCGGCAGCTCCAGCCGCTCCTGGACCGCCTCTCCCTCGGCATAGAGGCGGATCGCGTAGACGTTGCCGTCCTTCGCGGTGAAGAACCACTGGCCGTCTCCGAATGGCGCGATCGGGCGCGTGCCGTAGATCGCCTCGCCATTCGCGCGAAGCCACGCGCCGAGCCCTTTCATGCGCTCGATCGCGGAGCGCGGCAGCCTGCCGTCCGGCTGCGGAGCGACGTTGAGCGCCAGATTGCCGCCCTTGGCGACGATCTCGACGAGCAGATGCACGAGCTCGCGGACGCTTTTGTACTCCTCCTCGTAGCGGAAGCTGAACGCCGTGCCCATCGTGATGCAGCTCTCCCAAGGAACGAGCATCGGGCGCTCCGGCAGCGTCTGCTCGGGCGTGACGACGTTCTCGTAGGGCCCGCCGATCGTGCGGTCCGCCGACAGCAGCCACGGCTGCCGCAGCCGCGCCCGCTCGACGGCCTCGCCGAGCCGGATGTCCTGGCCGCTGCGCGGACCGACCCAGCCGGCGTCCAGCCAGAGCATGTCGATGCGGCCGTAATGCGTCAGCAGCTCATCCAGCTGCTCATGCGTGTACGAGACGAACTTTTCCCATAGCGAGGGGTGCTCGGCGGGATCGTAGGAAGGCCCGCGGCTCGTGCGCTCGCGCGGCATATCGGGCGACCAGTAGGACGGCGTATGCCAGTCGGCCTTGGAGAAGTAGGCGCTGATCGCCAGCCCGCGGGCGCGGAAGGCGTCGAACAGCGCGCGGCAGACGTCGGCGTGCGGATGCGAGTGGAACGGGGTATCGCGTCCGGTGACGGAGTAGCCGGTCGTCTTGGTGTCCCACATGCAGAACCCGTCGTGATGCTTGGTCGTGAAGTTCAGGTAGCGGAAGCCGCTCTCCGCGGCGAGCTCCGCCCACCGCTCCGGCTGGAAGCGGAGCGGGTTGAACGTGCGGTTCAGCCCCGCGACCTCGCGCTTGATGCGCGCGGGATCGTCGGTCCAGTCGATGCCATCGCGGGACCATTCCTCGTCGACGTCGTCGAGCGCCCACGACTCCACGATGCCGAGCTGGGAGTAGGGTCCCCAGTGCATCATCAGGCCGAGCTTCTGGTCGCGGAACCACTCCAGCCGCTCGCGCAGCAGCGGTTCCTCCGGCCAGACGTAGTCCTCCTCGCGGCTGTAGGTGTGGACGCCCTCTTGGACGTCTCCGTCTGCTTCGGACAGGCTTGCAGAGGCGGAATCAGGCGCATCGTCCGAGCCGGCGAAGACGTCCGCGGCGTCCGGATCGAATGCTCCCGCAGCGATGGGATTGCAGGTCGGATGGGGAGCTCCCGCGGCGCCGGGAATGGCGGTCGGACCGGCCTGTCGGGCCGCAGCGGCTTCGGCTTGCATGTCGTTCATGGGAGGGTCCTCCTTCGGTTCATTCGGATCGGCGTGGCGGAAAGAGCGTTCAAATCGGAATACGGCTCTGCTATGATGATACGGCAAGCCAAGTTTGGCTCGGTTAGGCGGTTAGGCTGGAAACGTTGGAAAGGGAGAAGCCGGCGGAAAGCAATCTGCAACCAGGAGGGCGGACATCCATGAGCTACCTGAAATCGCGTTTGTTCCTCAATTATGCCTTGTCCTATCTGCTCATCCTGCTCGTGCCGCTGCTGCTGTTCGCGGGAGCCATCTCGCAGAGCGCGACGGGCAACCTGCAGCGGGAAGTGGAGCGGGCCCACTACAACCAGCTCGCGCAGGCGCGCCATTCCGTGGATTCGCGGATGGGGGAGCTGTCGATGATCGCCACCCGCATCGCGTACGATACCCGGCTGACCGACTATCGGACGCATGACCCTTATTCCAGCAGCGAGGCGATCCAGGCGCTGGACCAATATCTGGCCACGAGCGCCATGATCGGCGAGCTGTTCCTGTATTTTCATGGCGACGACCGCATCTTCTCCTCCAAAGGCATGTCGGGACTGGATGTCTTTCACGAACGCTATGCCTTCCACAACTGGCCGCCAGGCACGGTGGAGAAGGACCTCGACCAGGCGAAATTCCCGGCGATGCGTCCGGCGGACCTCGTTCAGCGCACCGCAGGCCTCCAGCAGTCGATGCTCGCGTACATGGTGCCGATTACGCCGAACAGTCCCAATCCGCATGCCACCGTGCTGTATCTCATCGAAGAATCGCAGGTCGGCGATCTGATCGCCTCGATCCTCGGCAGCTACCAGGGCTCGACCTACGTGTTCGACGACAAGGGCCAGGTGCTGACGGCGACGAGGCGAGGAGAGTCGCTCGGCCAGGAGGACATCCGCCGTCTGTTCCGCCAGCCGGAGGGCACGCACAGCCTCGAGCTGAACGACACGGAGCACTCCGTCGTCTCGGTCAAGTCGGAGCAGAACGGATGGACCTACGTGACGGCGGTGCCGAGCCGCCAGTTCTTCTCCGGCGTCGTGGAGCTGCGCAACATTCTGGTGCTCCTGCTCGGCGCGGTCGCAGCGGGCGGAGCGGGCCTCGCGCTGCTCATGGCGCGGCGCCACTACGGCCCGATCTCCGATCTGGCCGCCTACGCCAGCTCCAGCGCGCGCCAGCCCGGCGCCGCCAAGGCAGCGGACGAGTTGAGCCGGATCCGCAGCGTCCTGCAGTATTCCAGCCGCATGGCGGATTTGCAGGAGCCGTACGCGCGCAACCATTTCCTCCTCATGCTGCTGAAATACGGCGGCTCCGGCAGCGTCTCGTCCGAGCTGCTGCAAGCGCTTCAACTTGGGTTCGAGCAGGACCGCTACGCGGTGCTCGTCGCCGGGTGGGAGGAGGAGGAGCGGCCCGAGGCAGGCTCCGTCTACGGTCGGCTGCACCGGCTTGGCATCCCGGAAGCGGAAGCGGCCGTCTATGGCGTCGAGCTGCCCGAGCCGCGGCGCATGGCGTTCATCGTCGGCATGAGGGGCGAGGACGACGGAGTCGCAGGCGCCTCCGCTCCCGACGGGGCCCGAAGCGAAGGCGATGGCGCGACCGACCGGCTCGGCGGCGTTCTGGAGAAGCTGCAGGCCTGCTTGGCGGATGCGGGAGCGATTCGGGCCACGATCGGCGCGGGCCGCCTGTATGAAGGCTCGGGCTCGCTCAGCCAATCCTATATCGAGGCGCTGTCCGCTTTCGAATCGGCGCAGGCGGCCGGAGCCGGCACGGCGCGGCGCTTCGACGCGATCCGCGAGCTGCGCGAGGAAGCGAGCTGGCTGCCGGCAGGGCCGCTGCTCAAGCTGGCGCAGGCGCTCAAGCAAGGCAGCTACGAGGTGGCCGCCGCGACGATCGCCGAGTGCGTGGCCGCGATCCGCGCGAGCGGCGCTTCCGCTCCGCTGCTGCGGGCGATGGGCTACGAGGTGCAGGGCACGATGCTGCGCGCGGCGCCCGAGCTCGGCCCGCTGGCTCGCGAGCTGCCTCCGCCGGCGGCGTTCCGCTCTCCGGATGCGCTGGAGCAGGCGCTGCTCGGCCTCGCCGCGCTGATCTGCACCCAGGCGGACTCCCGCTCGCTCACGGAGGAGCGCTCGCTGATGGACCGCGCGCTGCAGCACATCCACGAGCGCTACGCCGACCACTCGCTGAGCCTCGAGGCGGTCGCCGACGAGCACGGCATCTCGCCCTCGCATTTCAGCCGCTCCTTCAAGGAGAAGACGGGCCTCAACTTCACCGCCTACGTCTGGCAGCTGCGCATCGACGAGGTCAAGCGCCAGCTCGACGCTACGTCCGATCCGCTCAAGGACATCATCCAGCGGGTCGGCTATCTGGATACGCCGAACTTCATCCGCAAGTTCAAGAAGGAGACCGGCATGACGCCGGGCCAGTACCGCAAGCGCGGCGAGCCGGGAGGCGGCTCCGGCGCGGAGTAGGCGGCCGAAGCAGGCGAGCGCGCGGGCGGTGGGGCAAGGGAAGAAGCTCCCTTGCTGGAGCCATTGCGCGAGAGCAGTTGCGACAAGGGGAGAATGTCCTTGTCGGAGCGGCATTGCGCGCCGGCGGGGCGTCATTGCGCGCCGGCGGCATGAACATGGGAGGAAGCACTCTTGTCGGGGCGCCATTGCGCGCCGGCGGCATGAACATGGGAGGAAGCACTCTTGTCGGGGCGCTATTGCGCGCTGGCGACCTTGAACGAGAGAAGAAGCTCCCTTGTCGGGGCGCCTCTCGATAGGGCATGAAGCCCGATCCGAACATGCAAGCCCGGACGAACGAAGCAGGAGCAGCCGCTGCTTGGTCCCTCCGGGTTTGTTTGCGTTCATGCGCGCGCTGGCAGCATGTTCTTGGTACGGAGAACCGCAGGCTTATGAACGTGTTTGGCGAAAACGAATTTCTCCGCTTTTCACCTTACTCGTCTGGCGGCTTTTCGGCTCGTTTTGATTCTCTCTCGGAGTGGTAGGCCGCCCATCCATTCGAGTCGCTTTTCTAACGAAACAGAGCGGCGCTATTTCGCTGAAAATCGTCGTTCAAATTTTTTTAACGAAACCCACAAGCGTTATTCAGTTGATAAAGCGGTATTTCCAGCGATTTATCGACCCATAGCGCTTGTGAGTTTCGTTAGCCATTTCATTCGACCGATTTCGAGCAAATAGCGTCCTATTGTTTCGTTAGCGCACGAAGCCTCAAGCGGATGCGGGCTCCGTATAGAGCAACGCGGAAATCCTGATGGGAATGGCCAGCGATGGCGGGAAATGGCGGGAAAGGAGCTTCTTCTTCCCATTCATAGGAGGGGCTGCGAACCGGAGCCCGCCGCGCCCGCGAGCCGGAGCCGGCCGCTCCCGCGCTCCGGCCCTGCCGCGCCCGCGCTCCGGCCCCGCCGCGCCCGCCGCGCCTGCGAACCGGAGCTCGCCGCCCGCCCGCCACTCCGGCGCACGCGCTCCGGCCCCGCCGCGCGCCTAGCGCCTTACTTCGAGCCGTTCCAGCGGTCGTAGGCCGCCTGGTAGATCTCGACGATGCGGTTGCTGCCCATCTTCTTCAGCTGGGCGGCGTATTTGTCCCAGCCGGAGAGCGGCTCCTGGCCGGTGATGAACTTCGCTTCCATCTGCTCGACGTACGGGTTCATGTCGGACAGCATCGCGGTCACCTCGGACTGCTCCTCCGGCGTCAGGAACACGTTCGGGAACGGAATCTTGCCGATCGGCACGAGCTTCTTCTCGTTCTCCTCGTTGATGAAGGCGTCGAAGTCCGACTGCAGCCCCTTGCTGTTCTCCGGCAGGTTGACGCCCGGAGGCAGGATGCCGTAGTTCGGCGTCAGCGTGCCCTTGTAGTCGTCGCGGCTGCCGCCGCCCGGCACGTCCAGCGGCTCTTTCGTCAGGGACGCCTTGTCGCTGTATTTCCACAGCACGTTCTCCGGTCCCTGGCTGAACAGCAGCGAGCCCTCGTAGCCGTACTGGTAGTCGGCCCAGCGCATCGTCGCCTCGGGGTTCGGGTTGGTCTTGGAGATGGCGAACACGCCGTTGGCCGACTGGCCCGGATGCTTGCCGTAGACCGGCGTGCCGGCGATCTCGCTCTGCAGCGGCTGCATCATCGGGTGCTCCCGGCTCGGCTCGCCGCCCATCGTGAAGTACGGGAAATAATCGTTGAACACGGCGACCTGATTGTTCTTGCCCTTGGCCTTCTTCTGCTCGTCGGTCTGGGAGAACGTCTCGTGGTCGAGCAGCTCCTCGCTCCACAGCTGGTTCAGGAACGTCAGGTAGCCCTTGTAGCCTTCCTCCTGCGGGGAGTAGTGGACCTTGCCGTCCTTGTCGGCGTAGATGACTTCGTCATACATGCCCCAGAAGCCGAAGAAGAACATGCGCAGGTCGTCGAGCTTCGTGCTCGTCAGCGGAATCTCGTCGGCCTTGCCGTTGCCGTTCGCGTCCTCCGCCTTCACGCGCTTGAGATAGGCGTGGAACTCTTCGGTCGTCTTGGGCAGCTCCGTGACGCCGAGCTTCTTGAGGAAGCCGCCGTTGTACCACATCGGGCTCCGGTACCAGACGGCCGTCAGGTCGACGTTCGGCAGCGCGTAGATGTGGCCGTCCGGCGTCGTGATGTTCTTGCGGATCTGCGGATTCTCGTCGAGGATCTTCTTCAGATTAGGCGCGTAGCCGCCGTCGATCAGCCCTTCGAGCGGGAGGAGCACGCCCTGGGAGCCGTACGTCACCTGCTCCGCCGGCTTGAGGTCGGCCGCATAGAAGATGTCCGGGTAGCTGCCGCTCGCGAAGACGAGGTTCTTCTTCGTCTCGAAGCTGTCCTGAGGCGCGTTCTGGAACGTCAGCTTGATGTTCGTCAGCTTCTCCATTTCCTTGAGCACCGCCATGTCCTCCCACTTGGCATGGCCGACGTCCGGCGCCATCAGCGTGAGCGTGAGCGGGTCCTTGACGATCGGCATGCCTTCCTTGGCGACGTTCGAATCGGCCGCGCCGGCGTTGCCGGCGGAGCCGCCCGGGCTGGCCGGGCCAGGGTCCGCGCCGGAGTTCGTGCCGGAGCAGCCGGCCAAGGCGCCTGCCAGCAGGCTCATGCCGATGGCGGCCGTCAGCAGCTTGCTGAGGTTGGTGCGAGGTTTCGTCGACATCTTCGTATTCCCCCTTGGATCTAGTATAACGCTTTCTTGCGGCTCAGCCTTTGACGGAGCCGATCATGACTCCTTGCACGAAGTAGCGCTGCAGGAACGGGTAGATGACGATGACCGGCAGCGTGGCGACGATGATGACCGCATACTTGACGAGCGCGGCGATCTCGGCCTTGTTGTTGAGCGCCGAGGCGGTGGAGGCGTCGATCATCCCGCCGCCCGTCTGGGCGGACATCTCCTGCAGGACGAGGATCTGGCGCAGGATGATCTGCAGCGGGTACTTCGTCTCGTCGTTGAGGTAGATCAGCGCCGAGAAGTAGCTGTTCCATTGGCCGACGCCGTAGAACAGCGCCATGACGGCGACGATCGGCATCGACAGCGGCAGCACGACGGTGAGGAACAGGCGCGTCGTCGAAGCGCCGTCGATCTGGGCTGCCTCCTCGAGCTCCCTCGGGATGGTGGACATGAAGAACGTCCGGGTGACGATGATGTTGTAGATCGAGGCGGCGCCGGGCAGGATGATCGCCCAGATCGTGTTAATCATGCCGAGGTCCTTCACCAGCAGGTAGGAGGGGACGAGTCCGCCTCCGAAAAACATCGTGACCATGAACATGGCCATGAAGAAGTTCCTTCCGACGAAGTCGCGGCGGGCGAGGGCGTAGGCCGCGGGCAGCGTCACCGCGAGGCTGACGAGCGTGCCGGCGACGGTGTAGAGGATCGTGTTGGCGTAGCCGCTCCAGATCCGGTTGTCCTGGAACACCCGCTCGTAGCCTTCGAAGGTGATGCCCTTCGGAAAGAGCCACATCTCGCCCGAGCCGACCGCCTGCGGACTGCTGATCGAGGCGCTCAGCATGTAGAGCACCGGATAGGCGACGATGACGAGCGCGATCAGCAGGTAGACATAGTTGACGGCGAGGAAGATGCGGTCCCCGCGCGATTCGCGGATCGCTTGGCTGGCCATGGGCGGCAGCCCTCCTTTCGGCGGAATCGGATTCGGGTCACCATAGGCTGTTCTCGCTCGTGCGCCGCACGATCTGGTTGATGGCGACGAGCAGGATGCAGTTGATGACGGAGTTGAACAGGCCGACGGCCGTCGAGAAGCTGTACTGGGCGTCGACGAGGCCCGCCTTGTAGACGAACGTGGCGATGATGTTCGAGGCTTCCATGTTGAGCGGATTCTGCAGCAGCAGGATCTTCTCGAAGCCGACGCTGAGCAGGCTGCCGATGTTCAGGATGAGCAGGATCGTCATCGTCGGCACGAGTGTCGGGATGTTGATGTGCCGCAGGCGCTGGAAGCGGCTCGCGCCGTCGATGATCGCGGCCTCGTGCAGGCCGGGATCGACGCCCGACAGGGCGGCCAGGTAGATGATCGTGCCCCAGCCCGCGCCTTGCCAGACGCCGGAGAGCACGTACATCGTCTTGAACCAGCGCGGATCGGTCAGGAAGTCGGGCGGATCGATCCCGATCCACTCGAGCATGTGGGTGATGATGCCGGTCGACGGCGACAGGAACGTGATGATCATGCCCGCCATGACGACGACGGAGATGAAGTGCGGCGCATAGGTGACGGTCTGCACGGTCTTCTTGAACCAGCCGTTCTTCACCTCGTTGAACGCGAGCGCCAGGATGATCGGGATCGGGAACCCGACGGCCAGCTCGTACAGGCTGATGCTGAGCGTGTTCCAGATCAGATCCCAGAAGTAATAGGAATCAAAGAAGCGGGTGAAATGGTCGAACCCGACCCACGGACTGCCGGCGAACCCGAGCGTCGGCACGTAGTTCTTGAACGCGATCTGGATGCCGTACATCGGCCCGTAGGCGAAGATCAGGAAGTAGAAGAAAGCCGGGGCGATGAAGACGTACAGCTCCCAGTTGCGCAGAATCCGTCTCCAGCCTCGGCGCTTCTGCGGCAGGACTTGCATCTGCGCGCCGGCGGCTGTATTCGTCGTTCCCATCGTTGCACCTCCTTTCGTGTGGAATAAAGGGGAGAAAAGATGACGCCAAATGCCGGAGCTAGCGGAGCCGGAACGGGCAAAAGCTGTCGCTCGATCGGCAGCGCTCCGGAAATGAAGCGTTTGCATCAGCATAGCCGGACGCCGGAGAAAGCGTAAATATGTCGTTTCGGCAACGGCGTCTTCAAGTCCCGGATGGGCGAAATCTGCTCCGGAAAAATGCGCCGATTCCACTGCAGGCAAGGGTTTCGCGTGCAAGATGTCATTTCTGCCCCGAGCTTGGCCGACGCGGCGGAGCAGAAATGACTATCGTCGAAGCGTCCCAAAAGAAAAGCGCTTACATGAATGTCAGTTTTGCGTCAACACGAGAGAATGCCGTGACAGCAAGCATGACGCAAGGCAAGGAATGACATCTTTACGCGGCAGAAGGCCGCTTCTAGAATGAAAGCGGTAAACCGAACCGAAAGGCGGGAAGGGCATGCAGAAATGGTTTGAGGAAGCAAAGCTCGGCATCTTCATTCATTACGGCATCTATGCCGTGGACGGAGTGGCGGAGTCGTGGTCGTTCTACAACGGGCGGCTGTCGTACGAGGATTATATGAAGCAGCTGGACGGCTTCACGGCGTCCAGGTTCGACGCGGAGCGCTGGGCGGAGCTGATCGAGCGCTCCGGCGCGAAATACGCCGTGCTGACGACGAAGCATCACGACGGCGTCGCGCTGTGGGACACGAAGCAGAGCGAGCTGAGCGTCGTGAAGAAGACCCCGGCGGGAAAGGACCTCGTCCGCGAGTATGCGGATGCGATCCGCGGGCGGGGTATCCGCTGCGGCCTGTACTATTCGCTGATCGACTGGTCGCATCCGGATTATCCGAGCGTCTTCGAGGGAGGGCGCGCGCCGGACGACCCGTCCGCGGCGAACCGCTTCTCCTCGCCGGCGGACGGCGTGCAGCGGCCGCAGGCCTGGGAGCGGTTCCTGGCGTTCAACGACGCCCAGCTGCGGGAGCTGCTGACGGACTACGGTCCGGTCGACCTGCTCTGGTTCGACGGGGACTGGGAGCGCAGCGCGGAGCAGTGGGGGCTGCCGGAATTCAAGCAGCGGCTGCTGGAGCTGCGGCCGGAGCTCATCGTCAACTCCCGGCTGCAGGGCCACGGCGACTACAAGACGCCGGAGCAGGGCCTGCCGATTACGCGACCGGAGGGGCCGTGGGAATTCTGCACGACGATCAACACGTCCTGGGGCTACGTGCCGACGGACTGCAAGTACAAGTCGCTCGGCCAGATCATCCGCATGTTCTGCGACTGCATCGCGATGGGCGGCAACATGCTGCTCAACATCGGGCCGCGCGAGGACGGCACGATCGACGAGCGGCAGGAAGCGGTGCTGCTCGGCCTCGGGGGCTGGATCCGCGACCATGAGGAGGCGGTGTTCGGCACCGGGGAAGGCGTCATGACGCGCTATTATCCGGGCGGCAGCACGCTGTCCGCGGACCGGCGGACGCTCTACCTGTTCGTGCGCGACACGCCCAAGGAAGGCGTCTGCCTGAAAGGGCTGTGCAATCCGATCCGCCGGGCGAGCGTGCTGCACAGCGGCCAGGAGCTGGAGTGGGACATCCACGGCGGCGTGCCGTGGTTCGACATTCCGGGCACGACGTGGATCGGCCTGAAGCCGGAGCACACGCATGAGCAGGTGACGGTCATCAAGCTGGAGTTCGACGAAGAGATCGACCTATACGGCGGCTCGGGCGCCGTCGTCACCCATAATTGAAGGGGCAGGGAGAGTGGAGCGGATGAACCGGAGCGGAGTGCCGGAGCCGGCGATCGAACGGTATGAGCCCAAGAGCTACCGCTGCGAGCGGGCGAGCGGCCCGCTGGAGCTGGACGGGCGGCTCGACAAGCCGTTTTGGGCAGCGGCGGCGTGGACGGACGACTTCGTCGACATCGAGGGGGACCTCCGTCCCCGTCCGGCGAAGCGGACGCGGGCCAAGATGCGGTGGGACGACGAGTTCTTCTATGTCGGAGCGGAGCTTGAGGACGATGAGGTCTGGGCGACGCTGACGGAGCGGGACTCGGTCATTTTTCAGGACAACGACTTCGAAATCTTCATCGATGCGAATGGAAGCTCCCATGGCTACTACGAGCTTGAGATCAACGCGCTCGGCACGGTGTGGGACCTGCTGCTGCCGAGGCCGTACCGCGACGGCGGGCCGCCGGTGAACGGCTGGGATATCGCGGGGCTGCGCACGGCGGTGCATGTCGAGGGCGAGCTGAACCGTCCCGGCGCGGACAGCCGGCGGTGGAGCGTCGAGGTCGCGATGCCGTGGGCGAGCCTGAAGGAGTGCGCGGCGGAAGGCCGTCCGCCGGCTGCGGGCGAGTGCTGGCGGGTCAACTTCTCGCGGGTGCAGTGGCAGGTCGACGTCGTGGACGGCCGCTACGTCAAGCGGCTCGACCCGGAGACCGGGCGGCCTTGTCCCGAGGACAACTGGGTATGGTCGCCGATGGGCCTCGTCAACATGCACTACCCGGAGCTGTGGGGCTACGTGCAGTTCGCGGAGGCGGACACGCCGGCGTTCGAGCTGACCGAGGACGAGCGGATCAAATGGCAGCTGAGGCGGCTGTACTACCGGCAGCGCAATTATTATGAAGCGCAGGGCCGGTTCGCCTCCGACGCGGCCGAGCTCATGACCGGCGAGGGCTGGACGATCTCGCCGCAGGCCGAGACGACGAGCGGGCTGTTCCAGCTGTCGGCGCCGTCGGAGGACGGGCGGTCGCGGCTGTGCATCCGCGAGGACGGCCGATTCTGGAAGGAGGAGCTGCGATGACAGGCGAGGAGCGCGATCTGCGGCCGCCGCAAGCGGCCGGGCAAGCGGGCGCCGATACTCGGCCGGGCCGGGAGCGGAAGGAGGAACCGGCGCCCTGGTCGCCGGCGGAGGGGGAGAAGGCCGGCATCGAGCGCCGTCTGGCCGAGCGCCGGGAGCTGGCGGCGGCGCGGGAGCGGGAGCTGTTCGGCGCGCTCGGCGAGGCGCAAGGCGAGGAGGAGGGCTGGGCGCTCAAGCTGCTGCTCGCCTCGATGCCGATCGGCGACCTGGGCGACTATGACGGCGCGCTGCTGCTGGAGCATGCCCGGCAGTCGCTGGCGGTCCGCCGCGCGATGCCGTGGGGCGGCGACGTGCCGGACGAATTGTTCGCGCACTTCGTCCTGCCGTATCGCATCAACACCGAGGACATCGACGGCTCGCGCGGCTGGCTCCATGCGGAGCTGGCCCCGCGGGTGCAGGGGATGACGATGGAGGAGGCGATCCTGGAGGCCAACTACTGGTGCCATGAAAAGGCGACGTACGCCGGCAGCGACCTGCGCACGGCGTCGCCGCTCACGACGATCCGCGCCGCCCGCGGCCGTTGCGGCGAGGAGTCGACGCTGGCGGTGGCGGCGCTGCGCAGCATCGGCATCCCCGCCCGCCAGGTGTACACGCCGCGCTGGGCGCATTGCGACGACAATCACGCTTGGGTCGAGGCTTGGGCGGACGGCCGCTGGCGCTACTTCGGGGCTTGCGAGCCGGAAGCGCGGCTCGACCAGGGCTGGTTCACGCCGCCAGCGCGGCGGGCGATGCTCGTCGACACGCGCGTATTCGGCGGCTATGCCGGATCGGAGGAGACGACGCTGCAGCAGGACGGCTATGCCGAGCTGAACCTGCTCCAGGGCTACGCGCCGACGCGGGTCCTGGACGTGTCCGTGCGGGAGGAGGACGGCTCGCCGGCGGCCGGAGCGCAGGTGCGCTTCGAGCTGTACAACATGGCCGAGCTGTATCCGATCGCCGTGCTGACGGCGGATGCCGGCGGGCGGGCCTCGCTGCGCGCGGGGCTCGGCACGCTGCTCGTGCGGGCGGTCGGCAGCCGCGGCCGCTGGGACGAGCGGCTCGTCCATGCGGACTCGCCGGCTGCGCTGGAGCTGCGGCTCGCGCGGCGCGGGCAGCCGCAGGCGCCGGCGGAGCTCGACTTCGCGCCGCCGCCCGTGCGGGACGGCGAGCCGCTGCCGGAGCTGCCGGAGGCGGCGCTGCGCCGCCACGAGGAACGGCTGCGCGAGGGCTCGTCGCGGCGCGCCGCGTTCGAGGCGGGCTTCCTCGGCGAGCCGGAGGCGGCGGAGCTGGCGCGCGCGAGCGGACTGCCGGCGGAGCGGCTGCTGCCGCTGCTTGCCGGCGCGCGGGGCCATGGCGCCGAGATCGCCGCGTTCCTCGGCGAGCAGGCGCGCGCCGGCCGCGGCGACTGGGCGCTGCGCCTCGTCGAGACGCTGAGCGCCAAGGATTGGACGGACGCGATGCGGCCGACGCTGGAAGACCATCTGCTCGGCGCGCTGGCGGCGCTGGAGGAGACGGCGGCTGGACGGAGCGGACGCCCGGACGGCATCGCGAACCGCGCCAAGGGCGGCGAAGCGGCTCCGGCCTCGACAGGCGCGGGCGGGGAGGGAGACGGAGAAGCGGACGGCCAGGCGGAGGCAGCCTCCTCGGCAGGCGCAGGCGGCGAAGCGGAATCCGCTGCGGACGGCGAGCGGGAGCGGTTCGTCTCCTGGGTGCTCTGCCCTCGCGTGCTGCATGAACAGCTGGCTCCGTATCGCAGCGAGCTGAGAGCCGCCTTCTCCGCCGCCGAGCGGGACGCGCTGCGCCGCCGTCCGAGCGGGCTGCCCGCGCTGCTGGAGCGGCGCTTCGCGCTTGTCGATACGGTGCCGAACCTGCGCGGCAAGAGCACGCCGGCCGGCGCATGGAGGCTGGGCCGGGGCGATCGCCAGGCGAGGGACATCCTGCTCGTCGCGCTGTACCGCAGCCTCGGCATTCCCGCCCGGCTGCAGCCGGGCTCGCAGCGGCCGGCTTTCTGGCAGAACGGCTGGCAGCCGGCGTCGTTCGCGGACGAGCGCGACCTCGCGCCGGGAGCTAGGGAGACGTCGGCCGCTGCCGCTTCGTCAGCGGCGGGCGGGGCGGCTCGCAGCGCGGGCAGCTTGCCGGCGGAGCTTCGCCTCGCCGCCGCTGCGGGCGCTCCGGAAGCCGTCTACGGCGTGACGATGACGCTGGCGCGGCTGCAGGACGGCGTCTACCGGACGCTCGCCTACCCTCATGGCGGCACGGGCTACGAAGGGCGGACGCTGCAGCTGGAGCCCGGAGCTTACCGGCTCACGACCGGGACGCGGCTCAAGGACGGAACGGTGCTGGCGCGGCTGAGCTATGCCGAGCTGCGTGCCGGCGAGAGGTCCGAGCTGAAGCTGGCGTTCCGGCAAGCGGATGAGGCGGCGCCGCTGCTGGGCGAGCTGCGGCCGGACAGCGGGCTGTCGCCGCTGGAGGGCGGCGCTCCGCTCGCCTGGACGCAAGCGCTCGGCGCAGGCGCGGCGCTCGTCGCCTGGCTCGAGCCGGAGCGCGAGCCGAGCCGCCATCTGCTGCGCGAGCTGGCCGAGCTGGCCGAGCCGCTGCGGGCATCCGGCGCGGAGGCGCTCCTGCTGCTCGCGCCGGAAGCTGCCGACGGCGGTCCGCGCGCGGAGGCGGCTCGGCCGCAGGCCGTCGCTGCGCCGGCGGGCGTGCGGCTGGCCCGCGAGCTCGGCGGCACGTCGCTGCCGGCGCTGGCGCGGACGGCGTCGGCGGCCGAGGCGGGCCATCCGCATCTGTTCGTCGTCGATGCCGAGCGGCGCATCCGCTATGCCAGCTCCGGCTATCGCATCGGCGCGGTCAAGGAGGCGCTGCAGACGCTCGAGGCGCTGCGGCGGTAGCGGCCTCCGCCAAGTTGCCTCCGCCAAGCGGCCTGCGCCAAGCGGCCTCCGGCCCGATGCCTTTCGGCCCTCGTTCAGCATCCGGTTGAGCGAATCGCCGTCCTCCGAGAAAAGAAGCCCCGAGCATCCGGCTGTGGCCGGACCTCGGGGCTTCTTTCGGTTCAGGATTTGTAGCGCTTGGCGAGCAGCTGGCTGTCGACGCCGGTTACGCCCGGGATCGGGTACAGCTTGTCATGGAGGAATCGCTCCATCTCGTCCAGATCGGCGAACAGCGCCCGCACATGCAAGGCGTTCGGACCGGTCAGCCGGCACACCTCCGTCACCTGCGGCTCGGCCGCGAGCCGCTCCGCCGCTTCGTGCAGCCGCCGCGGCTCCACCTCGACGAGGAAGAACGCGCTCGTGCCGAGGCCGATCTTGTCGTGCCGCAGCGCAAGCGTGAAGCGCTCGATGACGCCGGATTCGGACAGCGCGTTCACGCGGGCCTGGACGCCGACGCGCGAGATGCCGACTTCCTTGCTGATATCGGTATAGGACATGCGCGAGTTGGCGCGCAGCAGCTCCATGATGCAGCGGTCGATCTCGTCGAGCCGCGTCGCCGGAATGGGGAATCGAGGCCGCTCGGGCTGGGATGTCATGGCGATCGTCTCCTTTGGGCAGGCGGTCATCATCGGCATGGAAGAGCCTGGCAGTATTCCCTAAATGATAGCTCGAATCCGTCCCCGTGGCAATGCCGGATGCGGCCGCTACAAGGATGTCAGCCGGGCGAGCGCCTCGACCAGCATCGGCCATCGCCCGGAAGCGGCGATGGCGGAGCGCTGCGCCTCGAAATGCGCCCGCGCCGGGCTGCCGGGGGGGCAGCCCGCATGGGCCGCCAGATGGGAGGGCGTCTGTCCGTGGCGCAGCAGGTAGCCGGCCGCTTCCAGCATCGAGCGCAGCGTGCCGAGCATCGGCAGGTAAAGGCCGGCGCTCTCGGCGTCGAGCCGGTACGCCTCGTCCAGCACGAGATGCGCCTGATGGAAGCTGAAGCTCATCGGAGCCGACAGATAGAGGAGCAGCAGGACGAGCAGGCTGAGCTCCCGGTATTTCTGCTGGAAGCGGAAGAAGTTCTCCTGCGCCTCCCCGGCGACGGAAGGCGCTACGGGATGCTCCTGATGATAGACGGCCGGCTCGCGGATATGCGCGAAGCGGTAGCCCTGGCGATAGAGCCGGTAGCCGAGCTCCAGATCGTCCCAGCCGTAGCCCTCGTACTCCTCGAACCGCCCATGGAGCTCGAACGCGGACCGGCGCACCGACAGATTGCCGGTGTGGCTGATGAGCCAGGGCAGATGGAAGCCGGCCAGCCGATCGCCGAACCGCTGCAGGATCTCGGCTTCGTATACGGCCTCCATCGGCTTCGCGAACGCCAGCTCCCGGTACGCCTCGGCGTGGATGTCCTCCCGGCTGAACAGCAGCTGCGGCCCGCCGCCGGCCATGAACGCCTCCCAGGCGGCATGGTGGCGGGGACGGGGATGAATCAGGCCGTACGCCTGCTGCACCTGCGCGGCGGAGAAGCCGGGATGCAGATAGGTATAGGCGCTCTTCATCGTCAGTACGCCGGAGGCGAGCAGCTGCCCGTCCTGCTCATGCAGCCGCAGATGGGATTCCACGAAGCCCGGTCCGACGAGAACCTCGGCATCGAGGAAGATCAGCACCTCTCCCTCGGCGACGCTTATGCCCGCGTTGCGGGCGGCGGGCCGTCCGAGGACGGCTTCCGACCGCAGCAGGCGCAGCCGGTAGGGAAAGCTCCAAGCGGCCGGAATGCCCGATGTCAGGTCCGACGAGGCGTCGTCCACCACGATGACCTCGTACCGGTCGGGAGGCACGCTCTGCCTTTCCAGCGCGAACAGCGTCAGCAGCACGAGCGGATGCTTGTCGCGGCTCGGAAGGATGATGCTCGCCCGGAAATGCATCGCTTTCGCCTCCTATCGAATTCTAGTCCTATCAGTCTATGGAGCGAGCTGCCGTCGGGGCTGGCCGCCAGCCTGGGGGCGATCGCCTGATTTGGCTCCGGCGGAGGCGCTTGCCGCTCCTGGAGGCTTTGGCCTGCATAGGATGAAGGAGACGGAGCCGGACCGGCCGAAGGAGGAGCCATCATGATTCAACGAACGGCAAGCAAGGATTTTCTCGGGTTTTTGAACGGCATGATCGCGGGCGCGGAGACGCTGCTCGACATCGGCTGCGGACCCGGCATCCTGCTGGGCTCGATGGACGCGCGCAAGATCGTCGCGCTCGACGTTCATCGGCCTTACCTGGAGCACGTGGCCGCCCGCCTGCCCCTTGTCGTGCCGCTCCACGCCGATGCGCTCGAGATCGGCCGCCTGTTCGTTCCGAACTCATTCACGGCGGTGACGATGGTCGACGTGCTGGAGCATCTGGACAAAAGGGACGGCTACGAGCTGATCCGGCAGGCGGAGTCGGTCGCTCGCGAGCGGGTCATCCTGTTCACTCCGCGCGGCTTTTTCCCGCAGGAGAGCATCGACCACTACGGTCTGAACGGCGAGCATTACCAAACCCATCGCAGCGGCTGGGAGCCGGAGGAGCTCGAGGCGCTCGGCTACGAGATTCTGCTCATGGAAGGCTTTCACGACGGCTCCAACATCGCCTTCGTCGACGCGTTCGGGGCCGAGCATCCGCCGATCGACGCGATGATGGCGATCAAGAGCCTCATCTGATGCAGCGTAGGCGGAGGGGCGTCCTCCGACCGCGTCGCTTGCCCGTCCGTCCGCTCCCTTGCCCGGCCAAGGGAGCGGACGGATTTTTTTGCATGCGGACAAGCGGCGGCAAGAAGCGATTCTCGAACCGGCGCGGGGCGCATACCTATGAGCAGAATAACGGGAGGGGAGCGTGTAAAATGGGGAATGCAAACGACGGACGGTCTTCCATCCGTTCTCGGAGGCCGCATAAGGTGTCCGACTGCAAGGCTTCGCGGAAGTCGGGAACCACATGCATCGTGCCGATTCGGCCGGAGCAGGCCGACCGGCTGGAGGCGATCCTGGAAGGCATCGACGCCGCGCTGGCGTCGCCGGCAGCATCGCCGCCGTCCGGTCGGCTGACCACGGAGCTCAGGCAGCTGCAACAGCTGGCGATCGACCTGACGATGCCGCGACGGGAGAAGGCTCATCTGCTTGCCGCCGCGGAGCTGGCGGTCGAGACGACGGCACGCGCCGGGAGCTGGACGGCCGCTGTCATCGCAGCGGTGCAGCAGCTGCTGGAGCAGCTGCTCGCGGTCGTGCTGCTCAGCTGCGTGACGAATGCGGTCAAGGACGGGTGGGTGTCGCGGCTGCGGCTAGCCGGCATTGAGGCGGCTTCCATTCCGACCGGCGGAGCGGGCGGATCGGGACCGCCGGGACCGCCCGGCCCGCCGGGACCGCCGGGTCCTCCGGGCATCGCCGGCCCGCAAGGCGCTGCAGGCCAGGCTGGCGCAGCCGGAGCGGTCGGTCCGGCAGGAGCGGCGGGCAGCTCGGGCGCCACAGGGACGACCGGCGCCGCAGGGGCGACCGGCGCCGCAGGGACGACCGGTGCCGCAGGAGCGACCGGCGCTGCGGGCGCGACCGGTCCCACGGGACCGGCGGGCACGGCCAGCTCGACAGGAGCAACTGGACCGACCGGTCCGACAGGCGCGGCAGGTGCGATCGGACTGGCCGGCCCGACCGGGCCGACCGGACCGACAGGAGCGACAGGAGTCGCGGGGGCGATCGGCCTTACCGGCGCGACAGGAGCGGCGGGGTTGTCGGTGACCGGCGCGACCGGCACGACCGGCGCGACCGGCGCGACCGGCGCGACCGGCGTGACAGGGGCGGCAGGACTATCGGTGACCGGCCCGACCGGCCCGACCGGCGTGACAGGAGCCGTCGGATTGATCGGAGCGACCGGTACGACAGGCGTCACCGGGACGACGGGCGTCACCGGCACGACAGGCGTCACCGGCACGACAGGCGTCACCGGCACGACGGGCGTCGCCGGTTCCGGGGCGATCATTCCGTTCGCCTCCGGCCTGCCTGCGGTGCTGACGACGGTCCTCGGCGGACTCGCCGGAACGGCTTCGCTTGTCGGCTTCGGCAGCTCCGCCACGGGCGTGAGCCTCGTCGGCACCACGATCGACCTGACCGGGGCGGCGGGCACGCTGCTCAACTTCGCCTTTTCCGTCCCGCGCGCCGGGACGATCACGGCATTGTCGGCTTACTTCAGCACGACAGCCGCCCTCAGCCTGGTCGGAACGACGATTACCATCACGGCGACGCTGTACAGCTCCACGACGCCGGACAACATCTTCAATCCGGTCGCAGGGACCACCGTGACCCTCGCACCGGCATTAACCGGCGTGATCTCGCTCGGCTCGATCTCGAACGGCATCGTCACCGGACTGGCGATCCCGGTCACGCCGCAGGAACGGCTGCTGCTCGTCTTCAGCGCGACGGCCGCAGGCCTCACCCTCGTCAACACGGTGGCGGGGTATGCCAGCGCCGGTCTGTCCATCTCGTAAAACGGGAGTCGAGAGGAGTCGAGCCCTGCCTACTCGGCCGGCGTTCCCGGGCAACCCGGTCGGCCATCTGTTGAAGCTCGATCCGGAATATAGTCATACCGAGCATTACTTTGTCAGGCTGCACGCGCGATTCGTGGGCGATCTGGCTGGCGACGCAGAGGGAGGGAATTTCAGCCTCCCTCTTTTTGACGCGCTTCGGCTGTGCTATGATAGACCAGGTTTTTTCGGCAGGCGCAAGGCGGTGATCGGCATGAGCAATGCCGGCTGCGCACGCGACTACCGCTGCCGGACGCGGTTCGAGACCATCCCGCGTAACCAAAACTAGGGAGGAATCATGTTCAATTTCTATTGGGGCGTCTTCTTCGTCCTCGTCAACTTCGTGCTGTTTCTGGCCTGCTTCCGGCTGTTCGGGAAAATGGGCCTGTACGCCTGGATCGGCTTCGCGACCGTCATCGCCAACATCCAGGTGACCGAGACGATCCAGATGTTCGGCATCGTCATGACGCTCGGCAATACGATCTATGCGTCGCTCTACATGACGACCGACCTCATCAACGAGCGCTACGGCGGCTCGGAGGCGCGCAAGGCGGTCTGGTTCGGCTTCTTCACGCTGCTCGCCACGACGGTGCTCATGCAGATGGTGCTGGCGTTCGATCCGGCGGAGGGCGACTTCGCCCATGAGCCGCTGAGCGTCATCTTCGGCCTGATGCCCCGGCTGGCGCTCGCCTCGCTCAGCGCGTATCTGGTCAGCCAGTTCCTCGACGTGCGGGTATTCTCGGCGCTGAAGCGCCGCTTCGGCGGCCGCAGCCAGTTCTGGATCCGGATCAACGGCAGCACGATCCTGAGCCAGTTCGTCGACTCGCTCGTATTCTGCACGATCGCGTTCGCCTTCCATCCGGAATACCCATGGGAAATCTGGATCCAGATCTTCCTGACGACGTACGTGCTCAAGTTCGTCATCTCCGTCGCTTCCACGCCGGTGCTGTACCTGGCCCGCTCGTTCCGCTTCAAGGACGAGTGAGCGGCTGAGCCGTCATGCAGGATTTTTCAAGCCGTCCGGCGAAAAGAAAGGGAACTTTCTTTTGCGAAGGGCGGTTTTTTTCATGGACAAAAGACCCGATCCGGCCACCGTGCCGGCTTATGAAGTACCTTATCTGGCTCGCGTGCCTCAAGGCGATCTCGTGAAGCTTCTCGCGGAGCAGAGGGAGCGGACGCTGGCGCGGCTCGGCGCGCTGAGCGAGGAGCAGGCGGACCATCGCTACGCTCCGGAGAAGTGGAGCGTGCGCCAGATCGTCGGCCATCTGGCCGATACCGAGCGCATCCTGGGCTTCCGGCTGCTGTCCATCGCGCGAGGAGAGAAGGCGCCGCTGCCGGGCTTCGAGGAGGACGCGTATGTCGCGGCGGCTCCATTCGAATCGTGGACGCTGCCGCAGGCGCTCGCCGACTACGCGGCAGTGCGCGAGGCGACGCTGTCGCTGCTGCGGGGACTGGCGCCGGGCGACTGGGAGCGCGCGGGCACGGCCAACGGGATTCCGCACACCGCGCTGCTGGTCGCCTGCGTCATCGCCGGGCACGAGCTGCATCATCTCCATGTGCTGACGGAGCGCTACGGCATCGCCTAGGGGCGCATGCAAAAAGGACGGAAGCGGGCGAATGCCGCTTCCGTCCTTTTTTTGCCGGCTTTCCGCTGCCAGGCCGTGCCCTGCCGTCGACGGTCCGCGCAGCCGCAGCCTACGGCGCATGACGGCGAAGGCCGTCATGCGCTTCGTCACCTCGGCTCCGATCGGTTGTCCGCAGCGGGCGGGAAGCGCCGCTTCAGCGCGTACACCAGCAGCAGGCTGAGGATGACGAGCAGGAACCAGCTGCTCAGCTTGCCCCAGTGGACGAGGCTCCAGCCGAGCCGCTGATCGGGATAGGCCCACGCGCCGAGGAACGTCGAGACGTTTTCGGCCAGCCAGATGAACAGGGCGATGAGGGCGAAGCTCGCCAGCACCGGCATCTTCAGCCTTTGTCCGCCTGCCGTATAGGACACGCTCGCTCGCCAGAACGCGGCGAAGATCATCGCCGTCAGCCACCACCGCAGATCCGGCAGCCAGTGATGCGTGAAGAAGTTCGCATAGGCGAGCAGCGCCAGCCCCGTCGACAGCCGCAGGTCGGGCCAGCCGCGGAAGCTCAGGTCCAGCCTGCGCCACGCCTGGCACATGTAGCTGGCGACGCTGGCATACATGAAGCCGCTGTACAGCGGCACGCCGCCGACCTTGCTCCACGCTTCGCCCGGGTAGCTCCACGAGCCCATCCGCACCTTGAACAGCTCGAGCGCGAGCCCGATGAGATGGAACAGCAGCACGACCTGCAGCTCGCGCGCCGTCTCCAGCCGCAGCAGCAGCATGGCCGCCTGGATCGCCAGGCAGAGCAGGAGCAGCAGGTCGTAGCGGGCGATGCCCGGCACGTCGACGAGCTTCGTGAAGCCGAGCGAGGCGAAGATCAGCACGGGGAACACGCAGCTGAGCGCCTGCTTCCGTCCGAAATCGAGCAGCATCGCCGCCTTGAGCCGCAGCGGCCGCTTCGGGCCGGACCACGTATCTTCCATTTTCGCACGCTCCTTGTCAGGTGCAATCTATCCCTCTGAACGAGCGAGCGCCGAAAAAGGCTGGGGCGTCAGGAGGAGCGGGGCTTCTCCGCCGGCATCGCGGCTTTGCGGGCGAGCTTCCAGTCTCTCTTCAAGCCGGCGGCCAGCTCGTGCAGCTGCTGCGGCGCCGCCTTGAAGGTCGAGTTCATGCCTTTCAGAAAGATGAAGATGGAATAGCGATCGGATGCCTCTTCCTGAACCCAATGCCATTCGAACGTTTCTTCGTAGTGCGAGAAATAGCCGTCGTATTTTTCGAAGGGAAATTTCTCAAGCATTTCCAGGAAGCTCGTCCACGTATGGACGGTCCAGAGAATGGACGTGGATGTCCAGCTGGCGCCGTCATCCATAGAGTAGGACAGGTCGAGATAGCAGCTTTGGTTCGGAGACCGGTAAGGGCTTCGGCAGTTGATTTCCAGCTTTTTGCTTGAATTCAAGGCATCTACGAGAACAGACATCTGAAGTCACCTCTTGTAGGAAGGTCCAGCCGACGATGGCTTCGCCGGCGGGGTCGGGGCTCCGGATTCAGCGCCCCGCTGTCAGCAAGGCCGCGAAGCGCTCCAGATGGACGCGGTCGGTTTCGTCGAACCGGTCCGTGACGGGGCTGTCGATGTCGAGCACGCCGATCAGACTGCCGTCCTCCGCGAGCAGCGGCACGACGATCTCCGAGCGGGAGGCGGCGTCGCAGGCGATATGGCCGGGGAAAGCGTGCACGTCGGGCACGACGACCGTCTCCTTGCGCTCGGCCGCCGTCCCGCAGACGCCGCGGCCGACCGGGATGCGGACGCAGGCCGGCAGGCCCTGGAACGGACCGAGCACGAGGCCTTTGTCGTCCAGCAGGTAGAACCCGACCCAGTTGATCTCGGTCAGGAACTGGCCGAGCAGCGCCGAGGCGTTGGCCAGGTTGGCGATCAGGCTCGGCTCGTCTTCGATGAGCGCCTGCAGCTGGCGGGTGACCGTTTCGTATTGCTGCTCGCGCGTGCCTTCATAGGCCGTCGTATGGAACATGGGAATCTTCCTTCCTCTTAATAGGGCTTGTTGGGTCTGGTTTTTCCTACGATACCATATCCGTCGTCGGACGGGGTAATCCGCCAGTTTTGTTTAGGCCGATTTAGGCATTGACGGCCCCAGAGCGGCTGAAGTAGAGTTACGGAATGGAAGGAAGTGTTCGTGTGAAAGGGGAACAGAAGGAAGGGCGGAGCATCGGCGGCTGGCGCGTCTACCGCGAGATGCTGGGGCGCTACGTGCTGCCGCAGAAGCGGCTGCTCGGCTGGCTGGCCGCGCTGCTGCTGCTGTCGATCGGCCTGCAGCTGGTCAATCCGCAGATCATCCGCTACTTCATCGATGCCGCCCAGGGGGACGGAAAGCTGACGGCGCTGTATTGGGCGGCCGGCTTCTTCATCCTGTTCTCCCTCGTGCAGCAGGGCGTATCGGTGGCGGCGGCTTATTTCAGCGAGAATCTCGGCTGGTCGACGACGAACCAGCTGCGCGCGGAGCTCGCGGAGCACTGCCTGTCGCTCGACATGAGCTTCCACAAGACGCAGACGTCCGGCTCGCTCATCGAGCGGGTGGACGGAGACGTGAACGCGCTGGCGAACTTCTTCTCCAGCTTCATCATCCACCTCGCCGGCAACCTCGTGCTCATGGTCGGCATCCTGGCGCTGCTGTTCCGCGAGAACATGTGGATCGGGCTCGTCATGACCGCCTTCGTCATCGGGGCGGTGTACGTCATCCAGTGGATCCGCCGCTTCGCCGTGCCGGTCTGGAAGCGCTGGCGCGAGATGAACGCCGAGCTCTACGGCTTCATCGGCGAGCATCTGGAGGGAACGGAGGACACGCGCGCCAACGGCGCGGCCGGCTACGTCATGAACCGGTTCTACGACCTGACCCGACGCATGCTGCCTGTCCGGCTGCGGGCGTTTCTCGGCTTCTGCATGATGTGGAGCACGACGATCCTCGTCTTCGCGCTCGGCAACGCCGCCGCGTTCCTCGTCTGCGCCTGGCTCTGGAAGAGCGGTCAAGGAGGGCTGACGATCGGCTCGATCTATCTCGTGTTCTACTATACCGAGCAGCTCGCCAAGCCGATCGAGAAGATCCGCACCCAGCTCGAGGATCTGCAAAAGGCCGACGCCAGCCTGCTGCGCGTGCGGGAGCTGCTGGCGACCCAGCCCAAGATCCAGGACGGCCCCGGCGCGGAGCTGCCGGCCGGGCCGTTGTCCGTCGAATTCCACGACATGGAATTCGCGTACGAGCAAGGCGGCCGCAATACGCTGCACCGCCTGCAGCTGCGGCTCGAGCCCGGCCAGACGCTCGGCCTGCTCGGACGCACCGGCAGCGGCAAGACGACGCTTGCCCGGCTGCTGCTGCGCTTCTATGATCCGCAGGCCGGCGGCATCCGCCTCGGCGGCGTCGACCTGCGCGAGCTCAAGCTGCACGAGCTGCGGCGCAAGGTCGCGCTCGTCACGCAGAACATCGAGATCCTCGAGGGCAGCGTACGCGACAACCTGACGCTGTTCGACGACTCGATCCCCGACGCCCGGATTTCCGAGGTGCTGCATGAGCTCGGGCTGGGCGCCTGGCACGACTCGCTGCCGGACGGCCTGGACACCGTGCTCGCCTCCGGCGGAGGCAGCCTGTCGGCCGGCGAGGGGCAGCTGCTCGCGTTCGCCCGCGTGTTCCTGACCGATCCGGGGCTCGTCATCCTCGACGAGGCGAGCTCGCGGCTCGACCCGCTGACGGAGACGCGCATCGAGCTGGCGATCACCCGCCTGCTGCAGGAGAAGACGTGCATCATCATCGCGCATCGGCTCGCGACCGTGCAGCGCGCCGACCGCATCCTCATCCTGGAGAACGGACGGGTGCTGGAGAGCGGCGGACGCGAGCAGCTGGCCGGCGACCCGGAATCGCGCTTCAGCCGGATGCTCGCCGTCGGAATGGAGGAGGTGCTGGCATGAAGACAAGAAGCTTCTTCTGGTCGCTGATCCGCTATCGGCCGGGGCTGTACGCGCTCAACCTCATTTTCTGGTCGCTCATCCATATGGCTCCGCTCGTGCCGGGCCTGCTCACCAAGGCGTTCTTCGACGATCTGGAGGGCAGCTACGACTTCCCGTACGGCGTCGCCGCGATCGCCGCGCTGCTCGTCGCCGCCGCGCTCGGACGGATCGGCCTCATCTACGTCGGCTTCCTGACCGACGTCAACGTCCGCTACCGGATCAGCATGCTGCTGCGCCGCAACATGCTCGCCCACGTGCTCAAGGAGCCGGGAGCGAGGGCGATTCCGGTATCGCCGGGCGAGGCGATCAGCAACTTCCGCGACGACGTCGACCATACCGAGGAGGCGGTCAGCTGGTCGGTCGACATGCTCGGCCTCATCGGCTTCGTCGGCGTGGCGAGCTGGATCCTGATCTCCATCGACGCGCAGATGACGGTGCTCGTGTTCGTGCCGCTCATCCTCGTCGTCACGGCCGCCCAGGTCGCGACCGCCCGCATCCAGAAGTACCGCGCCGCCAGCCGCGAGGCGACGGCCAAGGTGACCGGAGCGATCAGCGAGATGTTCGGCAACGTGCAGGCGATCCAGGTCGCAGGCGCGGAGAAGCGCGTCGTCGGACGGTTCGTGCAGCTGAGCGAGCGCCGCCGCCAGACGATGGTCAAGGACAAGCTGATGACCGAGGCGCTGTCCTCCGTCTTCGCCAACTCCGTCAACCTCGGCACCGGCCTCATCCTGCTGCTCGCCGGCTACAAGATGCGCGCCGGCGGCTTCTCGGTCGGCGACCTGGCGCTGTTCGTCTACTACCTGACGTTCGTGACGCAGCTCATCGGCAACGTCGGCAACTTCATGACCTATTACAAGCAGATGGCCGTCAGCTTCGGCCGCATCAAGTCGATGCTGCAAGGCGCGCCGGCGCAGCTGCTGACGAAGCCCGCCTACATCGGGCTCGGCCGCCGCAAGCCGGGGCGCGGCGGGCAGGCGCAAGAGGCGCGCGCCGCGCAGGCGGGTCCGAGCGGGCCGGCAGAATCGTCGGCGGGCGGCGGCGCTTCGGGAGCATCGGAGAGCCGGCCGACCGCAGCCGCTGCCGCCGCGGAGCCGAATTCAGGCCCGCCGCCGGCCTCGGTCCGGGAATCGGACCTTTCCGTGCGGCTCGACGACGACTTCGCGCCGCCCGTCCAGGCTCCGCCGCTGCAGGTGCTGGAGGCGCGCGGCCTGACCTACCGGTTCCCGGAGACGGGACGAGGCATCGAGGGCATCGACCTGACGCTGCGGGCCGGTTCGTTCACCGTCGTGACGGGCATGATCGGCAGCGGCAAGACGACGCTCGTGCGGACGCTGCTCGGCCTGCTGCCGGCTGAGGCGGGCGAGGTCCGCTGGAACGGCGAGACCGTCGAGCGGCCGGCCGACTTCTTCGTGCCGCCGCAGAGCGCGTACACGGCGCAGATTCCGCGCCTGTACAGCGACCGGCTCCGCAACAACATCCTGCTCGGAGAGCCCGAGCGTCCCGGCAGCGTGGCGGGGGCGCTCCATGCCGCCGTCATGGAGGAGGACATCGGCGGGCTGGAGCACGGCCTCGACACGATGGTCGGCCCGCGCGGCGTCAAGCTGTCCGGCGGCCAGGCGCAGCGTACGGCCGCGGCCCGCATGCTCGTGCGCGACGCGCAGCTGTACGTGTTCGACGACCTGTCGAGCGCGCTTGACGTCGAGACGGAGCGCCGCCTTTGGGAGCGGTTGTTCCGGCAGCGCGGCGACGCGGCCTGCCTCGTCGTCTCCCACCGCAAGGCGGCGCTCGCGCATGCCGACCATATCATCGTGCTGCATGGCGGCCGCATCGAGGCCGAGGGCAGCGCCGAGGAGCTGCTGCGCACGAGCGAGAGCTTCCGCCAGCTATGGCATGGCGAGGAGACCGGCTGATGCCGGACGATGGCGCAGCGGCCGGACATCGCGGCTAGGGCCGCAGGAACGGACCGTCAGGATATCGATCCTGACGGTTTTTTTCTGTCCTTGCCTTGACAATACCCCACTTTGTCTATAGGATTTAACCATCAACTGACTGACCAGTCAATCGGGAGGCGGGGAAGGATGTCCCACGGCGTGGAGACGGAGAGGCGTCGGCAGCTGATGGCTTGCGCGCTGCAGCGGTTCGCCCGGCATGGCTACCATGCGGCCAAGATTTCCGACATCGTCGCCGATGCGGGCGTCGCGCAGGGCACGTTCTACTGGCACTTCAAGAGCAAGGAAGCGGTCGCGCTGGAGCTCGTCGCCGAAGGGCGCCGCCAGCTGACCGAAGTGATCGCGCAGGGCTACCGCCGCAGCGGCGGCACGCTGCCCGACATGGTGCGGGCGTCGGAGCAGCTGTTCGCGGATCTGTACCGGTTCGCGGAGGGCAACCGCCAATGGATGGAGCTGCTGCTCGGCGGGCTGCAGGGCAGCGAGGCGGTGTCCGCGGCGATCGCGGAGACGAGGCTCGCGCTGGAACAGGCGTTCGTCGCCAACATCGAGCGGGCGGTGGAGCTCGGCATGCTGCCGAGGGACATGGATGCGGCGCTGCGGGCGGCGATGCTGATGAGCCTCGTGGAGGGGCTGATCGGCCGCTGGCTGCTGTCGCCGCGCCTGCCCGGCAGCGGCGTCGCCGGCCGCACGGCCGAGCAGCTTGCCGCCGAGACGGCGCGATTCGAGTTCTACGGCCTGCCGGGAGGCGTCTAGCCGCTGGCCTGGTTCGCCGCTTGGCGGGCGCAGGGCAGGGCCGGCCGTCTCGATCCGCCCGGCCGGCGCATGATTCCGGTACGGTCGGACAGCTTATAGAGAAAAGGAACCAAACTTACCTGACTATGGGAGTGTGTGAACGAATGACCAAATGGACCAAGAAGCTCGGGCTGATCGCCCTCATCTCGACCACCGCCGTGCTGGCGGCCTGCGGCGGCGCGAACGGCAATGCCCCGGCGGCCTCGCCGGCTCCGTCCGCGAGCCCCGGCGCGGAGCAGCCGGCTGCCGATGGCGGCCTGCTCGCCGACATCAAGAAAGCCGGCGTGCTCAAGGTCGGCCTGATGGGAACGTATGCGCCGTACAATTTTCTGAACGACAACAAGGAAATCGACGGCTTCGACGCCGATATCGCCAAGGAGATCGCGAAGCGCCTCGGCGTGCAGGCGGAATTCGCGCCGCAGGAATTCTCGGGCCTCATCCCGAGCCTCCAGGCCAAGAAGATCGACGTCATCATCAGCCAGGTGACGATCACCGACGAGCGCAAGAAGGCGATCGACTTCTCCCAGCCTTACATCACCAATCAGGTGAAGGTGATCGTGCAGGAGAAGAACGACTCCATCACGCAGCTGGCGGACTTCAAAGGGAACAAGATCGGCGTCGGCCTCGGCACGAACGACGAGACGTACCTGCGCACGACCGTGCTGCCGGAAGTGGGCGAGTTCCAGATCATGACGTACGACGACGTCATCACGACGCTGCAGGACCTGAACGCCGGCCGCATCGACGCCACGATCAACAACCTGTACGCGCTGAAGCCGGTCGTCGAGAAGAACGGCTTCCAGATCAAGGCGGTCGGCGAGCCGATCAAGTCCGATCGGGCGGGAGTGGCGCTGCGCAAGGACAACCCGGACCTGCTCGCGGCGATCGACGAGGCGCTGACGGGCATCAAGGAAGACGGAACGTACAAGACGATCTTCGTCAAATGGTTCGGCGAGGAGCCGCCGGCGGAATGACGCGCGGCCGGAGCCGGCCGCGACGGGAGGAATGACGAATGGATCTGGTGTTCGACAACGCCGGCTTCCTGCTCCGGGGCGCGTATTACACGCTGCTCATCACGCTGCTGTCGATGGTTTTCGGCCTGCTGATCGGGCTCGCCGTCGCGCTCATGCGGCTGCGGGGGCCGTGGCCGCTGCGGGCGCTGGCCCGCGTCTACGTCTCGATCATCCGGGGGACGCCGGCGCTCGTGCAGATCGTCATCGTTTACTACGGACTGGTGGACTACGGCATCACGCTCGGCCCGATTACGGCGGCCGTCATCGCGCTCAGCATCAACGTCGGCGCGTTCCTGTCGGAGACGTTCCGCGGGGCGATCCAGGCGGTGCCCAAAGGGCAGCTCGAGGCGGCGTACGCGACCGGCATGACGACGGGGCAGGCCATGCGGCGCATCATCCTGCCTCAGGCCGCGCGCATCGCGCTGCCGCCGATGGGCAATACGTTTGTCGGCATGCTGAAGGAGACGTCGCTCGTCTCGGTCATCACGGTGACCGAGCTGCTGCGCTCGGCGCAGCTGCTGATCGCCCAGTATTACGTGAACATGCCGTTCTACATCGGCATCGCCGTCATGTACTGGGTCATGAGCACGGCGTTCACGACGCTGCTGCATGCGATGGAGCGCCGCCTGGCGCGGGCGTACTGAAGAGACAGCGGAGGAAGGGATCGACATGATCGAGGCGCGGGAGCTGGTGAAGCAGTTCGGTCCGCAGCGCGTGCTGGACGGGATCGACCTGAAGGTGGAGGAAGGCGAGATCGTCGTGCTGCTCGGCCCGAGCGGATCCGGCAAAAGCACGCTGCTGCGCTGCCTGAACGGGCTGGAGACGCCAACCTCCGGCACCGTGGAGGTGGCAGGCGTCATCGTCGATGCCGGCCTGAAGCCGCGCGACCGGGAGGCGCGGTTCCGGAGCATCCGGCAGCGGACAGGGATGGTGTTCCAGCAGTTCAATCTGTATCCGCACAAGACGGCGCTCGGCAACGTGACGGAGGCGCTGCGCGTCGTGCGCGGCCTGGCGGCCGCGGAGGCGGACCGGATCGGCGAGCGGCTGCTCGCGCGGGTCGGCCTGTCGGACAAGCGCGACGCCTACCCGTCCCGGCTGTCGGGCGGCCAGCAGCAGCGCGTGGCGATCGCGCGGGCGCTGGCGACGGAGCCGGCCGTCCTGCTGTTCGACGAGCCGACGTCGGCGCTCGATCCGGAGCTTGTCGGCGAGGTGCTTGCCGTCATGCGGGAGCTGGCCCGCGAGGGCATGACGATGGTCGTCGTCACGCATGAGATGAAGTTCGCCCGCGAGGCGGCGAGCCGCGTCGTCTTCCTGGACGGCGGCCGCATCGTGGAGGAGGCCGCTCCGGAGGCTTTCTTCGCGTCGCCGCGTCACGAACGCGCGCAGCGGTTCATCCGGCAGCTGCAAGGAGAGCGCTAGAGCGCTGAGGGCACGAGGCAAGACTACTTTGAGGGAAAGAAGGCGGATCGACGTGATCGTAACGACAACCTGGCAGGGAAAACGCGCGTTTACCTCCGAGGGGGATTCCGGCTATGCGATCGGCATGGACGCCACGCCCGCTTACGGCGGCGAGGGCAAGGGAGCGACGCCGATGGAGCTGCTGCTGGCCGGCCTGGCCGGCTGCATCGGCATCGACGTGACGATGATCCTCGACCACTTCCTGGATCAAATCGACCGGCTCGACATCATCGCCGACGGGACGCGCAAGACAGAGACGCCGACGGGCTTCACGCACATCGCGCTCACGTTCCACGTCGACGGCCGGATCCCGGACTACCGGATCTGGAAGGCGATCGAGCTCGGCAGCAAGAAATACTGCGCGGTCTCCGATTCGCTCAAGGCCGAGATCGAGTACCGGCTCGTGCTGAACGGCGAGCCGCAGGAGCGCGCCTGATGCGGCACGCGTCCGGCTGGACCGCGTGAATCGACGGAGGGCCGTCCGGCTTGCCTTGACATGCTGAAAAAACTCCCTGTCCGCAAGCCGACTCGGCTTGCGGCAGGGAGTTTTTTTGGATTCAAGCCTGGAGCATGCGCTCGGCGAGCCAGCGCATCTCGCGCTGGAAGCGGCGGGGCGGAGCGGCAGCCTCTTCGTCCATCGAGGCATGGATCCACCACGGGCTCTCCAGCATGTACAGCATGCGCAGCGATCGCTGGAGGTCGACCCGCACGGGGTGGACTGCCCATCGCGATAGCGCTGGGAGTGGAACTGCTTGAGCAGGTAGCCGCCCTGCTCGGTCTCCACCCTCCACTTGCGGTTCATCCAGCCCAACGGCACCGGGCGCGCGGCGCGCACGGTCATCGAGAAGCGCTGCCGCAGCTCCTCCCGCAGCTCGTCGAGCAGCCGCTGTCCTTCTTCTCCTTGCCGATCGTCATCCATGACGCGCTTCTCCTCCCGGCCGCCTGGCGCTGCGGCGCTCGCACCGCTTCAATGCAGATAGGTATAGATATACGTCTTGCCGCACATATGGCGCTCGTCGGCGTCGTACACGCGGATGCGCAGCAGCTCGCTCACCTTCAGCGAGTGCAGGTATTCGTTGAGCTCCGACTGGCGTCGGAACACCAGCTCCTGCCGCTCCTCGTCGCCGCTTGCATAGCGCAAGGTCCAGGTCGACATGCTTGATCCCTCCATGTAGGCTTCGTTCGCCTTCCGGCGAAGGCTGTCGATTCCATTGTAACCGTTTCCGCTAAGACTGATTCAGAACGAGGCGGCAGGCAGCGGAGGCTGGCGCCGCAGCTCGCTCTGCACGAGCTTATGCAGCAGCAGCTTCTCCTCCGGCGGCAGCTGCTCGCAGAGGCGCGCCGCCGCGAGCGGCAGCATCCAGGCCTCGAGCTCTTCCTGCTCCAGTCCGCTGAGCCGCAGGTAGGTGCGACGGTACTGGCAGAGGAGCATGGCCCGGACGCGGTTGAAGACAAAGGACGAAAGACGGGACAGCTCCTCCGGCAGCATGGCGGTGCGGAGCAGCAGCACGGTGCGCGCGGCGTCCGCGGCCGGATGGCCGGATACGGCCGTCATCCAGTCGACGACCCAGGCCTTGCCGCCGCCAAGAATGACGTTGCCGGGATGGAAGTCCCCGTGCAGCAGCTGCCGTCCGGCCGGCAGCTTGAGGAGAGCCGCGATCGCGGCCTCCTTCTCGGACTCGGCCAGCAGCGGCGCGGCCTGGATCCGGCGCTTGAGCGAGTCGATCAGGCAAGGCATCCCGGAGTCCGGCCCGGCGCCGGTGCGGTGAATGTCGATGTGGAGCCGCGCCATGCGGGCGCCGCAGGCGACGATGCGCCATGGCTGCCGGTATAGAACGGCGAGCATCGTCGATCCGGCGATCCGCTCGAAGGCGATGGCGGGACGGCCCTGCCACTCCGCCAGGAAATAGGCCTTCGGCACGGGCAGCCCGGCCGAGGCGGCGACCCGGGATGCCGCGAGCTCCTGCTCGGCGGCGAGACGGGGAATGCTTTCCTTGAACCATTTCAGAACCTGGTCGTCGCCATAGCTGCATATCTGAGCGGTACGGCCCTGGGCCGCGACCGGACCTGGAGCATGTTCCATGATGTCGGCTCACTCCGTTCTCGAATGGTTCCTCGTCTGGCATGATATCCTATTTCTGCAAGCGGTGCCAAAAATCCTGCCGAGGCCGCGCATCGCATGCCGCTGGCGCGCGCAGGCGCGCTGTGGTACGCTGATCCCAGATGAAGCGGAGGAGGTGAGATCATGCTGGACGTGCATGAGCTGCTGTCCTGGATCTGGTCGGTCGGCCTTGCCTGCTCGGCCGCGTACTACTATCTGGCCTGGCTGCATTCCGGATCGCGCAGCGCTTCCATGCTGCCTGCGGCAGCCGAGCTCGGACGACCTTGCGTGATCCGGCCCGCTGCCGTCAGCCGTCCGATCGGCCAGAAGCTGGTCCGGCTGAGGAAGCGCAAGGAATCGCCCGATGACGACGCCTCCGCCTGCCCGTCCCTTGTCGCTGTCGCTTAGACAACACAAGGGAGGAACAAGATGTTTGCCATGATTCCCAAGCCGAGGCTTGGAACGTTGTCCAAGGGCGCGCTTGCAGCGATCGCCCTGCTGCTGCTCGCCGGATGCGGCGCGAACGGCACGATCGATGCCGACACGCCGGGGCTGTTCAACCATTACGTCGTCTTTCCGCTGGCCTGGCTGCTGCGCGTCCTGGCCGGAGGCCTGCACGACAATTACGGCATCGCGCTTATCCTCGTGACGCTGCTCGTGCGGCTCGCGCTCATGCCGCTCATGCTGCGGCAGTATCGCGGCCAGCAGGTGATGAAGGGCAAGATGAAGCGCATGCAGCCGGAGCTCGAGGCGCTCAAGGAGCGCCATGCGGGCGGGGACAAGACGCCGGAAGCGATGCAGAAGCAGCAGAAGGAAACGATGGAGCTGTACAGCAAGCACGGCTACAATCCGCTCGCGATCGGCTGCCTGCCGCTGCTCATCCAGCTGCCGATCCTGACGGGGCTCTACTATGCGATCCGCATGAGCCCGGAGCTGTCGAGCCACAGCTTCCTCTGGTTCCAGCTCGGGCAGCCGGACCTCGTCCTGCCGCTGCTCGCGGCGGCCGTCTACTTCGTGCAGGCCAAGCTGTCGCAGCGGGGCATGGAGCAGACCGACATGCAGAAGCAGATGGCTTGGATGGTCTACCTGTCGCCGGTCATGATGGGCCTGTTCTCCTTCTCCGCTCCGGCGGCGCTGCCGCTCTACTGGACGGCAGGCGGCCTCATCCTTCTCGTGCAGACGCTGCTGGGGCAGCGGCTGTACCGGCACTTGGCCGAGGGCGAGGAGCCTGCGCCGCCAAGCGGCCTTACGGGCGGGGCTGCCGCCAAGAGCGCCCGCTGACGCCGCTCGGCGACAGCAGACTGACTTGATTCAAAAAAAAGCCATTCCGATCGCCCGAGGCGATCGGAATGGCTTTTTTGGTACGGGAAGTGCGAGGGACGAAGCCTAGACATTGATCTCGATCGGCTCGTCCTTGTCCTTGAGCTTCACCAGCATATACTCCACGTTTTGCGAGCTGCCGAGGTTGACGTTCTTGGAGTCGAACTCGATCTCGTCCTGCACCTCGAGGCGTCCTCCGTCCTCGACGGTCTTGTTGATCGTCTTGCGCAGAGAACGGTCGGGATCGTTCAGCAGCAGGTTGCTCTTGAGGATGGGCTCGACCCATTCGACCTCTTGCGGCGAGCCGCTGACGTTTTCGAGCGTGACGCGATAGATGAGCTTTTTCCAGTTCTCCTTGCCGGACACGAGCTCGAGACCTTCGCTGGCGACGCGCGACTTCCAGCCGTCGGTCACGGGAGAGGTGAAATTGCAGCCGCCGAGCAGCAGCGCGGAGATCAGGACGAGCAGCGAGAGCAGCTTCATCGAACGGCCGGCCGGCAGGCGGCCCAGCGAGATGTTCATTTCGGGCGACAGCTCCTTGTACGCGAAAGTCGGGCAGCCGCACGGAAGACAGCCCTTTCCTCCATTGTAGAGAACGGCGCTTGCCGGAGCAAAGGACATTCCGTGACAATTGCGGCGGCGTCCGGCCGAATGACTGGCGGAGCAGGGAGAAGGAGGATGTCCTGGCATAGCCTTCCCAAAGGGAGGGCGGTTCATGAGCGGGAAGGGGCTGTGATGGCACAGAAGCGGCCTTGACGCGCCGACGAGAGCTGTCTGCGCTCCGATGCATGACCTCGACGAAAGAGGGGAGGGAAGGGTTGAATCATGAAAAACGAAAATGCCAGCCTCGCTTGATCCGAATCCTTTACAGCGCTCTCAAGCACGAGGCCAACGCACGGGCAAAGCTCAAAGCGCCCGCACGTACACTCTCCCGCCGTGCGTCTCGGCCGCGACCGGCGCCTCGAAAAATTCGGTCAGCGTCGCCGAGTCGAGCACGTCGGCCACCGGTCCGCTGCGGAACACCTGCCCCCGTCGGAGCAGCAGCGCATGGCCGAGCTCCGGCACGATCTCCTCGGTATGATGCGTGACGTAGATGAGCGTCGGCGCGTCGGGACGGCGTGCCAGCTCGGAGATGCTCTCCAGCAGCCGCTCGCGCGAGAACAGGTCGAGCCCGTTGCACGGCTCGTCTAGGATGAGCACCTGCGGCGAAGCCATGAGGGCGCGCGCGAGGAGCAGCTTCTGCTTTTCGCCCTGCGAGCAGGTGCCGTACTCCCGGTCCCACAGATGGAGGCAGCCGAGCGACTCCATCTGTCCCCGCGCCCGCGTCTCGTCCTCGTCGGATACGGCATCGTAGAGGCCGATCGTCGCATGGATGCCGCTCAGGACGACGTATTGGGCGCGATCGGTCTTGTACAGCTTGTCCTGCAAGGAGTTGCTCACCCAGCCGATCGACTTGCGCAGCTCGCGCAGGTCGACTTCGCCGTACTTGCGCCCGAGCACCGACACCTCGCCCGACGTCGGCCAGATGTAGCCGCAGACGATGTTCAGCAGCGTCGTCTTGCCGGAGCCGTTCAGGCCGAGCAGCGCCCAATGCTCGCCGGGACGCACGCGCCAGCTCACCTCGTCGAGGAGCGTCAGGCGCTCCCTTTTCCAGGTGACTTGCTTCAGCTCGATCATGAATCGTTCCCCTCTCCATCTGATTGACCTGGATATCGTTTTATTCTAAAGGATTTTCCTGCGGCAGGCCTATACAAAATCTTTAGGATTCGGTGACGGGGCCTTTACATCGCCTTGATAAGCTCGGGACCAGGACAAGCAGACGAGGGGGATTAACGAGATGAAACGAAAATGGATGCGCATGGCCGGGCTGGGGCTGACCCTGACGACGGCGTCGGCCGGCCTGGTGCCGGCCGGAGGTCCGGCGTTCGCTTCGGCGGCCGAGGCTGCCGGCGCGGGTGCGGCGAGCGCTTTGGCGCCGACGGTAACGGGACAGACGTACGCGGACGCGTTCGCCATGACCAAGATCGGCGAGTACCGCGTCGGCATGGCGAGCGAGGACGGCGGCGTAGCCGAGATCGTCAAATACAACCGCGACAACGGACGGTTCTACGTCGTGAACGGCTCCGCTGTTCCGCCGAGCCTCGACATCGTCGAGCTGAAGGCCGGCGCGATGCAGCTGGAGCGCAAGATCGACGCGAAGCTGCTGGCCGAGTCGGAAAGCGGCTTCGCGTTCGGCGATCTGACGAGCGTCGACGTCAACAAGGCGGCGAAGCGCGTGTTCGTCGCCGTCCAGGCGGCAGGAGCGAACGACGCGGGCCTGGTGCTGGAGCTTGATTATGACGGGAAGCTCGTGCGCGCCTATCCGGCCGGCAAGCAGCCGGACATGGTGAAATCGACGCCGGACGGCCGCTACGTGCTGACCGCGGACGAAGGCGAGCCGCGCGACGGCGCCGGCGCGCCCGATCCGGAGGGCACCGTGACGATCATCGACCGCAGTACAGGCTTGTCGCGGCAGATCGGGTTCGACGACGAGTCGATCATCGGCGACGGGGTCCATATTCGGGGCGGGGTCGACGGGAACGGCCAGATCATCGGCAAAGGGCCGAAGGCCAAAGCCGTCACCGACCTGGAGCCGGAGTACATCGCGCTGTCGGCGGACGGACGGACCGCGTATGTCTCGCTGCAGGAAAACAACGCCGTCGCCGAGCTCGACCTCGCGGCGGGACGCTTCACGGCCGTACGCGGCCTCGGCCTCAAGGACCTGAGCCTGCCCGCGAATGCGCTCGATCTCGACGGCAAGGACAAGAAGTACGCGCCGGTGACGGCAAACGCCTACGGCGTCTACATGCCGGACGGCATCGCTTCCTATGAATCGGGCGGGCGCCAGTATCTGGTGACGGCCAATGAAGGCGATGCGACGGAGTGGCCGGGCATGACGAACGCGACCAAGGTGAAGAATCTCAAGGGCTTGCTGGCGCCGGGCTCGGCCGCGGCGGCGTTTTTCGGGGCGACCAGCGCGTATGACGACGTCGAGGCGATGAGCGATTGGGGCGCGGAAGCCGTCTATCTGTACGGCGGTCGCTCGTTCTCGATCTGGGACGCGGCGGACCTCAAGCAGGTGTACGACAGCGGAAACGCCTTCGAGGCGATCACCGCCACGCGATTGCCGGACGTATTCAACGCTTCCAACACGAACAAGAAGTTCGATTCCCGCAGCACGAAAAAGGGACCCGAGCCCGAGGACGTGCGGATCGGGCGCATCGGCGAGCGGACGCTGGCGTTCACCGGCCTGGAGCGGATCGGCGGTGTCATGGCGTACGACGTGACTTCCCCGGCGGAAGCCCGGTTCGTCAGCTACGTCAATACCCGCGACTTCGGCGAGAGCGGCGGCGAGAACGCGATGAACACCGATTCCGCGCCGGAGGGGCTGGAGTTCATCGCAGCCTCGGACAGCCCGACGGGACAGCCGCTGCTGCTCGTCGCTCATGAGGTGAGCGGCACGGTCGCCGTCCTGCAGCTGGAGACGACGCGCGTGGAGCTGGCTCGGCCGGAGCTGGTGCTGACAGCAGGGGAGGCGGCGGTGCAGCTGGAGGCCAAAGCCGTGTCTGGAGCGGGAGTCCCGACGGTCGCTGCGCTGACCTATTCGTCCAGCCGGCCGGATGTCGCATCGGTGGATGCGGATGGAAAGGTGAAGCCGCTCCGGGCAGGAAGCGCCGTCATCCGCGTCGTGAGCGCCGACGGCTACGGCGTCGCCGAGCTGAACGTGACGGTGAAGGCGGCGGCCGAGCCGAGCGTCTCGCCAAATCCGACTCCGAGTCCGACGCCGCAGCCGACGCCAGGCGGTGGGGGAGGCGGGGGCATCGTCGTGCCAACGTCGAGTCCGAGCGCCTCGCCGAGTCCGACGCCAGCGCCTGCCGGCGCGGCCGTGCAGGTGAACGTAAGCGGCGGCGTCGCGAGCGGCGTGCTGGAGCTGGCTGCCGGAGCGGACGGCTTCGTCGAGGTCAGCGCGGCAGCGGCCGAACAGGCGCTCGAGCGGCTGCGGGCCGCCGGAGCGGACCGCCGCGAGCTGGAGCTGCGCGCGGCAGCAGGCACGCCATCCGCGGCCGCGCTGCGGCTGACGGCCGAGGCGGCCGCGAAGCTGGCGGCGGCCGGCCTGGAGCGCGTGCGGCTGAGCGCGGCTGGACTGGCTACCGCCGAGTGGAGCGGCGAAGCGTTCGCAGCGGCTGCGCGCACCGCCGGAGCGGGCGCATGGTCGCTGGAGGCGAAGAGCGGCAGCGGCGCGGTGAGCGTGACGCTGATTGCCGCAGGCAAGGAGCTGCGCGGAGCGGATGCCGCAGCCGTGCGGCTGAGCTTGCCATATACGCTGTCGGCGGAGGA
The DNA here is from genome assembly GCF_012676905.1 of Paenibacillus albicereus. Lineage (NCBI taxonomy): Bacteria > Bacillati > Bacillota > Bacilli > Caryophanales > Paenibacillaceae > Paenibacillus > Paenibacillus albicereus. The sequence goes on along the minus strand of NZ_CP051428.1, from coordinate 4,906,314 downwards.
GGCGGCACGGCCGGAAGCAATCGTGGCGCTTGATGCGGCAGGCAAGCCGATCCTCCGCAGCGTGTACCGGGACGGCCGGCTCGTGCTGGCCGGCAGCGGCACCGGCGTGTACCGGATGTCGTGTGAGGCGGAGGCTTACGGCGACACCGCCGGCAAGTATATGGAAGCGCCGGCGGCGTTCCTGACGGCCCGCGGCATCGTGCAGGGCACGGCTGCCGGCGTCTTCTCGCCGCAGCGCACGCTGACCCGCGCGGATCTGGCGGTCATGCTGAGCCGCATGGCCGGAGCGGGCGCCAGCGGCGAGACGGGAGGCGCCTCCGCTGCGGCCAGCAGCAACGGCCGTGCCGAAGCACCGGCGGCGTCCGCTGCCAGCGGCGGCTTCGCGGACGTGCCGACCGGCGCGTACTATGCGCCGGCGGTCGCCTGGGCGGGGGCCGAGGGCATCGCGGGCGGCACGGGCGGCGGACGGTTCGAGCCGCTCGCCGCAGTGACGCGCGAGCAGCTGGCCGCGATGCTCGTCCGCTTCGCGGACCGCGCCGGCTGGGCGCTGCCGTCCGCAGGCGCGAGCGCCTTCGCGGACGCCGCGTCCATCTCGCCCTATGCCCGCGAGGCGGTGCACGCTCTGGCCGCAGCCGGCATCGTGAACGGACGCCCGGGCGCGGGCGGCCAAGCGTTCTTCGCGCCGCAAGCGACCGCCACGCGAGGCGAGGCGGTGGCGATGCTCGCTTCGTTCGTCCAGGCTTCCGTCCGCTAGACGCGGCCGAGCCAGGTCCATCCAGGCCGCTCGCAAGCGGCGTATGGATCGCCCTTTCCGCCACGCAGCAAGAAAAGACCTTGATCCGGCAGCGATGCCGAATCAAGGTCTTCTTGGCGTTTTGAGCATCTGTTCCGGTCTTCTTGGCGTCCCGGCGTCATTCGTGGAGCGGACAGGAACGGTGGGCGGCCCCTGCTCCATGAATGAATACACGCGGAGAGCCTAGCGCACCGCCAAGCGCAAGATAAGCTGCTCGCCGAGCGGCCGCGTTCCTACAGGAAAGAGCAACATGGTATAGCTATTTAAAATACAATAAAGCAGCCAATCCTCCGATAATGACGAGGGTTGTTATGATCCTGAACAGGCAGCTGCCTTTGGTCAAAGCATTCCAATCACCGATTGTGGCGCGGTTGAAAGCATCTGAAAAAGTTATAAATGGCTTTTTTTTATATTCTTCCATCTGCTTCGTCTCCTGCTTATCCCGGTTATTCAAAAGTCCTGCCTCCAGAAATCAAACTCTTACACTTAGTTGAATCTCATAAGTCGCAGCCATTCCACTTACCCGTATCGTCGCCCAAGAATCAGCGCCTGTCCCAGAGTATGCTGAACTCGGGAAGTACTGAATATAGCCCCAACCAGGGTTATAGCTGAACGAGTTGGATGTAGGATTCTTTTTTGCGGTCTTGCCTGCCGTAATAGAATCAGCTCGGTAGATTACTTCTCTATCCGTAATATAGTATAAAGAATTTTCAGGTTTCCATCCTCCATAAACACGCTGCAAATCAATTAATTCTCCTTTTTTGTTATAGACTACGTTAATCGTGGCTGTTGCCCCAACTTCCGTTTTACTGCCTCCTTGATCGGTTTGAGGAGTGATGAACGAGCCATCATGCTTGGGGAAATAAAAAGAAACCTTATAGGCTTTTGATGTATAGCTAGTACCGGAAAATGAATTATTTTGCGTGTGCAATTCTTCTATAACTGCCTTCACCTGTTCATGTGAATTCCTGCTTTTAATCGTCGCTTCAATAGTAGCTTCATTTATCAATTGGTTTTTAACATAGTGTGTACTCTCTTCGTTTTGGGCATATGAGGTTTTTGTGAAGATTAAAGGAAACAAAAGCACACCTGTCAATAAAATGATGAATTTTTTCAATTTAAAATCCTCCTTTAAAGTCAGAATGGGCCCGAGCTAATCATCACCTCAAACAGAGTAGACAAAATATTCTGTTTTATATAGATTGAATTGCCCTCGCCTCCTTTGTTATCGAATAGAAAAAAAAGGATATTATTACCTATCCTCGGAATCAGTATATAATATCCTTAATATCAAATCAACTTTATCGGAATAAAGTTTGCAGCTCTGAGCAGATGGAGCGATGAGCGTGCTGAGGGAGATAAAGCGTATATGGAGACGACTTTATACGTGCAAACGATGGCAGAGGTTAAGGGCCGATCTCTCATCCATCGATCCAACAAAGCATATGCGAAGAGCATGATGCCCTCCTTTTTTTCGACGACGGCGTTACCCGAGGCGAGTCTGCATCCCTTTTTTGTGCATACGAAAAAACTCAAGCCAACCGAATCGTTCCAGTTTGCCTGAGTCATATTGTCCTATCGGGTGTCGGAGCCTTGTTGCTGAAATACTAGTATCCTTCCAGAAACCCACTACCGTCTAGAACAAACCGCGATAATGAGGAGGCGCAGTTTGCCGCTCTTGTCGTGCATTGGAACTTGGCCACGCCTGATGATCGCGAATGGGTTACAGAACCAGTCGACCAGCAATCAAAAGGAACGCTCTCGTCCGTAGAGTCCAGCTACCCTCGCATGCGCGAGAGGAACTGGTTCATGAGCAGCGGCAGCGAGACGAGGATCGGAGGATCGTCGGGACGCGGCTCGTGCAGCAGGGCGTGCTGAAAAGGCGAGGGCAAGGACGGGCCGACCTCGATCGGCAGCCGGGCGCGGGTGCGCAGCGTCGTCTGCGGCAGCAGCATGTCCATCGCTCCCATTTGCCAGGACAGCGTCGTCGCCATCAGATAGTAAGTGCCCGGCCGGACCCCTGTCAGGCGGAAGGGACCAGGACGCGGCAGCAGCGTTCCGTGGATCGGCATGCCCTCGGGAATCGGCTTGGCGAACAGGCCGAGCAGCACGAATCCGTCGAACGGCCGGACCGGCTCGATGATCCCGCTCACCTCCGACCAGGGCGGAGACGCCGAGGCGTGGACCGTCGGGTCGTCCCAGCTGTCCAGCGCCTGCAGCCGCCGCGCCTGGTCGCCGACGTCGGAGCGGGACTGGCGGAACTCCGACGGCGTCTGCCCGACCCGCTGGGTGAACCGCGTCGTGAACGTGCCGAGGCTCTGCTGGCCGACCTCGAGGCTGATGTCGCGGATCGTGTAGTCCGTCTTGAGCAGCAGGTCCTTGGCCCGGCTGAGCCGCAGCGAGGAGACGTAGTAGAGCGGCGTCAGCCCGGTGCGCTCCTTGAACAGGCGTGCGAAGTGGGAAGGGCTGTACGAGATCTGCCTGGCCAGCCGTTCCAGAGGCAAGGGGTCGAACAGATGGCCTTGGATGTAGTCGATGACTTGATCCAGCTCGTCTTGCGGCACGAGGCTCCTCCTTTGCCCGAAGCGCCGTCCTGCGGGCGTCGAGCTCTCCGATAAGAACATTCGTTCTTATTATAGCCAGTATGGATACGATTGGCAAGAACGGATTGTCGGCCGGGCTCCTCTCAGCGCCGCGCGTTCAGCTGGCTTTTCCACAGCACGAAGCGATGCCGGTCGCGCTCCGCTCCGATGCCGCGCAGCGCGTCGGCCGCCGGCGACTCGTCCACCGGGCGGCCGTTCCACTGCTCGACGGCGATCTTGGCCAGCCCCTGGCGGGAGGCGATCGACGCGAGCGCCTGCTGCAGCGACGCGGCGGCCGGCGCCTCGTCCCGCGCCTCTCCCTTCGGGCCGAGGCTGCGGATGCGGCGGCCGTTGCTTTCCACCCAGTAGCGCCACTCCCCGTCCTCCAGCACGAGGAAGTTGCCGGGCTTGCGGGCGAAGCCGCCTTCGCCCTCGCCGGGCCAGTCGGCCAGCAGGCCGAACGGATTGGCCGGATCAGCGGCGCTCAGCACGGTCAGGCCGTCGTCCTCGCCGGGCAGCGGCAGGCGCAGCGACTCGGCGATCTCCCGGGTCGTGAACTGCATCGCCGGGACGCCCTCGATCAGCTGGCCGCGCACGAGCACGCCCCATTCCTCGAGCCGCTTCAGCACGGGCAGCAGCTCGTCCCAAGCGTACGGCGACATCGCGGCCGCCAGGTCGCGCGACACGATGCCGTAGACGTCGAGCAGCCGGTCGATCCAGCGCAGCGCCGGCGATCCGTCCTGGGGGAAGGATCCTGCGGCGAGCGCAGCGGCGCTCGCGCCGAGCAGGCTGGAGGCGGACCTTCCTGAAAGAAGTGCCGTCAAGCCGGTTTCCATCTCCGCGCTGGGCTCGGCGGCAGCGGTCCGCTCCGGCCGTCCCGTGCTTGCAGCGGTCCGCGGCGAGCCGCTTTCCGCCTCCGGACGCAGCGAGCCGGTCCAGAACCAGCGGCCGAGCCCGGAGCCGCCCCATGCGCCCCGGCCGGTCCGGGAGCCGCGCGAGCGGGAAGCCGGAGCCGGGCCGCGCAGCGGGGCGAACTGGTCGTTCGACACATGGCCTTGCCAGACGAGCTCGAGCAGCTCGGCCTGCACGTCGGACGGCTGGCGGCCGAGCTCGCGGGCGAGCGGAGCGAGGAACATCGCGCCGCCGCGCTTCAGGCGCTCCAGCAGCTGCGGATGAGCGGGCGGCGCATCGTCCGCAGGCAGCCACGAAGCGATCAGGTCGCGGGATTCCGGGAGGAAGAAGGCGACCTTGCCTTCTTTTTCCCCCTCGTTCTTGCGTCCGAGCCACAGCACCTCGCCGGAGGCGCAGAGCAGGTCGAGCTCCTCGGGCCGGTAGGAGGCGAGCCGCGACGGCAGCAGGAACGACTCCCAGTACGACAGCGGGAAAAAGAAGCCCTGCAGCTGCTCCAGCACTCGCAGCAGGCCATGTTCTCCTTGCAGCTGCGTGCCGTGGAGCGCGTGCTGCCTGCCGGCGAGGAGGCGGCACCAGCGGACGGCGTCCGCCGCCTCGCTGCGCCCGCGCGCCGCCTGCACGGACAGCCGGACGACGCGCGCGGCGGTGAGCGCCGATGTGAAGAGGAGCTCGTCCTCCTCGGCAAAAGGCGCGAGCTGGATGCGGTCCGCCTCCAGCAGCCGCGAGATCAACAGCTGGGCGCCGTTCGTATCGAGCGCCGGGTAGCGGGCGGCCAGCTCCTCCGGCGTGAAGGCGAGCCGGCCGGCGATCCAGCGCTCGACGACGAAGGATGAGGCGTCGTCCTCCTGCGGGAAGCGGCCGTACAGCTCGGCCTCGTCCGCGCAGACGAGGCGCCCCGCGAGCCCGCCGCCCGGCTCGTAGACAGCGACGCGCCGCTGCTCCCGCAGCTGGCGCAGCCAGCCGGCCGCCGCTTCTACGGCGGCTTCGGCGGCCGCAGCGGCATCCGGCGACTCCCGGGCAACCTCTTTCCCCGCGGAGCCGAAGCTTCTGCCGGAGCCGAAGCCGCCGCTAGCGGCGGGCCGAGCGCCGTCGGCGTCGGCATTCGCCTGCGAGGCATCTCCGCCTGCGGCCGCCTCGGCCCGGGCGGCTGCCCGTACGGCGGCGAGCAGCTCCGGCTCGGCCAGATCGCCGCGCTGCTTGAGCAGCCGGTACAGCTCGTCCGCGCTGTCCGGCGCTCCGGCGGCCGGCGTCTCGAGGCGCCGCCGCTCCGCTGCGAGCACCTGCGGATCGACGGCGCCGCGCAGCGCTTCCTGGCCGAACAGCTCGCCGGCGAGCTCGCGGCTCATCTGCAGCAGCTGCGCCTGGACGGCGCGGTCGAGGCCGTCCCCCTCATAGATGCGCATGTTGACGTAGTCGGCGGCGAACTGCGAGGCGAGCGGGGAAGGCAGGTCCCGGTAATGGACGGCCATCGCGATCCGTCCTTCCTGCATCCGGCCGAGCAGCTCCCTCAGACGCGGCTCGTCGAGGTAGTCCCGCAGGCATTCGCGCATCGCCTCGTTCAGATAGGGAAAGCGGTCCGCATAAGGAAGCGCGGCCCGCAGCAGCTCCTCCCCGCGCAAGCGCAGCTGCCACATCGGCGTGCGGCCGAAGCTGCGCTTCAGCAGCAGCGACGTCTCGGCGATCCGACGGAACGCCACGGAGAGCAGGGGCGAGCCGGGCAACGCCTCGACGAGCAGCTCGCGCAGGTTGTCCGGCGTCACGGAACGGACCGCCTGCAGCCAGGACGGGTCCCACTCCGGCAGCACGAACTCGATGCCGTTGTCTTTGGCGTTGCCGTACAGGCGATGCGGCAGGCTCGTCTCGAACTTCCGCTCGATCGCCAGCTGCCAGGTCCGGTTCACGCGGCGGCCCCAGGCGTTGTGGATGACGATATGGGTCTGGCCGGCGATGTCCTTGTATACCTCCACCGCCAGGCGCGAAGCGGTCGGCACGACGCCCGTCGCCCGCTGCGCGCGGATAAGGGAGACGAGGCTGCGCGCAGCCCGGTCGTCGAGGCGGTACGGCTCCTGGAGGTCGCGGATGACCGCTTCCTCCGCCGCGCTGAATGGAGCTTCCGGCTCGTCGGACGGAGCTGCCGGGGATGCTCCTTCGACATCCGCCGCATCGGATGCCGGCGAGGCCGCTCCTTCGATGGCCGTATCGCCATGCGCCGCGTCGGCGGCCTCCAGCCGCTCCATGAGCTCCGTCCACAGCTGCGCGACGCGCTCGCCGAGCCGATAGGAGCGGGAGCCGGCCTCGTTGCGCCAGAACGGAATCTCGCTGAAGCGGTTGCCCGTTTCCTTGACATAGACGCGGTCCTTGCTGATGCCGGAGATCATCCAGGAGCTCGTGCCGAGCTGGAATACGTCGCCGACGCGGCTCTCCTGCACGAACTCCTCGTCCAGCTCCCCGACATGGGAGCGGCTGTCGGCGTGGTGGACGGGATAGGCTCCGCTCTGCGGAATCGTGCCGGCTCCCGTGACGGCGGCCATGCGGGTATTGGAGCGCGGTCCGATGGCGTCCTTCTCGCGGTCCCACTCCAGCAGCGGGCGGGCGAACGGGTACAGTCCGGCCAGCACCGCGAGCATGTCGAGCAGCCGCTGGCGCGGAAACGTCCGGTAGCTGTCGCTGCCGAGGATGAGCCGGTACAGCCGCTCGACCGGAACCGTATCGAGGGAAGCGACCGCCACCGCCTGCTGCGACAGCACGTCGAGCGCATCGCGCGGCACCTCGATCGGGTCGATGTCCCGCTCGGCGATCATGCGCCCGAGCACCGCGATCTCCGGCAGCGAGCCGCGCTGGCGGGCGAGGATGACGCCGCGGCTCGCCTCGCCGACGGCGTGGCCGGCGCGCCCGATGCGCTGGATGCCGGCCGCGGCGGACAGAGGCGAGTCGAGCTGCACGACGAGGTCGACATGGCCGACGTCGATGCCGAGCTCCAGCGAGGAGGTGGCGACGATGCAGCGGAGCCGTCCTTCCTTGAGCAGCCGCTCCACCTCGAGCCTCCGCCCCCGGTCCATGCTGCCGTGGTGGGCGCGGCACATCTCCTGGCCGGTGTAGTCGTTGAGGCGCAGGCACAGCCGCTCCGCCATGCGGCGGCTGTTGACGAAGACGAGCACGGAGCGGCAGCCCTCCATCAGCTGCAGCAGCCGGTCCAGGATCGGGAACCAGACGGAGTCGCGGCTGTTGCCGAGCCGGACGCGCCCGGGCATCGTGACGCGGACGTCCATCGTCTTGGCCATCGAGCTTTCCAGAATGGCGACCGGTCGTGGGAGGAAGCCGAGCGGGTGCGCAGGCAGCGCCTCGGCTGGCTCGGCCGCCTCCGCTTCGAGACGGGCTTGGCGGCCGTCGTCCGCTTCGCCGCTCCGTTCCGTGGCGGACTTGGACCGCTTCGCAGCGGAGGATCGGGCGTCGGGAGAAGAGGCGGAGGCTGCAAGCCGGCCGGATACGGATTCGGAATCGGCACGTGGAGCTTGCGCATCGACGGAATCCGGAGGCGCCCAGCTGCCGAGGAAGGGCGCCACCGGGCGGGGCGCATCGACGGAATCCGGAGGCGCCCAGCCGCCGAGGAAGCGCGCCACCGGGCGGGGCGCATCAGCGGAATCCGGAGGCGCCCAGCCGCCGAGGAAGCGCGCCACCGGGCGGGGCGCATCAGCGGAATCCGGAGGCGCCCAGCCGCCAAGGAAGCGCGCCACCGGGCGGGGCGCATCAGCGGAATCCGGAGGCGCCCAGCCGCCGAGGAAGCGCGCCACGCGCTCCATCGGCTTTTGCGTCGCCGACAGGCCGATGCGCTGCAGCGGGCCGCCTCGCCAAGCTTCCAGCCGCTCGAGCGTCAGCGACAGGTGGGAGCCCCGCTTGTCCGCCGCCAGATCGTGGATTTCGTCGACGATGATCTGCTCCGCCGTCCGCAGCATGAGGCGTCCTTTGTCGGAGCCGAGCAGGATGAACAATGATTCCGGCGTCGTCACCAGCACGTCGGGCGGACGGCGCAGCATCGCGGCGCGTTTCGAGGAGGGTGTATCCCCGGTCCGGACCGCGCAAGTAATACCCGGCACTCCTTGGTGTGACCGACGTTCCATCCGCTCGGCGATCTGCGCGACGAACTCCGTCACGTGGTCATAGATATCGTTGTTGAGCGCTTTGAGCGGCGTTACGTAAAGGACGCGCACGCCCGGCCGCCAGACGGCGCCCGAGGAGCCGCCCTCAAGCGCAGGCTCGGGTGCCGCTGCCGATTCAGGCTCGTCTCCACGCGCGCGCCCATCTGATGAAGGGGATGCCGCCTGCTCAGGCCCGGCTGCGGTAGCCGAGTCTTCCGCCCTTGCTTCCGGCGCGAAGGCCGCCTCCTTGGCCCGCAGCACGCGGTCGAGGCAGGGGAGCAAGGCCGCGAGCGTCTTGCCGGAGCCTGTCGGCGCCGCGAGCAGCGTATGGGCTCCGCCCAGAATGGACGACCAGGCGCGGCGCTGCGCGTCGGTCGGCGTCCCGAACGTGCCTTCGAACCACTCGGCCAGCACGGGATGAAACGGCTTGAGCGCCGGATCGAGGACGTTCTCGCTCCGGGCATGGTTCGGCGTCCTTGCTTCGGCTTGGCCGCGCGTGCTTCCTGCGTCGCCTTCCCCGGCGAAAGCGACGGATCGCATGCTGTCTCCTGCCGGCATCGCTTCCGTCGCCGCGCCGTCTCCGCCCTCGGACATGGATTCCGTCCCCTCGCTGGCGCCGGCGGCCGAGGCTGATCTTCGATCGCGGCCTCCCGCCTGACTGCTCGGACGAATGCCGTCTCCAGCTTGCCGCCGTTCTTCTTGCCCCTGGCCCGGGCCGCCTTTTTCTCCTGAAGCATCCATACGTTCAAAGCCTCCTCGTACGCCGATCGACGCCATTTTCCATTAGCATACACCATTGGCCCAAACGATGCCCGGCAGCCAAGGGGAAGCCCTTCCGCCATGGCGGCAAGCGCTGCGGTTTCCTTGAAAGACCAGGCGCGCGAGATTTCGCCTCCCCGCAACTCTATCTATCTTCCATTCGTCTAAGAGAGTAGGTAAAAAATTCCGGAAACCGCACTCCGCCGGCCAGCGGCCGGCATATCCCGAAGGAGGAACTCCATCCATGTCCGTTGTCCCATCCCGCCGTCTGACCGCTGCCGCGCTCGCCTCTGTCCTGCTGGCTGGAGCCGCCCTGTCCGGCCCGGCGGCAGCGAGCGCCTCGCCGATCGGCCCGGCTGCGTCGCCGCCTCCCTCCGCTGGCGCGGGCGCTACATCGGCGCCAAGCCTGCTTGCGGCGGCCCCTGCCGGCGTATCGGCCGCCCCTTCTGCCGCTGCTCCTTCCGCCGCCGCTGCGCCCGAGCTCTCGGCAGCGGCCCCGGCAAAGCCGTTCCCGCTGCCGCTGCCGCTGGCGGCCGGGATGGACGCCGCCGCTTCGCCTGCGCCGAAGCTGTTCCCGCTGGCGTCCGCCGCCGCGCCCGTTGGAGCCTCCTCCGCTGCCGCTCCGGCTCCGCTCGCGGCCAAGCTGTACGCGTCCGTGCCGCTGGCCGCGCCTGCGGCTGCGGTGCCGTATGCCTCTGCTGCCGCCTCGGCGACCATTCTGCTCGACGGCTTCCCGCTCGCTTTTCCTGCGGCGCCCCAGCTCGTCCGGGGCACGACGATGGTGCCGTTCCGCGCCATCGCCGAAGCCCTGAACGTGCCGGTCGTCTGGGACGCCAAGGCGAGGACGGTCACCGCGAACAAGCCGCTCGCGGACGGCAGCCGGCGCTCCGTGCTGCTGCGCGTAGGCAGCAAGCAGGCGCAGCTGGACGGCCAGGCGGCCGCGCTCGCCCAGGCTCCGGTGCAGAGCGGCGGCAGCGTGCTCGTGCCGCTGAGCTTTTTCAGCAGCGCCTTCGGCGCTCGGGTGAGCTGGGACGGCGCGGTCAAGACGGTGCGCATCCAGTCGCCGGCCGAGCGCGTCTACGTCAAGGGCTATTATGCGATCAGCTCGTTCTCGCAGGTGAAGTATCTCGACCGCTTCGACTCGGTGTCCTTCGGCTGGGGACGGATCGGCGAGGACGGCAAGCTGACGCTCAGCGGCAAGGACTTCTACTGGCCGAGCGCGAGCGGCGCCACGACGCCGGAGAGCATCGTCGCCGACGCGACGGCGGCGGGCGTGAACACGCAGTTCATGGTGTTCGGCGTCGACGGGCGCGGCGAGCTGACCAAGCTGCTCGGCGACCCGGCGCTGCGGACGGAAGCGATCCAGAGCATCGTGTCGACGGCATCGATCGGCGGCTTCCGCAGCATCGCGCTCGACTTCGAGGGGCTCGGGCTGACGGGGGACAAGGCGGCGGCCAAGCAGTCGTTCACGCGCTTCGTCACCGAGCTCCGGACCGCTTCCAAGGCAGCGGGGCTCGGCTTGTCGCTGGCGCTCCATCCGCTCAACGGAGCCTTCGGCGGGTATGACTACAAGGCGCTCGCCCAGCAGTCGGACGAGATCGTCATCATGGCCTATGCATACGAGGGGGAAAAAGGTCCGGAGCCGCTCGTCCGCGTGGACGAGGCGATCCGGCTGGCGCTGAAGGAGACCGATCGCAGCAAGCTGCTGCTCGGCATCTCGATGGGCAGCGAGACGGCCGCCTCGCTGCGCGGTCCGGCCGGGCTCGCCAAGCGCTACGGCCTCAAGGGCATCGCGCTCTGGCGTCTCGGCGCCGGACTCGTCGACGCGAGCTCGCTCAAGGCGCTCGAAGGAACCGTTCAGCTGCGCAAGCCGGTGGAGGGCTAGTACTTTAACCATTCTACTAAGTAGGCATTGAATAGCTTCGTCCCTTTGCGCCGGCGGCGAGCGCTTCGCGAGCCTTTTTCCGAGTGAAGGGTGTCCCCTCGCTCGGAGGCGAGCGTTCCGCTAGGAAGGTCCGAGCAGCTCCGTCCAGCCGGTCGACGGCCTTTGACTGTGAAGCGTCCACCCCCGTATCCGTGCGATGAAGGAATCCAGACTGCTTTCATGCGGCGAACGGAGCGGGTCGGCGAGCGATGAAGGGGTCGAGACTGCCTTCCTGGGGCGAACGGAGCAGGTCGACGTGCGATGAAGGAGTCCAGACTGCCTTCATGCGTCGAACGGAGCGAGTCGACGTGCGATGAAGGGGTCGAGACGGCCTTCATGCGTCGAACGGAGCGGGCCGACGAGCGATGAAGGGGTCGAGACTGCCTTCATGCGTCGAACGGAGCGGGTCGGCGAGCGATGAAGGGGTCGAGACTGCCTTCATGCGTCGAACGGAGCAGGTCGACGTGCGATGAAGGAGTCCAGACTGCCTTCATGCGTCGAACGGAGCGGGTCGACGTGCGATGAAGGGGTCGAGACTGCCTTCATGGGGCGAACGGAGCGGGTCGGCGAGCGATGAAGGAGTCCAGACTGCCTACTGACCATGAAGTAACTTGAACCGCAGCCGCAGCTTCACCCAAAGGCTCCTCCCGCAGCGAAAGCTGAGCGGAGGAGCCTTTTTCGCGGGTTGATTCAAGCAAGCGGAAGCGGAAGGCTCGCTCTCGGTCGAGCGCACACGGGTCTAACGGGCACGTATCCCAGCCGCCGACGTGCATTGGCTAGCTTGTCTACGCGTGCCGTATAATGTAGGGAATGGTTTTGTCCCGTGAAAGGAGACATCGAACATGTCCGATTCGACTTCAGGCGCTTCGGCGCGTCGCCCCTCCGCGAGAGGCCGCTTCGCGGCCGGAGAGCCCGCCCAGGCAGCAGCCCAGGCGGAGAGTGTCTCATCCGAGGAGCGGGAGCAGCTCGCGGCCGGCGCCCCCGCCGGCGCTCCTGCCGGAGCTGTCAGCGCCATTGCGAGCGCCCCCGGAGCTCCTGCTGGAGCTGTCAGCGCTCCAACTAGCGCCATTGCGAACGCCCCCGGCGTCCCTGCCGGAGCTGTCAGCGCTCCAACTAGCGCCATTGCGGGCGCCCCCGGCGCTCCCGACGGAGCTGACGGTGCCGCAGCCAGCGCTTCCGCCGGCACGGCTGGCGCCCCTGCCGGAGCTGATGGCGCCCCCGCCAGCGCTGGCAGCACCCCAGCTAGCGCCATTGCGGGCGCCCCCGGCGCTCCCGCCGGAGCTGACGGTGCCGCAGCTAGCGCTCCCGCCGGCACTGACGGCTCCCTTGGCGCCGCCGCCGCCGCGCCGGCCCCGGCCGCGCCGCGAGCCGGCTGGCGCGACTTCGTCCGGCTCATCGCCGAGACGAAGCCGCCGCGCGGGCTGTCCGCGGCCGCGCTGGCGCTCAGCCTGGTGGCCACGGTCGCCGGGCTCGTCGTGCCGCTCGCGACCAAGCAGTTCATCGACGGCTTCAGCCTGAGCCAGCTGACAGGCGGGCATATCGCGCTGCTGGCCGTCTTTTTCCTGCTGCAGGCCGCCGGCGGGGCGTACTCCAGCTACCTGCTCGCGCGCATCGGCCAGCATGTCGTCGCCCAGCTGCGCGAGCGGCTCTGGCGCAAGCTGATGGCGCTGCCCGTGCCGTACTACGACCGCCACCAGACCGGCGAGACGGTCAGCCGCATGACGAGCGACACGCTCGTCGTGCGCGGCCTCATCACGGACCATCTCGTCGGCTTCGTCACCGGCCTCATCTCGGCGGCCGGCGCGCTCGTCCTGCTGCTGCTGCTCGACTGGCGGATGACGCTCATCCTGCTCGTCGCGATTCCGCTGCTCGCCGCCATCATGGTGCCGCTGGGCATCCGCATGCACCGCATCGCCAAGGCGACGCAGGACGAGACGGCCGGCTTCTCCGGCCACCTCAACAACGTCGTCTCCGAGGTGCGGCTCGTAAAGGCTTCCGGCGCGGAGGAGCGCGAGCTGGGCGAGGGAATGGCCGGCATCCGCCGCCTGCAGGCGCTCGGCGTGCGCGAAGGCGCGACGGCCGCGCTGGTCGGGCCGTCGATCTCGCTGACGATCATGACGATGCTCGTCGTCATCATCGGCTGCGGCGGCGTGCGCGTCTCCTCAGGCGCGATCACGGCGGGCGACCTCGTCGCCTTCATCCTATACCTGATGCAGATCATCCTGCCGCTCAGCCAGGTCGCCGTCTTCTTCACCCAGTTCAACAAGGCGATGGGCGCGACCGAGCGCATCAACGTCATGCTCGCGGAGCCGGAGGAGCGGTTCGGCCAAGGCGCGGAGCTGGCGCGGGCCGACCGGCCGATCGTCGCCGAAGGGCTCGGCTTCGCCTACGCCGGAGGCGAGCCGATCCTCAAGGGCGTCGGCTTCACGCTGCAGCCGGGGCAGGTGACGGCGATCGTCGGGCCGAGCGGCGGCGGCAAGACGACGCTGTTCTCGCTGCTCGAGCGCTATTACGAGCCGACCGAAGGAAGGCTGCGGCTCGGGGAGGAGCCGATCGAGTCGTACTCGCTGGCGAGCTGGCGCGCGCGCATCGGGTACGTCGCGCAGGAAAGCCCGCTCATGGCCGGCACGATCCGCGACAACATGACCTACGGCATCGAGCGCGAGCCCTCGGAGGAGGAGCTGCGCGAGGCGGCCCGCCTCGCCTATGCCGACGAGTTCATCGACGGGCTGCCGGAAGGCTACGACACGCAGGTGGGCGAGCGCGGCATCAAGCTGTCCGGAGGCCAGCGCCAGCGCATCGGCATCGCCCGGGCGCTGCTGCGCGCGCCGGATCTGCTGCTGCTCGACGAGGCGACGAGCGCGCTCGACAGCCAGTCGGAGATCGTCGTGCAGCAGGCGCTCGGCAACCTGATGGAGGGCCGGACGACGGTCGTCATCGCGCATCGCCTGTCGACGGTCGTGGATGCGGATCAGATCCTGTTCGTCGAAAAGGGCCGGATCACCGGGCGAGGCACGCATGAGGAGCTGCTCGCCTCGCATGAGCTGTACCGCGAGTTCGCCGAGCGCCAGCTGCGCAGCGCAGCCGATGCGGGCGGCGAGCGGCAGCCGTAGCTTCGAGGCGCGCCTGAACGGCCGCCGGAGAGGAGCAAGCGGTCCCGCAAGCGGGGGCTGCGGCCCGGTTGACCCTTTTTCAACAAGAATCTATACTTAGGGCATCGCCGTCAGGCCGAGGAGGAAGGCCTGGGCACGGCAACTTGCCGGAACCCTGCTGTGGCGGCGCGAACCGCCAAAAGAAAAGAGAGACCCGGACCCCGGGATGGATAGAGAGGACTCATCTCCGATTGTCGGAGGGAGAGGGGAGGAGAATGGATATGCAGACGATATTCAGCGAGGAGGACCTGCAGCGGATCGCGGAGACGCATCTGCATGGGCATGGTGCGGCCGGGTTGGCGGAGGCGGGCCCGGATGCGCTCCGCGGAGGCTCCGCCGGCATGGCTGCGGAGGCTCCGTCCGCATGGCCGCGCTCCGAGCCGTCGCCCGCGCGCGGCGCGCGGGACGAGCGCGACCCTGACGAGGCGGCGGTCGAAGCGGAGCCGATCCTATGCGCCTCGACCCGCCGCATCGTGCTCATCAGCCCGTATCCCAACCTGCTGCATGAGCTGATCCGCGACCTGTCGGCCGCCTGCTACGACGTGCTCGTGTTCCACCGCGTGGACGATCTCGTCCTGCACAGCCTGCAGGCCGACCTGTACCTGCTCGACGCCGGGGCGGCCAACGTGCTCGGCTCGGACCCCGGCTTCCGCACATTCATCGCCGATCCGGCCAAGCGCCGCCGGGCGCTCGCCATCAAGCCGCAGCGGGGCCAGGCGGCGTACGGCGGCAAGTCCGCCCGCCAGGCGGCGGAGGCCTGGCAGCTCGCCTCCGCTGCGCCGCACGAGATGCTCGAGCGCGTCGGCCAGCACCTGCTGCGGGAGCTGGCCGCGGACGCCGCGGCGGACGAGGGCGTGGCGGGCTTCAAGGATCTGGTCGTCGATACGAAGCGCATGGCGGTCTTCCGCTCCGGCTCCCGGGTCGACCTGACCAAGACGGAATACGAGCTGCTGCTCCACTTCATCCGGGCCGAGGGCGCGGTGCTCACCCGCGACCACCTCATGGAGGAGATTTGGGGCGCGGCGTTTTTCGGCAACAGCAACGTCGTCGACGTGCATGTCAAAAGCTTGCGGCGCAAGCTCGGCGACAGCGCCGTCCGCCCGAGCTACATCGAGACCGTACGCGGCGTCGGCTACCGGCTCGCCGATTAGGCCCGAGCTCGTCCGAACGGCCGTTGCGCAAGTCCCGGACCATCCGAGTCCCGGGATGCGGCGCAGCGGCCGTTTTTTGCGCCTTCCGGGCCTTCCTTGCCTCGGCTCGGGTCGCCCAGGGAGCGCCGGTTCGTTTTCGCAGGCGGAAAGAGGGGTAATAAAGAGACACTGCTCGGGGCCGGCTGCGCGCGTGGCTGCGAAGCACGAGCCCATGCGAGACACGGAAGCGGAGGGAAATCAGATGGGGATTCCAACGGGATTGATCGGCTACGGGCTGTCCGGCGCGGTTTTCCATGCGCCGCTGATCGCGGCCGAGGAGGGCTTGACGCTGACCGGCGTCGTCACCTCGCAGAGGGAGCGGGTGCTGGAGGACTACCCGGACGTGCAGGTCCATGACGATGTCGAGTCGCTGCTCGCGAGCGGCGTCGAGCTGGTCGTCGTGGCGAGTCCGAATACGTTCCACTACGAGCATGCCCGCAGCGCCATCCTTGCCGGCAAGCATGTCGTCGTGGAGAAGCCTTTCACCAACACGTCCAAGGAAGCGGAGGAGCTGATCGCGCTTGCGCGCGAGAAAGGCGTTCAGCTGAGCGTGTTCCACAATCGCCGCTGGGACAACGACTTCCTGACCGTGCAGCAGGTGCTGGCCTCCGGGGGCATCGGGCGGATCTCCGTCTATGAGGCGCATTATGACCGCTACGCGCCCGAGGTGGAGGTCGAGACGGCGTGGCGCGACCAGCCGCTGCCGGGCTCGGGCATCCTGTACGATCTCGGCTCGCATCTGATCGACCAGACGGTGCAGCTGCTCGGCATGCCGGAGACGATCTGGGCCGATCTGCGGCTAGACCGGGAGGGCGCGGTGACGGTCGATTATTTCCACCTCGTGCTCGGCTATCCCCAGTCGCGGGCGATCCTGCGCGCCGGCACGCTCGTGCGCCAGGCGGGTCCGCGCTACATGGTGCATGGGGAGAGAGGCAGCTACATCAAGTACGGGCTCGATCCGCAGGAGGACCAGCTCAAGAGCGGCAAGCGTCCCGGGGACGAAGGCTGGGGCGCCGACAAGCCGGAGTGCTACGGCGAGCTTACGACGGCTGTCGGCGAGCTGACCGTGCGCACCAAGGTCGATACGCTGCCCGGCCGCTACGAGGACTTCTACCGCGGCATCGCCGAGGCGATCCGAAGCGGCGCTCCGGCGCCGGTGCCGCCGGAGGACGCGCTCGGCGTCATCCGGCTGATCGAGGCGGCGCGCCGCAGCGCCAAGGAGAAGCGCGTCATCGAGCTGGCCGCGGACGCGGTCATGGCTTAGGCGGCTCGGGCGCGGGCGGGCGGCAGACGCAGCACAAGTGCCAAGAAAAAAGGACGGAGGGGAGCCTCCGTCCTTTTTTCTGTCGTGGGCGTCTTGGGCGGGAGGGCCGTTGAGATGGTCTCGGCGGCAGATGCCCCGCAAAGTCGCTCGTCGGACCGAAAGGCCGCAGAGCTGCCCACCGGCGGACTGGGCCCTCCTGCCGCCTAGCGGGCTCCCGCCCCGCGCCGCCGCGCGCGCTCGCGGGCGGCGAGCAGCTTGGCGCGCGGCGCGTCTGGCTGCCGCTGCGTCTGGCGGGCGCGCAGCAGCAGCGCCAGCGCGCCGGCCGCCGCGGCGCAGGCGGCCATGACGCCGAGCAGCAGCGGCACGGAGCCGCGCAGCAGCAGCGAGGCGACGGGCGGCCCGGCCGCTACGCCGACGAAGCGCATGCTGCTGTAGAGCGAGGTGATCGTGCCGCGCTCTTCTTTGGCGATGCCTTCGGTGAGGAAGGCATCGAGGCAGGGCAGGGCGGCGCCGATGCCGAGTCCGGCGACGCTCAGGCAAGCGACGCGCGCGGCCGTCGCCTCCAGCGGCAGGCAGGCGGCGATGCCCGCCGCGGCCAGCGCGCAGCCGCCGGCGATCGTCCATTTCATCGCCGGCTTATGCTTGCCGATCGCCTTGCCGGCGGCGAACGAGGCCGTGCACAGCACGGCCAAAGGGATGGCCAGCACGAGGCCCTTGCGGATGCCGTGCAGGCCGTGTTCTTTTTCCAGCGTCTCCGACAGGTAGAACAGCAGGCCGAACAGGATGAACATGGCAAGGCCGCCGATCAGGAACAGCGCGGTCAGCCAGCGCGCATTGGAACGGTACAGCCGCCACGCCTTGGCCAGGAACTCGCCGGCGGGCGGGGGCGGCTCCGACGGGCGGGCGGGCACGCGCACGAGCGTCAGCAGCAGGAGCAGGGAGACGGCGCACAGCGCCGGAATCGACCAGAACGGCGCCTGCCAGGCAAGGATCGCCAGCGCCGAGCCGAGAATCGGGCTCAGCACCTTGCCGAACGTGTTGGCCGTCTCGATCAGGCCGAGGCCGGCGCTGACCTGCGCCTCGCTGCGGAACATGTCGCCGACGAGCGGCAGCACGATCGGCATCGCGCCGGCCGCGCCCATGCCCTGCAGCAGCCGGCCGGCGAGAATCCAGCCGTAGGCGCCGTCGCCCGCGCCGGTCCAAACGCCTTCCCAGCCGCCCGCCCAGCCGCAGATCGCCCCTCCCGCGCCCGCCAGGACGAGGCTCGGGACGATGACCTTGCGCCGGCCGACGCGGTCGGACAGATAGCCGGCGATCGGGATGAGCAGGATCGCCATGACGGAGTAGACGGTGATGAGCAGGCTCGATTGCAGAGGCGTGATGCCGAGAGCGGCTTGGATGCCGGGCAGCACCGGGATGAGCATGGAGTTGCCGAGCGTCATGATGAGCGGCACGGAGGCGAGGGCCAGCAGAGCGGCCTTCTGCCCCCGCGCTCGGGAAGACAGACGTTTCAAGCGAGCCACCGGCACCTTTCTCGTCCAATAATGCTTGCCCGCGAGTCGCGACGAGGCAAGGAACGCCTTGCTTACTATGCGGCTCGCGGCCCCGTTTCATACGGCCTCGCCGTCTGCCGAAGCTTGGGGGAATTGGCGCTCGTACAGGCTGCGGTAGCGGCCTGCGGGACAGGCCATCAGCTCGTCGTGAGCGCCGCTCTCCACGATGCGTCCCGCCTCCAGCACGACGATCCGGCTCGCGCTGCGGACCGTCGACAGCCGGTGCGCGATGACGAGGCAGGTGCGGTCCTTCAGCAGCGCGCCGAGCGCCTCCTGGATGAGCGCCTCGGACTCCGTGTCGAGCGAGGCGGTCGCCTCGTCGAGCACGACGAGGCGCGGGTCCGCGAGCAGCGTCCGCGCGATCGCGAGCCGCTGCTTCTGGCCGCCGGAGAGGCGCACGCCGCGCTCGCCGATCTCGGTGTCGTAGCCTTGCGGCAGCGCCTCGATGAAGCCGTGGGCGAAGGCGGCCTCGGCGGCTGCGACCATCTCGCGCTCGCCGGCGTCCGGCCGGCCGTACAGCAGGTTGTCGCGCACCGTTCCGCTGCGGAGCATCGTCTCCTGCGTCACGATGCCGATCTGTCGGCGCAGCGACGCCTGCGTCACGTCCCGCACGTCCTGGCCGTCGATGGCGATGCGGCCGTCCCAGACCTCGTAGTAGCGCAGCAGCAGATGGGCGATCGTAGACTTGCCCGCGCCGGAGGAGCCGACGAGCGCGGTCGTCCGTCCCGGCTCGAGGCGCAGGCTGAAGCCGTCCAGCAGAGGCGCGTCAGCCTCGGGGTTGCCGTAGCCGAAGCGGATCCGCTCGAAGCGGACCTCGCCTGCTGCCAGCCGAAGCTCGCCGGCGCCGGGACGGTCGGAGACGTCGGGCTCGGCGCTCATCGTCTCGACGATTCGGTCGTAGGCGGCCGCCGACTGCTGCACCGTGCTCATGAGACGGCTGAAGCGGCGGACCGGATTTTGCAGCAGCCGCAAGTAAGCGAGGAAGGCGACGACCTCGCCGGCCGTCATGTCGCCGCGCATCGCCTGCCAGGAGCCGAAGGCGAGCACGAACGCCATGCCGGCATACTGGAGCAGGTCGATCGCCGGCCCGAACAGGGCCGAGAAGCGGGTGGCGGCCAGATTGGCCTCCTGATTGGCCCGGCCGAGCTCGGCGAAGCGCTCGTTCTCGCGCTCCTCCGCGGCGAACGCCTTGACCAGACGGATCTGCGAAAGGCTGTCCTGCAGCTGGCCGCTCATGTCCGCGACGGTGTCCTGCACGCGGCGGTAGCTGCGGCGCAGCCGGCCGCCGTACATGCGCGCCGCGAGCAGCATGAGCGGGAACAGGGCGAGCAGCGCGGCGGTCAGCTGCCAGTTCTGCCACAGCATGAACGCCGCGACGGCGGCGAACGTGACGGCGTCGGTGAGGATGCCCATCGTGCCGGCGCTGACCATCTGCTGCAGCTGGTTCACGTCGCTCGTCAGCCGGGACATGAGCTCGCCGGTACGCCGCCGGTCGAAGTAGGCGATGTCGAGGCTTTGCAGATGGCGGAACAGCGAAGTGCGGATGTCCAGCACGGTGCGCTGCCCGGCCTTGGCGAACGCATAGCTGCTGACGTAGCCGAAGACGCCGAGCAGCACGGCCGTCCCCATGATGCCGCCGGCGAGCGGCAGCAGCATGGAGAAGTCCCGCTCGGGAATGACCCGGTCGATCGCATGCTGCGTCAGCCGCGGAATGACGAACTGCAGCGCCGCGATGCAGGCGGTGGCCGTCCAGGCGGCCAGCAGCAGCGGCCATTGGCCCTTGATGGACAGGTACAGCCGGCGGAACATCGGCCAGAGGGGCGCTTTGGCCGCCGCTTCGGCACGCGGACGCTTCGGCGCGGATGGGACGGCTTGGCTCATGACAGCCTCCTGTCTGCGCAGCAGCCGCCTTCGCGCCATCGAGAGGAGGAGCGAAGGCGGCTGCTTGCGCGGCGTTAGTGGATGAGCGAGGTCGACGAAGGCAGGGTGCAGCCGGTCCACATGGCCATCGGGGCCGAGGAGGTCAGGATGTTGAACCACCCGTACAGAGACGGCAGCAGCGCCAGTCCGGCGATGATGGGGCAGGCGCTCCAGCTGCGGCCGATGCGGCTCCGGTCGGCCGCTGTGATGCGCCAGGCTTGCTTCATGGGCGGATTCGCCTCCCGGATGGGGGTTCCGGGTTAGCATGCCAGGTCGCGGCCGGAAACATGTAGGCTTGCCGGCTCTAGCCCGAGTTCGGCTGCGACAGGCCGGCTTCCCGCTCCTTCGCGGGGAGCGAGACGGACACTTCGGTGCCCTCGCCGACCTTGCTCCGCACGACGAGCGAGCCGCCGTGGTTGTTGACGATCCGCTGGCTGACCATGAGCCCGAGGCCGTTGCCCTTCTCCTTGCTCGTGAAGAAAGGCTCGCCGAGCCGCGCGAGCTGCTCCTCGGAGATGCCGACGCCTTCGTCTCGGAGCTGGACGACCACCTGGCCCGGCACGGAGACGAGCGTCACGCTCAGCCTTCCGCCGCGCTCCGACATCGCCTCGATCCCGTTTTTCATCAGGTTGAGGAACACCTGCTTGAGCTGGTTGGGCTCGCCGGCGACGATGGGATCGCCGCCTCCGAGCTCCATCCGCACCCGCACGTCGTTCAGCAGCGCTTCCGGCTCGATCAAGGCGGCCATGTCTTCCAGAATGGCCTTCAGCCGGCAGTCCTGGAAGCGGTCGGCCTGCGGCTTGGCGAGCACGAGGAACTCGCTGACGATGAAGTTGATGCGGTCGAGCTCCCCGAGCATGATCGTCTGGTAATAGGGCGCGAGCGCCTTGCCCTTGAGCTGCATCTGCACGAAGCCGCGCAGCGTCGTCAGCGGGTTGCGGATCTCATGGGCGACGCCGGCCGCGAGCTGGCCGACGATCGTCAGCTTCTCGGTGCGCCGCAGCAGCTCCTCCGTCTGCTTGCGGCTCGTCATGTTGCGGGTGATGCAGGAGACGGCGATGATCTCGCCGTGCTGGTCGCGGATCGGCGAGGCGGTCGTGCTGACGTCGATGCGGAGGCCTTCGCGCGACTGCATCCATGTCTCCGCATCGATCCACGGCACGCCGAGCAGCACGCTCTCGATCATGCGCTCGAGATTCCAGCGCTGCTCCTGCGGCAGGACGTCCATCCCGCCCGGAGCCTTGAGCTCGGCCTCGGACCAGCCGAACATCGTCTCGAAGGCCCGGTTCGCGCTGATGAGCCCGCCCTTCAGGTCATAGCTGTGGATGGCGTCGCGCGTGTGGACGACGAGCGATTCCAGGTATTCCTTCGTGCGGCGCAGCTCCTCCGCCGATTCCTTGAGCCGGTTCGTATAGGAGTCCAGGTTCGTCGCCATGACGTTGACGCTGAAGGCCAGCTCGCCGATCTCGTCGTTGGAACGGACCGTCACCGGCTGGCTGAAGTTGCCCGCGGCCAGCTGGTTGACGCGGCGCACGACGAGCTTGAGGCTGCGCACGGCGACGCCGGCCAGCCCGTAGCTCACGATGACGGTCATGACGACGAGCATGACGGAGATGGCGAGCAGCAGGATCAGCTGCTGGCGAAGGTCGCGGCTGAATACCGTCTTGTCGATCGTGACGACGAGCGCGTAGTCCCGGATGTTGTCGACCGAATACGGGATGTAGCCGCGCAGCGCCGGCACGCCGTCGATCGTCGTGTCGACCGTGAGCGTCTTTCCGGCGCGCACCGCTTGGCGGATGCGGCCGTAGTCGTCTGCCTCGGCCAGCCGGTAGCTGCCGAATTCCAGCGCGCCGGAATGCGGCAGGATGCTCGCTTCGTCGGGAACCCCCTCCGCTCCGGGCGCGGGCATGAGGCTGTAGTTGAAGCCGCTCAGCTCCATCAGGCCGGGGATGCGCAGGACCGAGGCGCCGACCTGAAGCTCGCCTTCCTGTTGGCCGCTGCGCACGCTCGACGAGCTTTCGAGGGTGAGGCGAACGAGGTAGTCCATCGAGCCGTCGTAATAGTAGCTCGTCATGACGCTCCTCCCCTCGTCCCGGACGGTCGCTCCGCTCGCCCAGAAGTCCTGGAGGCTCGTGCCGCCGGGCAGCGTGACGTAGCGGCTGCGGTACAGCTGCCGCAGCGCGTCGTAAGGCGGAGCGACGGCGGACAGCACCGTTCCGGCCTCGTTCGGCCGCGTGCTTTTCTCGATCGCCATCTCTCCGTCCACGGGTCGGATGAGCGCGATGCTGTCGAGGCCGAGCTTGCCGCGCAGCTCCTCCAGGCGGCCGCTGTCGACGGCTCCGGCCTTGCCGCCGACCAAGGCGCGGACCGCGATCGAAGCGACGCGAAGACGCTCCGACTGCCCGAGCTCCAGGTGATAGCTGTCTTTGAGCACGGGCGTGATCGAGCCTCGAATCTGGTCTCCGACCGCGTGCAGCTGACGCTCGGCCGCATGGCGGCTCTGATTGCCGGTATACAGGTAGAAGACGAGGAGATTGAGGCTCAGCATGATCGTCACGACGGCAAAGATCAGCGCGGACAGCTTGAGTTTGATGGACATGCCGGTTTCCCTCTCTTCGGCTGGGGCTTCAGGAATCAATCCGTTCATCGTGGGCGCCCTGCCGCTAGCCGACTCCGGTCCAGAACATGTCCATGATCTGGGCGGCCAAGTCTGCCGGCGAGGCAGAGATGCTCTTGGCGGCCTGGCGATTGCCGATCATGAGCAAGGCCGTGTAGGAGTGGGCCATGAGCATCGGATTTCCTTGTCGGATCTCTCCGACCGCGATCGCTTGGCCGAAATGGACGGCAAGCAAATCGTGCAGCTCCTGCTCGGCATCCCGAATGGCCGTCCGCTGCTCCTCGTCGAGATAATGCGACGCCTCGCGCATGAGCGCCTCGAACTCGATGTGCTGAATCCGCGCCAGCCGCCGCTCGGCGACCTCCAGGAGGCGCAGGCGCAAGCTCTTGCCCTGCTGGTCCAGCACGCGCAGCGTTCCGGCGAAGGCGAGCTGCAGCATGCGGATGACGGCCGCCGTGAACAGCGCCGGCTTGCCCTCGAAATGATAATAGACGGAAGCCTTCGTCACGCCGCAGCGCTCGGCGATGCCGCTCAGCGAGACCGCTTCATAGCCCTGCTCCATGAACAGGACGGAAGCGGTCTTCAGGATTTCGTCCCGCACCGGCATGCGGTCCTCGCGGCGGGGACGTCCGGGGGAGCGGCGCTTCGGCTCCTGCCGCCCGTCGCCGGGACGGCCGGCTCCGCCAGGCGCGGAATCATGGGGATGGGGCATGGGCTCGTCCTCCTTCTCGTCTGTTGAATATTAACCACTCGGTATATATAATGAACTCAGTTGGCTTGGGTGGATCGGCTTCTTGTGCTCGATATGATATTTTACCATGAATGCGGCTGAAATGGATGAAGGGAAGCCGTGCGAGGGAGAGATGGAAGATGGCAAGGTCCGGATCGTGGATGGCTTGGACGACGACCCGCAGGGGGCGCTGGATGACGCTGGCGGCATGGGTGGCGGCGGCCGCGCTGCTCATGCTGCTGCTGCCGGGAGTACGGTCGCAGGCGGATGACAACGCGCCCAACTTCAGCGACGACAAGCCTTCGGTGCAGGCCGAGAGGCTGCTCGCCGAGCAATTCCGCACGGAGGAAGGAACGCCGGCGCTCGTCGTGTGGCACCGCGAGGGCGGACTGTCGCCGGACGATCTGAAGGCGGTCGCGGCCGTCTCGGCCGACGTGGCCGCCTCGCCGCTGCCGGGGCAGCGCTCGGCGCTGCCTCTGCATGAGCTGCCGCCGCCGGCGCTGGCGGCGCAGCTGTCGGAGGACGGCAGCACGCTCGTGTGGCCGGTGGTGTTCCAGCCGGGCGCGCCGACGGATGAGATCAAGCAAGGCCTGGAGCAGCTGAAGGAGCGGACCGAGCAGCTCGCCGGCACCCCGGCGTTCGAGGCGGACACTGCGGGCGGGGCGGAGCTGAGCGCCCGCGTCACCGGCCCGGCCGGCATCTCCGTCGACGCGACCGAGCTGTTCGGCAGCGCGGACGTGTCGCTCATGATCGCCACGGTCGTGCTCGTGCTCGTCTTCCTGCTCGCGATCTACCGCTCGCCGGTGCTGGCGCTCATCCCGCTCGTGGCGGTCGGCTTCGCTTACGCCGTCACCGATCCGCTGCTCGGCTACATGGCGTCCCAGGGCTGGATCGACGTCGACTCTCAGGCGGTGGCGATCATGACGGTGCTGCTGTTCGGGGCGGGCACCGATTACTGCCTGTTCCTCGTCAGCCGCTACCGCGAGCTGCTGGCGGAGGAGCGCAGTCCGGCGGCCGCGCTGCGCGCGGCGCTGACGAGCTCCGGCGGCGCGATCGCGATGAGCGGCCTGACGGTCGTCATCGCGCTGCTGACGCTGCTGCTCGCGCAGTACGGCGTCGTCAAGCGCTTCGCCGTGCCGTTCAGCCTGTCGATCCTCGTGATGGCGCTGTCGAGCCTGACGCTGCTGCCGGCGCTGCTCTCGATCTTCGGCCGCGGCTCGTTCTGGCCGTTCGTGCCGCGCACGCCGGAGATGGCCGAGGAGCGGGCGCGCCGCAAGGGCAAGCCCGCTCCGAAGCGGACCGGGCGCAATGGGCCGGGCTTCACCGGCCGCCTCGTCGTCCGCCGTCCGTGGACGGTCGCGCTCGTCTCGATCGCGCTGCTCGGGGCGCTCGCCTCGCTCAGCACGCAGGTGAAGTTCACGTTCGACATCCTGTCTTCGTTCCCGGAGGAGATGGAGTCGCGCCAAGGCTTCGCCTTGATCGGGGACAATTTCACGGAAGGCGCGCTCGCTCCGGTGACGGTCATGGCGCAAGCCGGAGACGAGGGGATGCCGCCGGTCGCCGACAAGCTGCAGGCGCTCGGCACGGTCGCCAAGGTCTCCGAGCCGACGGAAGCCTCCTCGCAGCCGGGCCTGCGCGCCTGGAAGGTCGAGCTCGCGGTGAACCCGTACTCGCAGGAGGCGATGGACGCGCTGCCCGGCATCCGCCAGGCGGCGGAGCAGGCGATCGGCGGCGCGGATGCTTCGGACCGCGTCTGGCTGGCTGGCCAGACCGCCGTCCAATATGACACGCGCGAGGCCGAGGCGGTCGACCAGCGGGTCATCATCCCCGTCGTCGTCGCCCTCATCGCCGCGCTGCTGCTGATCTACCTGCGCTCGGTGACGGCGATGGTCTATCTGATCGGCACCGTTATCCTGTCGTACTTCGCCGCGCTCGGCCTCGGCTGGCTCGTGCTGCACGAGCTCATGGGCGTCGACGCGATCCAGGGATCGATCCCGCTGTACGCCTTCGTGTTCCTCGTCGCGCTGGGCGAGGACTACAACATCTTCATGGTGTCGAGCATCTGGAAGAAGCGGCGGCGGATGCCGCTCAAGCAGGCGATCGCCGAAGGCGTGAGCGAGACCGGCCCGGTCATCACCTCGGCCGGCCTCATCCTGGCGGGCACGTTCGCCGTGCTGGCGACGCTGCCGATCCAGGTGCTGCTGCAGTTCGGCCTCATCACCGCGCTCGGCGTGCTGCTCGACACGTTCATCGTGCGGCCGTACCTCGTGCCGGCGCTCACCGCGCTGCTCGGCCGCCGCGCCTTCTGGCCCGGCGAGCTGTCGCGCGTGCCGGAGGAGGAAGTTCCGGCAGGCGGCGCGGGCGCGGGCGTGGCTTCAGCCGGCCGTTCCGCCGCGCCGGAGCGCGGCTGACTCGTCGCTGAAGCGCGACTGACTCGTCGCTGAAGCGCGACTGACTCGTCGCTGAAGCGCGACGGGCCCGCTGCGGCCGCTGCTGAGTCGGCACGGGTCTACGGCCGGTTCAGTTGCTGGTGCTGGCCGTATCTTTTCGCCTACCCGCTCGGGAGTCACCGAGCGGGGTTTTTATCGTTGCAACAGGATGCCGCCCATTGCCAATTCGACGCCAGCAGCGGCCGGCCGCTCCTTGAAATTTTATGGATGAATGGGGCGTGAAACATGTGCGCTCGAGGGAAGTTGCGCGGAAAAACCGAGCAACTCGGCACGAAGAGGCGATCCAGCGGGGGAGTTGCGCGGAAAAACCGAGCAGCTCGGCACGAAGAGGCGATCCAGCGGGGGAGTTGCGCGGAAAAACCGAGCAGCTCGGTACGAAGAGGCGATCCAGCGGGGGAGTTGCGCGGAAAAACCGAGCAGCTCGGTACGAAGAGACGATCCAGCAGGGAGTTGCGCGGAAAAACCGAGCAGCTCGGCACGAAGAGGCGATCCAGCGGGGGAGTTGCGCGGAAAAACCGAGCAACTCGGCATGAAGAGGCGATCCAGCAGGGGATTGCGCGGAAAAACCGAGCAACTCGGCACGAAGAGGCGATCCAGCAGGGGATTGCGCGGAAAAACCGAGTAACTCGGCACGAAGAGGCGATCCAGCGGGGGAGTTGCGCGGAAAAACCGAGCAGCTCGGCACGAAGAGGCGATCCAGCAGGGGATTGCGCGGAAAAACGGAGCAACTCGGCACGAAGAGGCGATTCAGCAGGGGATTGCGCGGAAAAACCGAGCAGCTCGGCATGAAGAGGCGATCCAGCAGGGAGTTGCGCGGAAAAACCGAGCAGCTCGGGGAGGGCGTGTGCAGCCAGCAGCGAACAGACGCAACCCAACTCCGGCCTGCGAAACGGACGAGAACGCCGAAAAAGTCGGCTATCTCGCGGCGCCGGCCCGCGAAACGGACGAGAACGCCGAAGAAATCGGCTATCTCGCCCTGCTCGCGTCCGTCACGCTGCTAGTCCATCTCATAGATCGAACCCGACTTGCTCGCGAACAGCTCGGCGTAGACCTTTTCCGCATAGGCGTCGGTCATGCCGGCGATGTAGTCGGCGACGAAGCGCGGCCAGCTCCACTTGGCGCTGTGGCGCTCGTAGTTCTGCAGCCAGTCGGAGGGGATGATGAGCCGGCCGGTCTCCGGCTGGATGAAGCTGTCCCACAGCCGCTGGATCATGATCTCGCTGCGCATCTGCAGCCGCTGGACGCGGAAGTCCTTGATGAGCGTCACCCAGGCGAGCTTTTTCAAAATCTCCATCGTCCGCAGCAGCTCGTAGTCGCACGCTCCGTCCCGCACGAACGTAACGCGCTTCCAGCCGCCCTCGTCGATGATGCCGATCCGCCCGGCGAACGTGCTCACCCAGCGCGCCTTGATCTCCCGCCGCGTCCGGGACGACTCGCGGCCGCAGGCGAGGTAGATCGCCTCCCACTGGCCGATGAAGGCGTCCAGCACGCGCCGCACCATCACGGGGATGTCCACTTCCTCCCAGTGGAAGTCCTGGTTGCCCTCGTCGTCGACGATCTCCTGGACGAGATGCGTCTGCAGGAACTCGCTCTCGAAGAAGCTGCGGTTCATGTCGATCTTGCCCGCGCGGATGCCGTCCTCGATGTCATGCGTGGAGTAGGCGATGTCGTCGCACAGGTCCATCAGCTGCGTCTCCAGCGTGCGCGCGCCGTCCGGCATCTGCCAGCGCTCGCGCAGCTCGCGGATGACCTCCCACTCCGGCGCGTAGGCGCCCTTGATGCGGCCCGGCTCGTCGAGGTTGTACGGGTACTTGTTGATGGCGAGCAGGACGGCGGCGGTCAGGTCGAGCCCGCTGCCGCTGCCGGCGCGCTTCTCGAGGAACATGAGGATGCGGAAGTTCTGGGCATTGCCCTCGTACTTCATGCCGAATTGCTCCTGCAGGAGCCGGTTCAGCACCTCTTCGCCCCGATGGCCGAAGGGAGGATGGCCTAGGTCATGCGCGAGCGCCGCGCATTCCACGACGGCCGGATCGACGACCAGTCCCGGATGCTCGCCCTGCTCGACGAACGGATAGTGCTTGGCCAAGCGCCGCGCCGCCTCGCGGGCGATCTGCGACACCTCGAGGGAATGCGTCAGCCGCGTGCGGTAGTAGTCGCCGGAACCGGCGCCGAACACCTGCGACTTGCCTTGCAGCCGGCGGAACGCCGGCGATTGGATGAGCCGCGCGTAGTCGCGCTCGTATTCTTCCCGTTCCTCGCTGAAGGTGCCGAGGGCCGGTTCGTCGAGTCTTCTATGCCGAATGTCCATCTGTTGCCGCGTCCCCCTTGGCGTGCCGAGTATTTTGCAAATTGTAGCATGAAGCGCGGGCGCTCCGGTAGAGGAAGCTGTCCCGCAGAACAAGCGCCCTGCGGAAGCGGAGCCATGCCAGCGGCGGCCCGGCGGCCTGCGTAATGATGCCTGCTCCGCCAGCGGTGCAGGCTCGGCCTGCGTGATGATGCCTGCTCCGCCAGTGGAGCAGGCTCGGCCTCGTGATGCCTGTTCCGCCAGCAGAGCAGGCTGGGCTCCACGATGGCCGCCCTGCCTTACAGCGCCGGCAGCTTCGCCATCGTCTGCCGCACGATCGCGCAGGAGCGCTCGAACAGCTCCCG
Organism: Paenibacillus albicereus; assembly: GCF_012676905.1. Lineage (NCBI taxonomy): Bacteria > Bacillati > Bacillota > Bacilli > Caryophanales > Paenibacillaceae > Paenibacillus > Paenibacillus albicereus. The sequence continues at coordinate 4,877,683 of NZ_CP051428.1, read as the reverse complement.
CTCCGCCTCGCTGAGCCGCAGCTCCAGCACCTCCTGGATGCCGCCGCGCGACAGGATGGCCGGCACGCCGATGCCGATGTCCCGCTGCCCGTACTCCCCGTCGAGAATGGCCGATACGGCCATGATGCGGTGGTCGTTGTTCAGGATCGAGCGCGCGATCGCGGTGAGCGCGGCGGCGATGCCGTAGTGGGTGGAGCCTTTGCCGAGGAGGATCTCCCAGCCTGCGTTGCGCGTGCGCAGCGCGATCTCGTCGAGGCTGAGGCTCCGGAACCGCTCGGGATGCTGGGCGAGGATGTCGCCGAGCGGCTTGCCGCCGACCGTCACATGCGACCAGACGGGGAACTGAGACTCCCCGTGCTCGCCCATGACGTAGCCGTGCACGCTGCGCGGGTCGACCGGCAGATGCTCGGAGAGCAGCGTCTTCAGCCGGGCGGTGTCGATCGAGGTGCCGCTGCCGATGACGCGCTCGCGGGGCAGCCCTGACAGCTTCCAGACGAGATGGGTGACGATGTCGACCGGATTGGCGGCGACGAGGAAGATGCCGTCGAAGCCGGTCTGCATGAGGCGGCCGATCATGTCCTTGTACAGCTCGTAGGAGGAGTCGAGCAGGTCGAGCCGCGTGCGGCCGTCGCCCGGATTCTCCCCCGCGCACAGGAGGATGAGGTCCATGTCGCAGCATTCGTCCAGCGCGCCGGCCCGCACCTTCGTGCGGGAGTGGCTGAAGTCGACGCAGTGGGACAGGTCGAGCGCCTGCGCCTGCGTGCGCTTCTCGCTGCGGCCGACGAGCAGGATCTCGTCGCATACCGATTGGTTCAGCATGGCGTAGGCGCAGCTCGCCCCGACCTGTCCGGCACCGATGATGGCGGCCTTGCGCAGTTTCCCCGTCATGTCCATCCGCTCCTTCGCGCGGCTTCGAAGCCTGGCTCCGATTCGCCGGTATGGAACAAAATATGCCGGATGCGTTGTCCATTGTCAATCAAATGTAAGCATAGATTACATCGAGTTTGAGAGCGGCGCCGGATGGCTCAACTTACCGTTGACGGAAGCGCTTTAGATGCGCTATAGTTTGTCCCGTGACGTTTTTCCCGTGGCCCCGAAATCCCGGGCAGGGAGGAGTGATCCACAAAACCCAATAGGCCCGTTACCAGGCGTGTTACTATTCAATTAGGCATGAGCCAAGGAAAGCGGCGCGAAGTTGATGCGGAAGATTCCCTGCCAAGGGGAGGCTTCGGCTTGATTTCGCCCGCTGCCCTTGGTTTTTTTGCGTTTCCGGGGAATGGTAAGGGCAGCAGGCAGGGGGAAGGAGGAGGTCCGATGAGCGAAAGCGACCGGTACCGGATCGAGCGTCCGGTCGGCAGCAACGTCATCTTGGCGGTAAGCGAGGCCGGGGGCCGGGAGGTCGTGCTGTTCGGCAAAGGCATCGGCTTCGGGGCGAAGGCCGGCGACGGCATCGCCAAGGACGACCCGCGCATCGAGAAGCGCTATCGGCTGGACGACGAGGAGGCCGCGGAGCGCTATCGGACGCTGCTCGAGGAGATCGAGCCGCAGACGCTCGCGATCGCCGAGCGGATCGTCGAGCGCATCCGCCGCGACATGGGCATCCCGGTCCATCCGAACGTCTACTTCGCCTTGCCGAGCCATATCCAGTTCGCGGTGTATCGGCTCAAGCGGGGCATGGACATCCACAATCCGTTCCTGGAGGAGACCAAGCTCGCGCTGCCTCAGGAGTACCAGATCGCCGAGGAGGCGGCCCGCATGGTGGAGGAGGCGTTCGGCGTCTCGCTCCCCGAGGAGGAGGTCGGCTTCCTGACGTTCCACGTGCACTCTGCCGCCGGCGAGCTGTCCGCAGGCCAGCTGGCCCGGCGCACGCGCCTCGTCGCCGACATGATCGACGTCATCGAGCGGGAGGGCGGCCTCGCCATCCCCCGCTCCGGCAGCGACTACGCCCGGCTCGTCATGCACCTCCATCATGCGGTGGACCGGTTGGCCGAGGGGCGGAGCGCGACCCATCCGTTCGCCGAGGAGATCGCCGGCAAGTATCCCGAGGTGCACCGGATCGCCGCCGCCGCGGCGGAAAAGATGAAGACCGAGCTTGAACTGCCGGTCAGCAACCATGAAATCGGCTTCCTGGCGATGCATGTGCATCGGTTGCTGGAAGCCTGCGCGGGGAAGGGCGGCGGGAGCGCCGCACCGGCCTCGCCTCGCTCGGAAAATCGACCACGATAAGGAGAGATCGATCATGTTCAAGAAGCTTTTCGGAAGCGGCAAGAAGCAGGTAGAGGTGCTGGCACCGATGACGGGGAGGCTCGCTCCGCTGGCGGACGTGCCGGACGAGGCGTTCGCGCAGGGACTGATGGGGCCAGGAGCGGCAATCGAGCCGTCGGAGGGCGTCGCGGTCGCTCCGTTCGACGGCACGGTCGCGCATCTGATCGATACGCATCACGCCGTCATCGTCGAGCATGAGTCCGGCCTGCAGCTGCTCATCCATATCGGCATCAATACGGTGGCGATGAAAGGCGCGGGCTTCAAGGCGCTCGTCCAGACCGGCGACGCCGTCAAGGCCGGGCAGCCGCTGATCGAGTTCGACCTCGAGGCGATCCGCGCGGCGGGCCATCCGGCGATCTCGCCGGTCATCGTCGCCGAAGAGGACGCGGCGGAGAAGGTCGACATCACGCCCGGCGCC
>NZ_CP051428.1:4247500-4270000 GCF_012676905.1 Paenibacillus albicereus | reverse complement strand
CAAGGTTAAGTCGGGAAGACGGAGCCGCAGCGAAAGCGAGTCTGAATAGGGCGCTTCAGTACGTGGGTGTAGACCCGAAACCGGGTGATCTACCCCTGTCCAGGGTGAAGGTGCGGTAACACGCACTGGAGGCCCGAACCCACGAATGTTGAAAAATTCGGGGATGAGGTGGGGGTAGCGGAGAAATTCCAATCGAACTCGGAAATAGCTGGTTCTCCCCGAAATAGCTTTAGGGCTAGCCTCGGTGTCGAGCATGCTGGAGGTAGAGCACTGATTGGGTGCGGGGCCCGCCAAGGGTTACCAAGTCCAGTCAAACTCCGAATGCCAGTCATGTATAACCGGGAGTCAGACGGTGAGTGCTAAGATCCATCGTCAAGAGGGAAACAGCCCAGATCATCAGCTAAGGTCCCCCAGTGTGTGTTAAGTGGGAAAGGATGTGGAGTTGCCCAGACAACCAGGATGTTGGCTTAGAAGCAGCCACCATTTAAAGAGTGCGTAATAGCTCACTGGTCGAGTGACTCTGCGCCGAAAATGTAACGGGGCTAAACACACCACCGAAGCTATGGCATGTACCAATGGGTACTTGGGTAGGGGAGCGTTGTGTATAGGTTGAAGTCAGACCGCAAGGACTGGTGGACAGTACACAAGTGAGAATGCCGGTATGAGTAACGAAAAGATCAGTGAGAATCTGATCCGCCGTAAGCCTAAGGGTTCCTGAGGAAGGTTCGTCCGCTCAGGGTAAGTCGGGACCTAAGGCGAGGCCGAAAGGCGTAGTCGAAGGACAACAGGTTGATATTCCTGTACCACCGTAAGCCGTTACGAGCAATGGGGTGACGCAGAAGGGTAGTGACGCGGACCGATGGATGTGTCCGTCCAAGCAGTGAGGCTGGTTTGTTGGCAAATCCGCAAACCGTACGGCTGGGCTGTGATGGGGAGGGAAACTTATAGTACCGAAGGTCATGATCTCCGGCTGCCAAGAAAAGCCTCTAGCCAGGCGAAGGTGCCCGTACCGCAAACCGACACAGGTAGGCGAGCAGAGCATGCTAAGGCGCGCGGAGTAACTCTCGTTAAGGAACTCGGCAACATGACCCCGTAACTTCGGGAGAAGGGGTGCCTCGGTAGGGTGAATAGCCCGAGGGGGCCGCAGTGAAAAGGCCCAAGCGACTGTTTAGCAAAAACACAGGTCTGTGCGAAGCCGTAAGGCGAAGTATACGGGCTGACGCCTGCCCGGTGCTGGAAGGTTAAGGGGAGCGGTTAGGGGCAACCCGAAGCTGTGAACCGAAGCCCCAGTAAACGGCGGCCGTAACTATAACGGTCCTAAGGTAGCGAAATTCCTTGTCAGGTAAATTCTGACCCGCACGAATGGCGTAACGACTTGGGCGCTGTCTCAACGAGAGATCCGGTGAAATTTTACTACCTGTGAAGATGCAGGTTACCCGCGACAAGACGGAAAGACCCCATGGAGCTTTACTGCAGCTTGATATTGGACTTTGGTACGATCTGTACAGGATAGGTGGGAGCCTAAGAATCCGGAGCGCCAGCTTCGGGGGAGGCGCCGTTGGGATACCACCCTGATCGTATCGGAGTTCTAACCTGGCACCGTGAAACCGGTGCAGGGACCGTGTCAGGCGGGCAGTTTGACTGGGGCGGTCGCCTCCTAAAATGTAACGGAGGCGCCCAAAGGTTCCCTCAGAATGGTTGGAAATCATTCGCAGCGTGCAAAGGCATAAGGGAGCTTGACTGCGAGACCTACAAGTCGAGCAGGGACGAAAGTCGGGCTTAGTGATCCGGTGGTACCGAATGGAAGGGCCATCGCTCAACGGATAAAAGCTACCCTGGGGATAACAGGCTTATCTCCCCCAAGAGTCCACATCGACGGGGAGGTTTGGCACCTCGATGTCGGCTCATCGCATCCTGGGGCTGAAGTAGGTCCCAAGGGTTGGGCTGTTCGCCCATTAAAGCGGTACGCGAGCTGGGTTCAGAACGTCGTGAGACAGTTCGGTCCCTATCTGTCGTGGGCGCAGGAAATTTGAGAGGAGCTGTCCTTAGTACGAGAGGACCGGGATGGACGTACCGCTGGTGTACCAGTTGTTCCGCCAGGAGCACCGCTGGGTAGCTACGTACGGACGGGATAAGCGCTGAAAGCATCTAAGCGCGAAGCCCCCCTCAAGATGAGATTTCCCAGTATGTAAGACCCCTGGTAGACGACCAGGTTGATAGGCTCGAGGTGGAAGCGCGGCAACGCGTGCAGCTGACGAGTACTAATCGGTCGAGGGCTTATCCTATTCAAGCAAGACACAGCCGGTCAGCACGGCATTTCGTTCGATCCAGTTTTCAGGGCGCAAGCTTTGAGAACGCAAGGCTTACATACGACATATGGGGCCATAGCTCAGCTGGGAGAGCGCCTGCCTTGCAAGCAGGAGGTCAGGAGTTCGATCCTCCTTGGCTCCACCATGCTTTATTTTCCCTGATAGCTCAGTTGGTAGAGCACTCGACTGTTAATCGAGTTGTCACAGGTTCGAGTCCTGTTCGGGGAGCCATAAGGAGAAGTGTCCGAGTGGTCGAAGGAGCACGATTGGAAATCGTGTATACGTTAATCGCGTATCGAGGGTTCGAATCCCTCCTTCTCCGTAGCAACATTTCTTGATTTGGAGAGATACCCAAGTGGCTCAAGGGGACCCTCTGCTAAGGGGTTAGACTGCGTAAGTGGTGCGAGGGTTCGAATCCCTCTCTCTCCGTTCTTTATTCAACTTCATAAGGCCCGTTGGTCAAGGGGTTAAGACACCTCCCTTTCACGGAGGTAACAGGGGTTCGAATCCCCTACGGGTCACCATTACGGAAGCTTAGCTCAGCTGGGAGAGCATCTGCCTTACAAGCAGAGGGTCGGGGGTTCGATCCCCTCAGCTTCCACCATTGAACTACCGCGGGGTGGAGCAGTCCGGTAGCTCGTCGGGCTCATAACCCGAAGGTCACAGGTTCAAATCCTGTCCCCGCAACCAACATGGAGCTGTGGTGTAGAGGCCTAACATGCCTGCCTGTCACGCAGGAGACCGCGGGTTCGAATCCCGTCAGCTCCGCCATTTAGTCTTTGCCGCTGTAGCTCAACTGGTAGAGCAACTGACTTGTAATCAGTAGGTTGGGGGTTCAAGTCCTCTCGGCGGCATGGATATATCCATGGCGATCGTGGCGAAGTGGTTAACGCACCGGATTGTGGTTCCGGCATTCGGGGGTTCAATTCCCCTCGATCGCCCCATTGATTTCCCGATGGGGATTAGCCAAGCGGTAAGGCAACGGACTTTGACTCCGTCATTCCCAGGTTCGAACCCTGGATCCCCAGCCATTAAGAGCCATTAGCTCAGTTGGTAGAGCACCTGACTTTTAATCAGGGTGTCGAAGGTTCGAGTCCTTCATGGCTCACTTTTCAACTTCATATGCGGTTGTGGTGGAATGGCAGACACGCTATCTTGAGGGGGTAGTGGGCTTACGCCCGTGGAGGTTCGAGTCCTCTCAACCGCACCATTCACTTTCGCCCTGCCAGGCGAAACCAAGCTTCACTTTTATACCATGCGGTCATGGCGGAATTGGCAGACGCGCTAGATTCAGGTTCTAGTGTCAGCAATGACGTGGAGGTTCAAGTCCTCTTGACCGCACCATCTGCGGAAGTGGCTCAGCGGTAGAGCATCGCCTTGCCAAGGCGAGGGTCGCGGGTTCGATTCCCGTCTTCCGCTCCATACGTGCCCGTAGCTCAGCTGGATAGAGCATTTGACTACGAATCAAAAGGTCGGGAGTTCGAATCTCTCCGGGCACGCCATTTATACAACGGGATGTAGCTCAGCTTGGTAGAGCACCTGGTTTGGGACCAGGGGGTCGCATGTTCAAATCGTGTCATCCCGACCATTTTTGCGGGTGTAGTTCAATGGTAGAACTTCAGCCTTCCAAGCTGATAGCGTGGGTTCGATTCCCATCACCCGCTCCATGCCTAACTGATAACGGTCTTGCCTAAGGGCAGGGCCTTTTCTAATTGGAACGAAGAGGGATATCGATCGGCTAATGCAAGAAGGCCGTTCAGCAAGGTCGTTATACGACCTTGCTGAACGGCCTCTTTCGTTTAAGGAAATGGAGATGATCGGGTAGCTGCTACAACGACTTCAGGAATTCCACGACCGTGAGCAGCCCTTTGTCGAAATTGTCGAGATTGAAATGCTCGTTCGGGGCATGAAGGTTCTCATCGTCAAGGCCGAAGCCCATGAGCACGACCGGAGCGTCCAGCATGCGGGAGAAGGCGGCCATAATCGGAATCGAGCCGCCGTCTTTGGTGAACAAGGCGCGGGTTCCGTAAACGCGGCCATAAGCATCCGCCGCCTTCTGCAGGATCGGATGGGACGGATCGATGTTGAACGCAAAGGCCTGCTCGATCTGCTTGACGTTGAGACGCGCGCCGGACTGGACGCGATCGCGCAGATGCTTTTCGATGCGATCGAGCGTTTTCTGCGGGTCCTGTTCCCCGACCAGGCGGCAAGTGATTTTGGCATGCGCTTCTTTCGGGATGACCGTCTTCGTGCCTTCGCCCTGGAAGCCTCCGTACACGCCGTTCAGTTCCAGTGTCGGCCGGGCGCCGACGCGCTCGACGAAGGTGTAGCCCTTTTCGCCATAGAGAGCATCCAGACCGAGGCTGTCGCGGATCTTGTCCTCTTCGACTCCTTGCTTGGCGAACTCTTCGCGCATCAGGGGCGACAGCTCCGGGACGCCTTCGTAAAAGCCGTCGACCGCTACGCGGCCATCGGCATCATGCAAGGAAGCAAGCAGCTCGACGAGCGCGTGCAGGGCGTTGGGAACCGCTCCGCCGTACGTGCCGGAGTGGAGGTCCGTATTGGCGGTCTGGACGGATACCTCCATCGAGCAGAGGCCGCGCAAGCCGGTGCAGATCGCCGGGCGTCCGGGCTCGAGCAGCGATGTATCGGAGACGAGCACAGCATCGCAGCTGAGCTTGTCCTTGTGCGTCTCCAGGAACTCAGGCAAATGCGGGCTGCCGATCTCTTCTTCGCCTTCCAGGCATAGCTTGAGGTTGACCGGCAATGTTCCTTCTTCGCGCAGGATCGCCTCGATCGCCTTGATGTGGATGAATACCTGCCCCTTGTCATCGGTCGCGCCGCGGGCGTACAGCTTGCCTTCGCGGATTTGAGGCTCGAACGGAGGCGTTTGCCACAGGTTCAGCGGATCGACGGGCTGTACGTCATAATGGCCGTAGACGAGCACGGTCGGCTTGCCTGGAGCATGGATATAGTCGGCGTAGACCACTGGATGGCCCCCCGTAGGCATGATCTCTACGTTCTCGAGTCCACCGCGCCGGAGCGTATCGGCAAGCCAGGACGCCGCAGTCTGGACATCTTCCGCATGGGCGGAGATGGCGGAGATGCTCGGAATGCGCAGCCATTGCATCAGCTCCTCGAGCTGCGCTTCTCGATGGGAGCTGAAGTAAGTCTTATAAGACATCGGGATGTACCTCCTTGAGTAAGACGGTTTGCCGCAGGCAAATCGGATGGTTCTATTATACCCTTGGCGAAAGGGGATAAGAAGCAGGCAAGGCAACGCGTCAACGTAGGGAAGCTGGAGGGGGAAAAGAGGCTAATCCATTTTCTACCGCTTCCCTCCATTGACGCGGACGGCGGCTCGGGCCTAGAATACAGGTAACGACAAACGAGAGGAGGCGATCGGAAATGATGAAGATGGCGATGAAGGCAGCGGCAACAGCAGTCGGAAACGGTCGGAGCATGATTTTCAGAGGCCTCCACGGACGGGAAAGCAGCAAGGGATAGCGGCATGAAGGCGCGTCGAGGACGAATCGTCCTTGCGCAGCCATGCGGCGCCCTGGGCGCATCCAAAGTCACGGACGGAGTCCGTGGCTTTTTTTGCGCGGTCAAGAGGGAAATGGAACGGCGACATCAGGACCGATAAGGAGAATGAGACATGATACATGATTGGAATCTTCACAGCGGGAATGGAGGGGAGAGCCCTGCCCGCATCCCGGCGTCAGGCGGATTCGCTGCAACCGCTTCAAGAGCGTTCTCCGGATCGCCCCCGCCGCGCTCGCTCGTAGCCGGCGATCCTGGTGCCGCCGGCCTATCCGCATCGGCCGCCCCGGGCCAGGAGCAAAGGCAGCTGCTGCGCATGATTCGCGATCTGCTGCAGAGCCGCTATGGAATGGAGTTCGCAGTCTACAAGGATGAAGATCAGCTGGAGCTCTACTGGAGCCTGCTGGAGCAGGACTTGGCGGAAGATAGCGAACAGCTGCAGGTGCTGGCTCGGGTGTATGAAACGATGGAAAGCCGAAGCATCAAGCGCGAGTCGGCCGAGATACGCATCTATCCGTCGCTCGACAACCACTTGTTCTGCTACCCGGAGTGGAAGGTGGCGCTCGTCCGTCTCCCGATGCCGCGCGTAATCGGACGGTCGCTCGAGCCGTATCTGTTCGCCGAAAGCGACGAATCGCTGCGTCGGTTTCTGGCTCATGCCCGTGAACGGCTTCGCAGCCGGATGACGGGAAAGCTGCTGCTCTGCTGCGACGGAGATGAGGGGACGATCGCTGAGCTGGCTCCTCATCGAATGGAGCGATGGGAGCCGGTGCAGGATTTGCTGAGGATGGAGCTGGAGCGCTCGGTCTCTGCCTTCTTTCAATCGGGGGGAGCATTCTATGAGCAGTTCGGATTGAACTACCGGCGCGGAGTGCTGCTCTACGGCAAGCCGGGCAACGGGAAGACCAGCCTTGTGCGGGCGCTCGCCTCCAAGGCGGGCGTGCCGGCGATGAGCTGGCAGCTGTCGGAGCATACGAGCACCGAGAGCATCCGGGAGATGCTCCGCCGCGCGGAGGAGATGGCTCCGATGCTGCTCATCGTCGAGGACCTGGAAGGATTGCGGCCGGAGCTTCGCTCGGTCTTTTTAGGCGAGCTGGACGGGATGCGGACGAGGGAAGGCATCTATCTGATCGCGACGACGAATTATCCCGATCTGGTGGACCCGGCATTGATCGGAAGGCCGGGCCGGATCGATCGGGCGTACGAAGTCGCCGAGCCGAGCCGCGAATGCCGGGATGAGTTTCTCCGCCGAAAAAGCCGGGGCCTGCTGTTCGGCGCGAAGCAGCTCGAAGAGCTGGCCGACCGGACCAAGGGCTTCTCCTACGCGCAGCTGGAGGAGCTGGTTGCGGCAGCTGCGTTCGACTGGCAGGAAAAGGGGCAAGTGGAGACAGAGCCTCTGCTTCGGGCCATTCGGCAAGAAATGGAGCACGCCAAAGACGGAAGCTGGCTGTCGGCTTCCGGTTCGGGCAAAGTCGGTTTTTTTGCCTAAGCATGGTACAAGGGACATGACATGGCGGCTACTTCGCAGGGCCGATCGGGTAGCGGGCTCTCATCGCCGCAGCCAGCTCGCGGATCTCTTCGGGCCGGGGCAGCCGGCTCTCCGGCAAGTGCGCTTCCTGCTCCGCGCGCAGGCCGAGCGCGGCGCTTGCGGCTCCTTCGGCGAACAAGCGCGGCGCATCCGGCCATAGATCGGCCAGCTCCTCCAGGCTCCCCATGACCGAAGCATCCACGAGCGGGTAGCTCGTGGCGTCCGGTCCAGGGCCAGCAGCGGCGTCATAGAACTGGCGGACGAGGCGGCCGCGCTCCTCGCCGGAGCCGCCGGCGTTGACGAACGCCTGGATGATGTAGGCTTTGGACAGCCGGCGCTGGGCGATGCCGCAGAACTTGCGTCCGCCGACGCTGAGGTCGTAGTCGCCCGGACAATAAGCTCCGGCGATCTCGCCTTTGTCCACTCGCACGCCGGTGTCGGCAAGGGCGGAGGCGATCAGCTCGTACATGAGCTGAAAATCGTCCTCGAAACGGGCGGACGCTTTTCCCTGCAAGGGCAGGATGAGCGAGACGTTGACGACGCCGGGGTCGAGCGGCACGGCGGCGCCGCCGGAGTTGCGTACGGCGACCGAGAGGCCGAGCCGCTCCAGCTCGCGGGAAGCGCGCGCGGCCTCCGGCAGGCGGCTGTCGCGCGGTCCCATCACGAAGCCGGAAGGATGCCGCCACAGGTGAAGGACGGGCACGCCGTCCGCTCCGGCGCGCCGGCAGAGCAGCTCGTCCAGCGCGAACGAGTAGAGGACGTCCGGCTCGGACCAGTCGTCCATGCGGTCGAGCAGGAGCAGGCCGGGGAAGCGGTTATGGATCATGAGCGAAAACGTTCCTTCCTATGCAGAGCGTAAGAATCGAATGATTTCTAAACTGTATCATATCACGGATTGGAGTTCACCCAGGTCGAGACAACGACAAGGGAACTAGCCAAAGGAGGAATGAATATGGAAAGACTCATTCAAACCGACGAAGTGAAGCTGCAAACGGAATCATTCGGCGATCCTGCGAATGCGGCGCTGCTCCTCATCATGGGCTCGCAAGCCTCGATGGTATGGTGGGAACGGGAATTCTGCGAGCGGCTGGCGGCAGGAGGGCGGTTCGTCATCCGCTATGACAACCGGGATACGGGGAGGTCGTCGAGCTGGCCGCTTGGAACGGCGGGCTACTCTCTAACGGATATGGCGGATGATGCGATGCGGGTCCTTGATGCTTACGGCATCGAGAAAGCTCATCTGGCAGGCATGTCGCTGGGCGGGTATCTGAGTCAGTTGGCGGCTCTCCGGCATCCGGAGAGGGTGCTTTCCTTGACGCTGCTGGCGAGCTCGAATTACGCGGATGGCCTTCCCCCCATGGAAGAAAAGGTAATCGAGTTCTTTACCCGCTCCGCTTCCCTGGATCTGTCGGATGCTCGGGCAGCGGAGCATTTCGGCGTCGAGAAATGGAGGCTGATCGTCGGGAGCCAAAGGAAATTCGACGAGTCCCGGATTCGCGAGCTCGTCCGGGAGGAGATCCGTCATGCCGAATCTCTCGCGAGCATGGGCAATCATATGCTGCTGGGCGGGGGCGAGGAGGATGCAGCGCGCACCGAAGACATCAAGCAGCCTGCCTTGATCGTTCACGGAACGGAGGATCCCGTCCTTCCGTACGCGCATGGGCTGGCGCTCCAGCAGGGGCTCTCCAAGGCCAGGCTGCTGCCGCTCGAAGGCGCAGGGCATGAAATCCATCCGGATGATTGGCCGGCAATCATCGAGGCGATGCTGGAGCTGACGGGCTCCCGCTGAGCGGCAGCTGCGGACGGGAATCGAGATGCCGGTCGGATCGCCCCCCTTGTCGAGGGGAGTCCCGCCGCCGCATCGACAAAAAAGCTTCTCCAGGAGAATTCCTCCCGGAGAAGCTTTTTTCAGCAGGAGCAGCCTAGCACCGGCTTGCGCGCGGCCAGCGTCTCGTCGAGCCTCCGCATGACGGTCGTATACGGGGCGTTGATAACGAGCTCCGGCGTCTCGCGCGCCTCGCGGGCGATGCGCAGCATGGCGTCGATGAAGCCGTCGAGCGTCTCTTTGCTCTCCGTCTCGGTCGGCTCGATCATGATGCACTCCTCCACGTTGAGCGGGAAGTAGATCGTCGGCGGATGGTAGCCGAAGTCGAGCAGCCGCTTGGCGACGTCGAGCGTGCGCACGCCGTATGCCTTGAGTCCTCGTCCCGACAGGACGAACTCATGCTTGCAGACGCCGGGATACGGGATTTCGTACCCCTCCGCGAGGCGAGCCATCATGTAGTTGGCGTTCAGCACCGCGCATTCGCTCACCTGCCTCAGCCCTTCCGGGCCATAGGAGCGGATGTACGTGTAGGCGCGGACGAGGATGCCGAAGTTGCCGTAATACGACTTGACCCGGCCGATCGACTGCGGGCGGTCGAAGTCGAAGAAATAGCGGCCGTCCTCGCGCTTGGCGACGACCGGCTTCGGCAGGAACGGAACGAGATGCGCCTTGACGCCGACCGGCCCCGCTCCCGGGCCCCCGCCGCCGTGGGGCGTGCTCATCGTCTTGTGCAGGTTGAGATGCACGACGTCGAAGCCCATGTCGCCGGGACGGGCGATGCCCATGATGGCGTTGGAGTTGGCGCCGTCGTAGTAGAGCAGGCCGCCGGCTTCATGCACGATGGCGGCGATCTCGACGATCTGCGCCTCGAACAGCCCGAGCGTGCTCGGGTTCGTCAGCATGAGCGCGGCCGTGTCCGGGCCGACGGCGGCGCGCAGCGCGTCCAGATCGACGAGGCCGTCCGCGCCCGACTTGATCGTCACCGTCTCCAGTCCCGCGGTCGTGGCGCTGGCGGGGTTCGTGCCGTGGGAGGAATCCGGGACGATGACCTTGGAGCGCGACTCGCCCCGGCTCTCGTGATAGGCGCGGATCATCATGAGGCCGGTCCATTCGCCATGGGCGCCGGCGGCGGGCTGCAGCGTGACGAAGTCCATGCCGGTCAGCGCAGCGAGATCGTCCTGGAGCGTATGGAGCAGTTCGAGCGCCCCCTGGATGCTCTCCTCCGGCTGATACGGGTGGATGCGTGCGAAGCCGGGCAGCTTGGCCGCGTCCTCGTTGATCTTCGGATTGTACTTCATCGTGCAGGAGCCGAGCGGATAGAAGCCGTTGTCCACGCCGAAATTGCGCCGGGAAAGCTCGGTGTAATGGCGGACGACGTCGACCTCGTACACCTCCGGCAGCGAAGCGTCGCGCTGGCGGAGCCGGCCGCCCGGCAGCAGCTCGGCCAGCTCCTCGTCCTCCGGCACGTCGCAAGGCGGCAGCGAGAAAGCCTCGCGTCCCTCGCGGCTCATCTCGAAGATGAGCGCTTTTTCGGGCTTCACGTCAGCGGAGCCGGCGAGCCGCAGCTCGGCCAGCCGTTCGGGGGTCGGGTTCAGGTGGCTCATGCGAGCGCCTCCTTTCGGGTCATCCGGTCCAGCGCGGCGGCGAACGCGTCGATCTCCTCGCGCGTCCGCTTCTCAGTGACGGCGACGAGCATATGCCCCGCCAGCTCCGGATACGACCGGCCGAGATCATAGCCTCCGAGGAAGCCTTCCTCCAGCAGCGCGAGATCGAGCCGGCTCAGGTCGGTTCCTTCGGGAAGCTTCACGACGAATTCGTTGAAGGTAGGCGTATCGTGGAAAGGGAGAGAAAACCCTTCCAGCCCCTCCAGCGCTCGGGCTGCGTACCGCGCCTTGCGCAGGTTCAGCTCCGCCGTCCTGCGGAAGCCGGTCTTGCCCATGACGCTCAGGTAGATGCTGGCGCACAGCGCGAGCAGCGCTTGGTTGGAGCAGATGTTGCTCGTCGCTTTCTCGCGGCGGATATGCTGCTCCCGCGCCTGCAGCGTCAAGACGAACCCGCGCTTGCCGTCCCGATCTACGGTCTGGCCGACGATGCGCCCCGGCATCTGGCGCATGAGCGGTTCGGCGACGGCGAAGTAGCCGCACGTCGGGCCGCCGAGCGAGCTCGGGATGCCGAGCGGCTGCGCGTCGCCGACGACGATGTCCGCGCCGAGCGCGCCCGGCGCCTCCAGCAGGCCCAGCGAGAGCGGATTGGCGCTGACGACGAACAGCGCGCCTGCCCCATGGGCGAGCGAGACGAGCGCGGCGAGATCCTCGACCGTGCCGAGGAAGCTCGGCGACTGCACGAGCACGGCCGCGGTCGAATCGTCGACGGCAGCGGCGAGCGCCTCGGCATCGGTCAGGCCGTCCCGCAGTCCGACCTCGACGATGTCGAGCCCGATGCCGCGGGCGGTCGTGCGCAGAATCTCGCGCGCTTCGGGATGCACGGCCCGCGAGACGACGACGCGCTTGCGGCGGGTGTGGGCGGAGGCGAGCGCGGCTGCCTCGGCCAGCGCGGTCGCGCCGTCGTACATGCTGGCGTTGGCGACGGCCATGCCGGTCAGCTCGCAGATATACGACTGGAACTCGAAGATCGCCTGCAGCTCGCCTTGGCTGATCTCCGGCTGGTAGGGCGTATAGGCGGTGTAGAATTCGGAGCGTCCGGCCAGATGTGGAAGCACGGCCGGGATATGGTGGTCGTACAGCCCGGCGCCGAGGAAGCTTGCGTTCGTGTCGGCATCGGCATTGCGACCGGCGAGCTGCTTGAGATGGCGCATCAGCGACCATTCGTCGAGCGCGCCGGACATCGGCAGCGTTCCGGCGTAGCGGATGGGGGCGGGGATGTCTCGGAACAAGTCCTCGACCGACGCGACGCCGATCGTCTCCAGCATCTCGTTCTGATCCTGCTCGGTCATCGGGATGTAGCGGTGCGGACGGGTCATCGTGAGCTCACTCCTTGTCGGTTCGGGCCGGCGGCGCGGTTCTTCGGTAAAACGGGGCGGGTACGACGGCGGCCTTCAGCCGCTTGCCGCGGATCTCGACCTCGAGCTCGGTGCCGATCGCAGCGTATTCGGCCTGGATCAGCGCCAGCCCGAGGCTGCGCTTCAGCGTCGGAGACTGCGTGCCGGAGGTGATCTCTCCGATGCGCGTCTCGCCGCTGTACACGGGATAATGAGAGCGCGGAACGCCGCGCTCCAGCAGCTCGATGCCGACGAGGCGGCGTGGAGCGCCGGCAGCTTTTTGCGCCAGCAGCGCGTCGCGGCCGATGAACGGCTCTCCGTCCAGCTTGACGAATGGGCTGAGCCCGGCTTCGAGCGGCGTGATGTCGGCCGACAGCTCCTGGCCGTACAGCGCGAGCTTGGCTTCGAGCCGCAGCGTGTCGCGAGCGCCGAGCCCGGCCGGCTCCAGGCCGAGCGGCGCTCCGGCCGCCAGCAGACCGCGCCATAGGCGTGGGGCATCGCCGGAGTCGGCATACAGCTCGAAGCCGTCCTCTCCGGTATAGCCGGTGCGCGAGAGCAGCGTCTTGACGCCGCACACCTCCGCTTCCCGCAGGAAGCGGAACGGCTTCAATCCGGCGAACGGAGCGTCGGTGCAGCGGGCGAGGATTTCAGCGGCGAGCGGTCCTTGCAGGGCGATCAGGGAGGTGGCGTCCGAACGGTCCTCGACCGTCACGTCGCCGATCAGATGCTCGAGCAGCCAGTCGAGATCCTTCTCGATGTTGGAGGCATTGACGACGAGCAGATACTGATCCTCGGAGATGCGGTAGACGAGCAGGTCGTCGACGACGCCTCCGTTCGGGTAGCAGAGGAGCGTGTACTGAGCCTCCCCGTCCTGCAGCCGGCGGATGTCGTTGGTCGTGACCGTCTGCAGGAAGTCGGCGGCGAACTGGCCGGTGACGAGGAATTCGCCCATATGGGACACGTCGAACAGGCCGGCCCGCTGGCGGACGGCCTCATGTTCCCGGATGATGCCGCTGAACTGCACCGGCAGCTCCCAGCCCCCGAAGTCGATGCAGCGCGGCTCGCCGGTCTCGGCATAGACAGGGCGGAGCGGAGTCGTGCGCAGGTTGGCCATCGGATGTTCCTCCTCGCGATTGAAGTCGTGCGGCGGATCCTTCGTACGGCAAAAAAGGACAGGGCGGAAAACGCGGCCTGACTGTCCGAAGACATGCCTGCCGACTCGTTTTCCGCTCTGTCCTTTGTACCTGAGAGTTGCCCCGACGCCAGCGCAGCCGAATCGCTTCGGCATGCCAGGCGGCAAGTTTCCCCTTTGGTGACGGTCGCCCGCCGGCCATTGCCGGCCGCGAAGAAGGCGCTCGTTCTCTCCAGAGCCGCGTCCCGCAGAGGTCCTTTTGCCTGAGAGATTCCCTCGCGCTAGGTCAAGGTTACTCCTTCGGCGCCGCCTTGCACTGCCGGCGATCTCTCCCGCTGCGTTCATCCGCTATTTACGATCCTTTCCAGTTTGCCGGATGGGACAACTCGGTGTCAATAACCATCCGCTCATTTCTTGGTTGAGATTGACAGGCTTCCTGCCCATCGTTTACGCTATGCCGCATAACGGCCCCTTGAGGCCGAGGAGAAGGGATGAGCGTCCAGTGAGTGAGATTCGTCAGGGCTTGGGCTACACGGAGGAGCATGAATGGGCACTTGCAGCGGGAGAGCATGCCGTTCGGATCGGCATTACCGACCATGCGCAGCATCAGCTCGGCGATATCGTCTTTGTCGAGCTGCCCCGTCCGGGCGATCGCGTGGAGGCGGGGCAGCCTCTCGGCACGATCGAGTCGGTCAAGACGGTATCGGATCTGTACGCGCCGGTCGGCGGCATCGTGGCCAAGGTCAACGAAGCGCTTGCGGATTCGCCTGAGCTCGTCAACTCGGAGCCTTACGACGGCGGCTGGATGCTCGAGATCGAGACGGACGCCGACGCGTCCGAGCTCGTAACGGCCCTTCTGGATGCCGCTGCCTACTCCGAACGCATCGATTGAAGAGGCGCCGACGGAACATGAAGCAGGGAGGGGGATGCCCCTCCCTGCTTTTCCATTTCTTTTTTCCGGTAGAGAACGGATTTAATGAAATCAATAATTGCCCTGGCCAGATCGATATGGTTAGATGAAAGGGACCTTCCGGTCTCCGATGCGGCTGGACGGATCAGACTAGATAAAGGCTGAAAAAGCCTAGGAGGGGACCACTGTGGAACAAACGCTGTCGGCCGCCGCTTCCCCGCAGGAAGAAGCGCCGCAATTCAAAGTCGTGCCGATCATGGCCGCGCTGCTTATCAGCGGCTTCATCGGCATGTTCAGCGAGACCGCGCTGAACATCGCCATCACCGAGCTGATGGCCCTATTCAACGTGGAGCCGGCGACCATTCAATGGCTGACGACCGGCTTCCTGCTCGTGCTCGCGATTCTCGTTCCGGTCTCGGGACTGCTGCTCCAATGGTTCACGACGCGCCAGCTGTTCATCGCGTCGCTTTCGTTTTCCATCGTCGGCACGCTGCTCGCCGCGCTGGCGCCGGGCTTCGAGGTGCTGCTCGTCGCCCGCCTGATCCAGGCGGTCGGCACGGGCTTGCTGCTGCCGCTCATGTTCAACACGGTGCTCGTCATCATTCCGCCGCACCGCCGCGGGACCGCGATGGGCATCATGGGCCTCGTCATCATGTTCGCGCCAGCCGTCGGACCGGCGATCGCCGGCCTGTTCCTGGAGTACGCCTCCTGGCGGACGATTTTCTGGACGGCGTTGCCGCTGCTCGTATTCGCGCTGATCTTCGGCGTCGTCTTCATGCGCAACGTGTCCGAGCTGACCCGTCCGCGCATCGACGTGCTTTCCATCGTGCTCTCGAGCATCGGCTTCGGCGGCATCGTCTACGGCTTCAGCAGCGCCGGCGAAGGCGACCATGGCTGGAGCAGCCCCAAGGTCATCATCGGCATCGCGCTCGGCGCGGCCGGCCTGCTGCTGTTCATCCTCCGCCAGCTGCGCATGAAGCAGCCGATGATGAATCTGCGCGCGTTCCGCTATCCGATGTTCACGATGGGGACGCTGATCATTTTCGTCTCGATGATGATCATCCTCTCCACCGTGATGCTGCTGCCGATCTATTTGCAGACGGGCATGGGGCTGCTGCCGCTCGCCGCCGGCCTGCTGATGCTGCCGGGTGGGCTCGTCAACGGCCTGATGTCGCCCATCATGGGCCGCTTGTTCGACAAATACGGGCCACGCTGGCTCGTCATCCCGGGCCTGGTGCTCGTCATCGTCATCCTGTGGCTCATGACGGGCATCGAGCCGACGACGTCCAAGGGCGAGATCATCGTCCTGCACTCGCTGCTGTTCATCGGCATCTCGATGATTATGATGCCCGCCCAGACGAATGGCCTCAACCAGCTGCCGCGCGAGCTGTATCCCGACGGCACCGCGATCATGAACACGCTCCAGCAGGTGGCGGGAGCGATCGGGACCGCGCTGGCGATCAGCATCCTGAGCGCAGGCCAAAAAGCGTACTATGCCGACAACGGCATCGCGCCGGCGGACTATCTCGGCAAGCTGCCGCAAGCGATGACGCAAGGCGTGCAGGGCGCGTTTTGGATGACGATCGCGTTCGCCGCGCTCGGACTCGTGCTTTCCTTCTTCATCAAGCGGGTCAAGGTCAGCGATCCGGAAGGCGGCCTTCAAGGTCCGATGCACTGACGTCGGCTTGCTCCGCCGCATGCCAGCCCGTATCCTAAGGATGCGGGCTTTTTTAGTTCAGGCCCCGCGCAGCCGCTTCGCCGTTTGACAATCGAGTCAAAATCGGTTATTTATTAATCAATAAATAAAAGGAGAGAAGCATGGCATCAGCAAAAGGAGAAACGGGAGACCGACGGCAGCAGATTCTGGACGCGGCGGCAGCTTTATTCGCGGAGCAGGGCTATTACAAGACGACGACGGCGGATGTCGCCCGCGCGGTCGGCGTGACGCAGCCTTATGTATTCCATTTTTTCAAGTCCAAAGAAGCGCTCTATCTAGCTGTCCTCGAGCGCGCGGCGGATCGGATCAAGTCGGCCTTCGCCGAGGTGGAAGCCCCTGCGGAGGAGCTTGAAGCCGCGATGGGCGGGGCATTCTATCGCCTGCTCGCCAGCGGCTGCCGCAACGAGGTGCTCCTGTGCATGACGGCCCACTCGATCTCGGATCCGCCCATTCGTCGCTTCGTGAGCGAGGAGTTCGCCCGCATCCATGAGCGCATCGAAGGACGGTTCCGCCTAGCCGGCTTGCCGGATCCGGAGTTCAAGACGATCTCCTTCCTCGGCATGGGCCTGGTGACCGCGCTCGCGGAGCTGCTGGGCTTGCAGGACAGGATGCTCGCATGCATGAGGCCGCTGCTTTCGGAAGAAGGCTGAGCCTCAGCCGCAGCAATGCGGCTTTTCTTTCGCCCATCTACTTATTTATTAATAAATAAAGAAGGAACTCGGCTCCCGCGGCGTGACGACGATCCAATACTGGCGAACCTATGAGCAGCTGGAGCGATATGCGCGTCATGGCCAGCATCTGGAGGCATGGCAGAGGTTCAATCGGGCTGTCGGAACCGAGGGGGCGGTCGGCGTATTCCATGAGACTTATCTGGTCGAGCCGGGACGATCCGAAAGCATCTACGTCAACATGCCGCGCGTGTATCTAGCCAAAGCCGGCAGCCATGAGCCTGTCGGCAGGGGGAGCCATCGTTCCCGGGAGCGTCTTGGCGCCGATAGGGCTCCCAACTAGAGAATATTCCCCCTCCTGCAGTGTGATCGCCTCCCTTCCGCACGGCTCTGCCGCCTGACATAGTAGAAGGGAGTCTACATGCAGAGAGGATGAGGATGATGACCCGAATCGTACGGCCTGCTATAGGAAAAAAGAGCTTGAAAGGCTTCCTGCTGCTCTCGCTTGTCGCGACGCTGCCTGCCCCCATCGCAGCCCCCGCCGTCCATGCCGCGAACGAGATTCGGACGGCGCCCTCGGCGCTGACCGCGGCCCCGGCTCCGCTGCGCGTCGTCTCCTGCGCGACGGCTTCTTGCCTGAGCCGAGCGCTCAAGGACGTCCAGCCTGGCGATCGCATCGAACTGGCTCCAGGCACGTACACAGGCTCTTTTTCCAGTGCCGTCTCCGGCACGGCGGAGCGGCCGATCGAGCTGACGAGCGCCGACCCTGCGAGGCAGGCGGTGCTGTCCGGCTATTCCGCCTCTTCGGGCTATGCGTTCAACCTCAAGGGAGGCAGCCGCTGGATCATCCGTTCGCTCAAGTTCACCAACGCCCAGAAGGGCATCATCCTCGACCGTTCCGACGATAGCGTCCTCTCCGACGTAGAAGTGTACGGCACCGGCTACGAGGCAGTCCATTTCCGCGACGGCAGCAAGCGCGGCCGCATCGAGAGCTCCTGGATCCACGATACCGGCCTGAGCGGCCCGGGCTACGGGGAGGGCGTCTATGTCGGATCGGCCGAAGGGGCCAGTTATGACCAGAACGTGCACGACACGGTTATCTCCGGCGTCCGCTTCGGCCCGAATATCCGCGCGGAGCACGTCGACATCAAGGAGAGGACGTTGCGCACCATCGTGGAGAACTGCATCTTCGACGGCACGGGCATCAGCGGGGCCAATTATGCGGACAGCTTCATCGACGTCAAGGGCAATGATGCCGTCATCCGGGGGAATACCGCCTATCGCAACGGCAACGCCGCGATCGCCGACGCCTTCCAGCTCCACAGCATCGTGGCCGGCTGGGGCGTGAACAACCGCTTCGCCGGCAATACGGCTTATCTGGACGGCTCGGCCGGATATGTCGTCAACGCGACCCGCGATACGCAGGCCTTCGCCTCCGGCAATGTGCGGTATCCGGCCGGCAATCTGTATGCGGGCAACGTGACCTCCGGGTAACAAACGGCTATAGCCAAACTGGCAGCGATCCGGGCATTGACGGAAGCCGCGAGGCGGTGATACATTGGCAAAGCGAGCTGCTGCTGCAAGTCGGCGGGGCTTAGCGAAACCCATTCCGAGGAGGATTACGATGCTAACGACGACCGATCGCCATCAGCCCGTTGAACTTGGCTTGAAGCGTAATCCTGCGGCACAATGAGGATCCTCCGATCATCCTTGCGCGCGGTTACGTTCCTGTGACCGTGCGCTTCCATTAAGTCCGGCCGCCGTGTTCCGCATCGTTCGTCCCCCCGGACGGAGGCGGACCCGCGGCCGCCGGGCTCAAGGCGCATCGCTTACGGGCGATGCGTCTTTTTTTCGGCATGGATGACCCGAATCGACAAAACGATGAAACCGGCGGCCCTCTTCCGAGGCGGCCGCCCGAAAGACGAGGTGGGATTTTGTTCAGCGTCATAGGCAAGCTGGGCTGGTTTTTCCGGCTCGAATGGAAACGGTATACGATCGCAATCACGCTGCTGGTGCTGGTCGGCCTGGTCGAGGTGCTTCCCCCGAAGCTTCTCGGCTACACGGTCGACGGCATCAGCCAAGGCACGCTCTCGAACGACAGGTTTTTCCTGATCGTCGCGGGCTGGATCGCGATCACGGTGACGAGCTACTTCGTCACCTACATCTGGATGTCCCGCCTGTTCGGCGGGGCGAACGTGCTGGAGCGGCTGCTGCGGGGCAAGCTGATGGGACACTTCCTCAAGATGACTCCGACGTTCTACGAACGCAACCGCACCGGGGACCTGATGGCTCGCTCTACGAACGATCTGTGGGCGGTCTCGGTGACGGCGGGCTTCGGCATCCTGACGCTGATCGACTCGACGGCGTTCATGCTGACGATCCTCTTCATGATGGCGGTGCTCATCAGCTGGAAGCTGACGCTGGCGGCGCTGCTGCCTTTGCCGATCATCGCGATCGTCATGGGCATTTTCGGGAAGCTGATCCACGAGCGCTTCATGAAAGCTCAGGACGCGTTCGGCGAGCTGAACGACGAGGTGCTGGAGTCCGTGTCCGGCGTGCGCGTCGTCCGCGCCTACGTGCAGGAAGCGGCGGACCGCGAGCGGTTCCACGCCAAGACGAGCGAGGTGCTATCGCGCAACATCGCGGTCGCCAAGATCGATGCTTTGTTCGAGCCCGTCAACAAGATTCTCGTCGGCCTCAGCTACATCATCGGCCTGGTTTACGGCGGCGTGCTCGTGTTTCAAGGCGAGATCACGCTCGGCGATTTGATTTCGTTCAACATTTTCCTCGGCATGCTGATTTGGCCGATGTTCGCCATCGGCGAGCTCATCAACATGCTTCAGCGAGGCAACGCTTCCCTCGACCGGGTCGAGGAGACGCTCGGGGCCAGGGCGGACGTGCAGGACGAAGGCGAGCTGTCGGAGCTGGAGGCGCCGGGAGCGATCGTGCTGAACGACTATACGTTCCGCTACCCGTCCTCGCCGGAAGACAACCTGAGCGGCATCAGCTTTTCGCTGCCGCAGGGAGCGACGCTCGGCATCGTCGGACGTACGGGCAGCGGCAAGACGACGCTGCTCAAGCAGCTGATCCGCGAGTACCCGGTCGGCAGCGGTGAGCTGACGATCGGCGGCGTGGCGATCGACAGGCTGCCGCTTGACCGCTTGCACGGCTGGTTCGGCTACGTGCCTCAGCAGCCGGTCCTGTTCTCCCGCTCGATCCGCGAGAACATTCTGTTCGGCAGCGAGCATGCGACCGGGGAAGACCTGGAGCGCGCGCTCGTCCGGGCGTCGTTCGCCAAGGACATCCTGTTCCTGCCGGAAGGGCTGGAGACGCTTGTCGGGGAAAAAGGCGTCGCTCTATCCGGCGGACAGAAGCAGCGGGTGAGCATCGCCCGGGCGCTCATCGCCGATCCGGAGATTCTGCTGCTCGACGACGCGCTGTCGGCGGTCGACGCCAAGACCGAGGCGGAGATCATCGAAGGCATCCGTACGGAGCGAGCGGGCAAGACGACGATCATCACGACGCATCGCCTGTCGGCCGTGCAGCACGCGGAGCTCATTCTCGTCCTTGACGACGGACGCATCGTGCAGCGCGGCACGCACGAGGAGCTGCTGCAGCAAGGCGGCTGGTATCGGGAGCAGTATGACCGCCAGCAGTTGGAGGCGTATGTGGAGTCCTGACCGGCGGACGGCCGATCAGGCCAGGAAAGGCAATTCAGTTCGAAGCAAAGAAGGTGATCGAGCGTGACGGAAACGACGACAGCGAGTCCCGGAACGGGGAAGCGGCTGCTCCGATATGCATTATTCTATAAGAAACCTATCTTGATCGCTCTCGTCCTGCTGGCGCTGGCGGTGTGCGCCGAGATGGTCGGCCCGCTGCTGGCGAAGCGGATGATCGACAACAACATCCTCGGCATCGAGCGCACCTGGGTCGAGGTCGAGCCAGGGACAAAGGATTCCGTCGAGTACGGCGGCACTTCCTACAAGCGGATCGACCGGCTGGAGCCGGGAGAAGGCGGGGCAGGCCGCCTGTCCATCGTGCAGGAGGGGATGAGCTTCTACCCTTATCCGGCTGCCTTGCCGGAAGGCAGCGACGCCGCAGTCGCGGACGGCGTGCTGACCGTCAAGGCAGGCGCGGGCTCCATCGAAATGCCGGTCGAGGCGATGAGCCGGGAGCAGGTGTACGCCTTCTACAAGCCGGAGATCCGTCCGCTGCTCCAGCTGGCCGCCGCCTACTTCGGCCTTCTCGTCGTCGCGGCGTTCTTCACCTACGGGCAGAAGCTCATGCTGCAGACGACGGCCAACCGGATCGTGCAGCGCATGCGCGAGGACGTGTTCGCCCATACACAGCGCTTGCCGGTGAATTATTTCGACAACCTGCCGGCAGGCAAGGTCGTCTCCCGGATCACCAACGACACCGAAGCGGTGCGCGAGCTTTTCGTCGCGGTGCTGGCGAACTTCTTCAGCGGCATCATCTATATGGCGGCGATTCTCGGAGCGCTGTTCGTCCTCAGTCCGACGATGGCTCTGTTCGCCTTGCCGATGATTCCCATTCTAATCTTGTGGATCTACTTCTACCGGCGCGTGGCGGGGCGGTACAACAGCATCATCCGCGCCAAGCTGAGCGACATCAACGCGATGATCAACGAATCGATTCAAGGGATGAGCATCATCCGCGCGTTCCGCCGCCAGCGCAAGACGGCCGAGGAGTTCCAAGAGATGAACGACGAGTTCTTCTCCTATAAAATCAAGCTGCTGAAAGTGGATGCGTGGACCTCGCACAACCTCGTCAACGTCATCCGCAACATCGTCTTCCTGATCGCGCTCTGGATGTTCTGGGGAGATGATCTCGGCAAGCTGGTCACCGTCGGCGTCATGTACGCCTTCATCGATTATATGAACCGCATGTTCCAGCCCATCGTCGGCATCGTCAACCAGCTGACGAATCTGGAGACGGCGCGGGTTTCCGCCGGACGCGTCTTCGAGCTGCTCGACGAGCCAGGAGTCGACGTCGACGAGGGCAAGATGCCGCGCTACAAGGGCGAGGTGGCGTTCGACGGCGTCACGTTCGCCTACAAGAACGATGACTACGTGCTCAAGGACATCTCCTTTGCCGCCCGCCAGGGCGAGACGGTCGCTCTGGTCGGCCATACGGGCTCAGGCAAGAGCTCCATCCTGAACCTGCTCTTCCGCTTCTACGATATCGAGCAGGGACGAATTACCGTCGACGGGATCGACGTGCGGGACATTCCGAAGCAGCAGCTGCGCCAGCACATGGGCATCGTGCTGCAGGATCCGTTCCTGTTCACCGGCACGATCGCCTCCAACGTCAGCCTGGGCAATCCGGCCATTTCCCGCGAGAAGGTCGTGCAGGCGCTGAAGGATGTCGGAGCGTACGAGATGTTCATGCGCTTCCCTCAGGGCATCGACGAGCCGGTCATTGAAAAGGGGAGCACGCTGTCCGCAGGACAGCGGCAGCTCATCTCCTTCGCCCGTGCGCTTGCCTACGATCCGGCGATCCTGATTCTGGACGAGGCGACGGCCAGCATCGACACCGAGACGGAGTCGATCATCCAGCGGGCGCTGGATGTGCTGAGCCAGGGACGCACGACGTTCGTCATCGCCCATCGCCTCTCTACGATCCGCGCGGCGGATCAGATTCTCGTGCTCGACCGCGGCGTCATCGTCGAGCGGGGCAATCACGAGCAGCTGATGGATCATGGGGGCAAATACTACGCCATGTATCAGCTCCAGGCCGGCGAAGGTCTGGGCGTCAAGGTGTCGTGATGACGAAAGGCTCCGGCGGGCTGCGCCGGAGCCTTTTCATCTTTTTCATCTTTTTTTGAAAAAAGGGTTGCGCAAATAGGAATG